>NZ_JBSHAW010000016.1:0-167345 GCF_053611685.1 Streptomyces sp. NPDC054786 | reverse complement strand
GCCGACGCTCCGCGTCGACTCCCTCCTCCGCCTTGCGATCGCACGAACCAGACCCCGCTCCCTGATCCGCCCTGATCCAAACGACACGCCCTAGGCGGCGCCCTCGACCAGCGGCTTGGCGTCGCGCGCCAGTGCCGTCAGCCGGGAGATCGCCCGGAAGTACTTCTTGCGGTATCCGCCGCGCAGCATCTCCTCGCTGAACAGCTCGTCGAAGGCCTTGCCGGAGGTCAGCACCGGTACCTCACGGTCGTAGAGCCGGTCCGCGAGAACGACCAGGCGCAGCGCCGTGGACTGGTCGGGCACCGCCTGGACGTCCGTGAGGCAGACCGCCTCGATGCCGTCGCACATCGCGCCGTAGCGGCTGGGGTGCACCTTGGACAGATGCTCCAGCAGGGAGGGGAAGTCGTCGAGCGAGGCGCCGGGCGTGTGGTAGGCGGTGCGGGTGACGGTCTCGTCGTCGTACGGGGCGGGCGCCTCGGGCAGGCCGCGGTGGCGGTAGTCCTCACCGTCGATCCGCAGCGGACGGAAGTGGGCGCTCAGGCCCTGGATCTCCCGCAGGAAGTCGGCCGCGGCGAACCGGCCCTCGCCCAGCTTGCCGGGCAGCGTGTTGGAGGTGGCGGCCAGCGCCACACCGGCGTCCACCAGCTTGCCGAGCAGGGTGGAGACCAGCACCGTGTCACCGGGATCGTCCAGCTCGAACTCGTCGATGCACAGCAGCTTGTGCTCGCCGAGGGTGCGCACGGTCTGCTGGAAGCCGAGCGCGCCGACGAGGTTGGTCAGCTCGACGAAGGTGCCGAAGGCCTTGCGCTCGGACGGGGCAGGGGTGGCGTGCCAGAGGGAGGCGAGCAGATGCGTCTTGCCGACGCCGTAGCCGCCGTCCAGATAGACGCCGCGCGGGCCCTGGGGAGCCGCGGGCTTCCTGGCGAACCAGCGCCGCTTGCCCGAGCTCGCCCGCCCGGCGTCGATGCTCTCCGCGAAGTCGCTCAGGACCTGGACGGCCTCGGCCTGGCTGGGCTGCTTCGGGTCCGGGAGGTAGGTGTCGAAGCGGGCGCCCTGGAAACGCGGCGGCGGCACCATCTCGGCCACCAGGCGGTCGGCCGGGACCTGCGGGGCGCGGGCGGTGAGCGCGGCGGGCGCAGCGTCGTCACCGTCGGCCGGCGGTCCGGCTATCGGGTCGGGCTGCGGGGAAGAGTGCTGGGAAGGCGACACAGCCGTCCAGCCTATCTCGTGTGCGGTGGCCGCCGGTCCGGTGAGCGAGGCATGTCACACTGCCGCCATGCGACGCCTGTTCCCCCTCTTCGCCCCCTCCGCCGCGGCCCCTGACGCCGAGAACACCGTGGTGGGGGCGCTCGACCCCGTGGACCGCGAGTGGACGCTGGACGAGCTGGCCGAGGCCTATGCGTACCCGGCGGCGGACGATCCGGTGCGCTCGGGGCGCACCGGCTGGTTGCGCGCGAACATGGTGTCCTCCGTGGACGGCGCGGCCCACCACGAGGGCCGCTCGCAGCCGCTCTCCAGCGACGCCGATATGCGGATCTTCGGGGTGCTGCGGGGGCTCGCGGATGCGGTGGTGGTGGGTGCGGAGACGGTGCGGCAGGAGGGTTACCGGCCGGCCCGCGCCAGGGAGGCGTTCGCCGCCCGCCGGGCCGCCGCCGGCCAGGGCCCGGCCCCCGCCATCGCCGTGGTGAGCGCCGGCCTCGGGCTGGACTTCAGCCTGCCGCTGTTCACCGAGCCGCTGGTTCCCACCCTGCTGCTGACCGGCGCGGGCGCGCCGGCGGACCGGGTGACGAAGGCCCGTGCCGCGGGCGTCGAGGTGCTGTTCGCCGGTGAGGGGCAGGGCGTCGATCCGGCCCGGGTGGCCGGGGTGCTGGCCGGGCAGGGCCACACCCGGCTGCTCACGGAGGGCGGGCCGATGCTGCTGGGGCAGTTCGCGGCGGCCGGCGCGCTGGACGAGCTGTGTCTGTCGCTGGCTCCGGTGGTCGCCGTGGGCGATGCGCCGAGGATCATGAACGGCCCCGCCGTTCCGGTGCCGGAGCGGTTCGCCCTGGCGTCGGTATTGGAGGAGGCCGGGTTCCTCTTCACTCGCTACCGTCGGTCCTGACAATCGGCGGAATTACCTGTTCCGCTTAGCTTCCGTTGGGCACACTAAAAGCCAACAGGTCCCGCACGGCGACGGGGCAGGATGGTGTCTGTCGGGCTCCGTGCCATGCGGTGCCCCGAAGAGAAGAAGGGCGTCCGTCGTGTTCACGAGCGTATTGATGATCGAGAAGCCACTGACGCCCGCCGATGTGGAGTTTGTGACCACCCTGCACGGCGATGACCGGATCTCGTTCGTCGTGCTCATGCAGCCTCGCGGCAAGCAGGATGTTCTGCTAAGGGCCATCGACGATGTCGCCCTCGGTGAGTTCGACGACGCCGTAAGGGAGGGCGAGGAGCCCGGCGGCGCCCGGTCGGAGGCCCCCGCCGAGCTCGCCCTGGCCCACACGCTGCAGGCGCTGCGCGACACCGGCGCGCAGGCCGTCGGACAGGTGGTCGAGGACCATCCGCTCGACCTGCTGCGGTCCGTCGTCGACGAGACCACGGCGGACGAGGTGATCGTGCTGACCACCCCGCACTTCGTGGAGGAGTTCTTCCACCGCGACTGGGCCTCCCGTGCCCGCCACAAGGTCGGTGTCCCGGTCCTCAAGCTCTTCTCGCATGCGGCGGACGACCAGCCCCAGGGGACCGCCGGAGGCTGAGCGGCCCACCGCCGCCGGTCCCGTCCGTGCGGTCAGGGGCGGGCGACGGGCCGCGGGCGGAGCCGGCCGTCCCGCACCTCGGCGACCGCGTCCGCCGCGTCCAGATGCGCAGGGTCGTGGGTGACCAGCACCGTCGCGGTGGCGCGCTCGCGGGTGAGGGTGCGCAGCAGTGCGAGCACCGCGGCGCCCCGCTCCTGGTCCAGGGCGCTGGTCGGCTCGTCCACCAGCAGCACCGCGGGCTCGTTCATCAGGGCCCGCGCGATGTTGATCCGCTGCCGCTGGCCGCCCGACAGCTGATGCGGCCGCCGGCCGGCCTGGCCCTCCAGGCCCACCGCTGCCAGCAGCTCCCGCGCCCGCGCCCGCGCCTTACGGGCCGGCCGGCCGTCCAGATGGGCCATCACCTGCAGCTGTTCGGCGGCGGTCAGCGACGGCAGCAGATTCGGCTGCTGGAAGACCGTACCGATGCTGGTGCGGCGCAGCGTCGTCAGCGCGGCGCGGCCGAGCCCCGCGGTGTCCGTGCCGTCGATCACCACCCGTCCGCGGTCCGGGCCGATCAGCGTGGCGGCGACCGCGAGCAAGCTGGACTTGCCGGAGCCGGACGGGCCGATCACCGCGGTCAGACATCCGGGGGGCACGGTCAGCGAGACCTCGTCCAGTGCGGTCAGCCGGGCATCGCCGTCGGGGTAGGTGAGGGTGACATCGGTCAGTTCGAGGCTCATCGGGCACTTCCCAGGGCGGTCAGCGGGTCCACGGACGTGATGCGGCGGACGGCGAGCGCGGCGCCGGCGGCACCCAGCGCGATCATGATCAGGGCGGGGACCAGCACGGTGGACGGGGCGAGCACGAAGGGCACCGTGCCGCCGATCCCGGCGCCCACCGCGGCCGCCACGGCGGTGCCCAGACCGGTCCCGGTCACCAGCAGGGCGACGGCCTGGCCGAGCGCGTCCCGCAGCAGAGCGCGGGTCGAGGCGCCCAGCGCCTTCAGCACGGCGACATCGCCGCCGCGCTGGATCGTCCACACCGTGAAGAACGCCCCGATGACCAGCGCGGAGATGGCGAACAGAAAGCCGCGCATCAGCTGCAGGGAACCGTTCTCGGCGGCGAACGAGCCGATGGCCTGCAAGGCGTCGCCGGTGCCCACCGTCCGCGTGCCGAGCGCCTTGTCGGCGGCCGGCAGCCCGGCCGCCGACGAGGTGGAGAGGGCGAGCACGGTCGCGCCCACGGAGCCGCCGGATGTGCCGTCCTTCCCGGAGGCGGAGCGCTCACCGGCGGCCGGTCCGGGGCCGCCCGCCAGCCGCCGCCAGTCCTCCAGCGACGTCCAGATCACCGGCGTATGGCTGTACATCGCCGCGCCCGACACCGCCGCGACCCGGAACGTACGGCCGCCCAGCGTCAGCGTGCCCCCGGCCCGCACCCCGAGCGAGGCGGCGGCCTTCCCGGACAGCACCACCGCACCGTCACCCACCCGCCCCGGCGCCGTCCCCGACCCCGGCCGCACCCCGAACGCCGACACCGCGGCGGTCCGGCCGCCCGCCTGGGCCTTCGTCGTCGCGATGCCCAGCGGGTCGGCGCGCCGTACGCCCGGCACCCGCGCCCAGGCCCGTACGGTCCGCTCCGTCAGCCGCGAATCGGCGAAGGTGACGCCCCTGCCGTCGGCGGGCGCCGAGAACACCAGATGGTCGGCGGGCAGCGCGGTGATCGCGGAGGTGTTCTCCCGGCCCAGGCCCGCCGTCAGGCCCGACAGCAGACCCACCAGCATCGTGATCAGCACGATGACGGTGCCCATCAGGGCGAACCGCCCCTTGGCGAATCTCAGGTCCCTCCAGGCGACGAACACAAGCGATGCCCTCCTCGGATCCGGGTGCCGGACTCCACTGCCCGGCGGCCGGCCCCCACCGTCGCTCCCCGGGCGGGTCGCGGACATCGCGCCGGGGAACGGTCCGCCGGGATCGAAAGGTGTGCCCCGCGGTCAACCCTTTGGTTGATGCCGCAGGTGGGGCGGGCACCTAGCCTGAGGGGGCCGTGACCGAAGAAGCCGTGACCGCTCACTCCCTCACCCCCGTCCTGCGGGTCCTGCGCAGCTGCCTGCATCTGATGGTGGCCGCGCTGCTCGCGCTCGCCGCCGTACGCGCCCTCGCCGCGCACGCCCCGAACGCCCCGGCCGTGATCACCACCGCGGCGGCACTGGGCGCCGTGTACGCCATCGGCCCCAGGCTGCCGCGTCTGCGCGGCTCCACCGGCGCCGCCGCCCTCTGGCTCGCCGCCGTCGCCCTGATCTGGCTGGTGCTGCTCGCCCTCACCCAGGACGGGGTCTGGCTGGCCTTCCCGTTGTTCTTCGTCCAGCTGCATCTGCTGCCGCTCCGCGCGGCACTGCCCGCCGTCGCGGCCACCACCGTCTTCGCCGTCGCCGGATTCGGCCTGCACACCCACACCCTCGGTGTCGGCACGGTGCTCGGCCCCGCCCTGGGCGCCGCCGTCGCGGTCGCCGTCGTCCTCGGCTACCAGGCCCTCTACCGGGAGAGCGAACAGCGCCGCCGGCTCATCGAGGAACTCACCGCCGCCCGCAGCGAACTGGCCGCCGCGGAACACGCCGCCGGCGTGCTCGCCGAACGCGAGCGGCTGGCCCGCGAGATCCACGACACCCTCGCGCAGGGCCTGTCCAGCATCCAGCTGCTGCTGCGGGCCGCCGAGCGCGCCCTGCCGCAGCGGCCCGGCACCGCCCTCGGCCATGTCCGGCAGGCCCGCACCGCCGCCGTCGGCAACCTCGCCGAGGCGCGCCGCTTCGTGCGTGCGCTGAGCCCGCCCGACCTGGAGACCGGATCGCTGCCCGCCGCCCTGGAGCGGCTCTGCGCCACCACGGCCCGTACCTCCGGTCTCGCCGTGCACTGCCAGGTCTCCGGTGCGCCCACCACGCTCCCCACCGCGCACGAGGTCGCCCTGCTGCGCATCGCCCAGTCCGCGCTCGCCAACACCGTGCGGCACGCCGGTGCCGGACGGGCCGAGCTGACCCTCAGCTACATGGACACCGAGGTCGCGCTGGACGTCGTCGACGACGGCGCGGGCTTCGTCCCCGCCGAGGTGCCGGCCCCCGGCTCCGCCGCGGCCGCCGGCACCGGCTTCGGCCTCGCCGCGATGCGTGCCCGGGCCCGCGCCCTCCGGGGCACCCTCGCCGTCGAGTCCGCCCCCGGAGAAGGCACCGCCGTCGCCGTCACCCTCCCCTGCCCCGCCGCCGCGCCCGACGCCATCCCGGAGGCCGCCCCGTGACCGCGACGGACACCCCCATCCGGCTGCTGCTCGCCGATGACCACCCCGTCGTACGCGCCGGACTGCGCGCCGTCCTGGAGACCGAGGAGGACTTCGAGATCGTCGCCGACGTCCCCACCGCCGAGCAGGCCGTCGACCTCGCCGCGCGGCTCGCGGCCGACGTGGTCCTCATGGACCTCCAGTTCGGCGGCCGGATGCTCGGCCCCCAGGCCACCGCGGCGATCACTGCCCGCCCCGGCGCCCCACGCGTCCTCGTCCTGACCACGTACGACACCGACGTCGACATCCTCGCCGCCATCGAGGCCGGCGCCACCGGCTACCTCCTCAAGGACGCTCCGCCGGAGGAGCTGGCCGCCGCGGTACGCACCGCCGCCGCCGGGAAGTCCGCGCTCGCCCCCACCGTCGCGCTGCGCCTCATGGACCGGATGCGCACCCCCGCCACCGCGCTCTCCCGCCGGGAGACCGAGGTCCTCCAGCTCGTCGCCGACGGTCTGTCGAACGCGGCGATCAGCAAACAGCTCTTCCTCAGCCAGGCGACCGTCAAGTCCCACCTCGTCCACATCTACTCCAAGCTGGGCGTGGACTCCCGTACCTCCGCGGTCGCCGCCGCCACCGCACAGGGCCTGATCCGCCGCTGAACGCCGCGCGCCGGGCCGGTCCTCGCAGCCTGCCGGGGTCCACGGACCGGCACTGTCGGTGCCGGGTGCGAGAATCATGGACAGCACCACCGCTCGCGATGATCGACGATCAGGGAGACCCACCCATGGCACCCGCCATCCCAGCCTCGATGGACCGGCCGCACTTCATCGGCATCGGCGGAGCCGGTATGTCGGGCATCGCCAAGATCCTCGCGCAGCGCGGCGCCCAGGTGGCGGGCAGCGACGCGAAGGACTCCGCGACCGCCCAGGCCCTGCGCGCCCTCGGTGTGACGGTCCACATCGGCCACGCCGCCGGTCATCTGGCCGCCGACGCCACCAGCGTCGTCGTCTCCTCCGCGATCCGCCCGGACAACCCCGAGCTGGCCGCCGCCCACGAGCGCGGCATCCCGGTCGTGCACCGCTCCGACGCGCTCGCCTCCCTCATGGACGGCCTGCGCCCCATCGCCGTCGCCGGCACCCACGGCAAGACGACGACGACCTCCATGCTCGCCGTCTCCCTCGGCGCCCTCGGCCTCAAGCCGTCCTACGCCATCGGCGGCGACCTCGACGCCCCGGGATCCAACGCCGCGCACGGCTCCGGCGAGATCTTCGTCGCCGAGGCCGACGAGAGCGACCGCAGCTTCCACAAGTACGCCCCCGAGGTCGCGATCATCCTCAACGTGGAGCTGGACCACCACGCCAACTACGCCTCGATGGACGAGATCTACGAGTCCTTCGAGACCTTCGTCGGCCGCATCCGCCCCGGCGGCACCCTGGTCATCGCCGCCGACCAGCCCGGCGCCCGCGAGCTGACCGCCAAGATCTCCGGCCGCCACGACATCGAGGTCGTCACCTACGGCGAGTCCCCGGACGCCGACGTGCGCATCCTCAAGGTCAACCCCCGCGGCCTGACCAGCGATGTCACCGTCACCCTCACCAGCGGCAAGATCCTCACCTTCACGGTCTCCGTCCCGGGCCGGCACTACGCCCACAACGCCGTCGCCGCCCTGGCCGCCGGCGTCGCCCTGGACCTCCCGCCGCACAACCTCGCCTCCGCGCTCGGCAAGTACACCGGCGTCAAGCGCCGCCTCCAGCTCAAGGGCGAGGCGGCCGGGGTGCAGGTCATCGACTCCTACGCCCACCACCCCACGGAGATGGCCGCCGACCTGGAAGCCATCCGCGGCGCCGCCGAGGGCTCCCGGGTGCTGGTCGTCTTCCAGCCGCACCTCTTCTCCCGCACCCAGGAGCTGGGCACCGAGATGGGCCAGGCGCTCGCCCTCGCCGACGCCTCCGTCGTGCTGGACATCTACCCGGCCCGCGAGGACCCGATCCCGGGCGTCAGCAGCGCCCTGATCATCGACGCCGCGCGCACCGCCGGCGCCGATGTCACCCCCGAAAGCGACCAGGCCGCCGTCCCGGACGTCATCGCCGGAATGGCGAAGCCCGGTGACCTTGTTCTCACCATGGGCGCGGGCGATGTGACCGACCTCGGCCCCGCCATCCTGTCCCGCCTGGGCAGCTAGCTGAGGAGGACCCAGATGCCGTACGAGATCGACAAGCCCGACGAGCAGTGGCGCGCCGAGCTGACCCCCGCGGAGTACCAGGTACTCCGCCAGGCCGGCACCGAGCCCGCCTTCGTCGGTGAGTACACCGACACCAAGACCGAGGGCGTCTACTCCTGCCGCGCCTGCGGCGCCGAGCTCTTCCGCTCCGACACCAAATTCGCCAGCCACTGCGGCTGGCCGTCCTTCTACGACCCCAAGGACTCCGACGCCGTCGAACTCATCGAGGACCGCGGCCACGGCATGGTCCGCACCGAAGTCCGCTGCGCCCGCTGCGGCTCCCACCTGGGCCACGTCTTCGAGGGCGAGGGCTACCCGACCCCCACGGACCAGCGGTACTGCATCAACAGCATCTCGCTGCGGCTGACGGCTGACGAGGGCTGACGCGGGGGAGGACGGGCGGGGCCGGGTGCGACGACCGGCCCGGCACGTCCCCCGTCGGCCCACTTCGGCCGGCGGCCTAAGAGGGTGACGACACGGGCGTGAGCTTCTCCTGGCCGATGCGTCGGCCCGACTGGTAGATCGTCACGACTCCGTCGTGGATGCGGTAGCGGTACGGGTCGTTGTGTGCCTCGTATCCATCCGGCGTCTTTTTCGCGGGCATGGCGATTCCGCGCTCCCGGTGATCACTGAACTCTCCGTAGTAGAAGAGCTTGTCGTCCTCGGTGCGGCAGAGAATGATCGATTTGTTCTTCGTGCGGAACGCCTTCACCAATGCGGCGCCGTCACCACCCGGCAGCACCGAAGCGATCCGCTCGGGGCACGAGGGAGGACCGCTCTTGGCGGATGACGCTCCGGGCCCGCTCATACCGCTGGAGAGCGCGTCGCAAGCCTTGCTCAGTAGGGGAAAGGCGATGAGGAGCAGGACTCCCAAGACGCACCCCGTGCCCTTGCCCCGGGACTTCGGAGCCTTGTAAACGGGTGGCCGGTAGCCAGGCGCGGTGGTCCAGGGCGGAGGCGGCGGGACGGGCGGTGGCGCCATACCGGGTGGGGGAGCCGGGGCGGTGGGGGTGTAGCCGTGCGCTGCCGCCGACGGGTAGAAGACTTCTCCTCCTGCAGCCCGGGGCGGGGCGCTCCGTCCGCCGGTGCTGGTGCTCTTGCGGGGTGGCGACGTACGGGGGGTGTCCGTACCGCTCCTCGGCCGGGACGTCGACGTGCTCTTCCGGGCACCGGCAGACCCCGTGCCGGACGGCTTGGCGGTGGTCTTCTTGGTGGCCGTCTTCTTGGCCGACGGCCGCTTGGGCGCGGCCTTCTTCGCCGCCTTCCATCCTGTCCCGCACACGATGCAGGACAGATCGCTTCGGTCGTTGTTCGTGTCGCATTGACGGCATTGCCAATCGGCCGACGGCCGGGCGGCTCCCGGCCGCTTGGCCGCCGGCGCAACGCCTCGCTCTGTCTCGCAGGCCTCGCACGCCTTCAGATCGGGATCGTTGTACGTATCGCATGCCGTACACCGCCAGTTCGCCCCCGACACCCCTCTCCCTTCCCCCGGCGCCTAGGACGCCGGTTCTGCTTCGATCCGGTGGAACACCTCGGCGTAGAGCTCCTCTGCAGGAGCACCCGCAGGGGAGACGAGCCAGTCCTGGCCGGCGGAGGGGACTCGGGTCAGCGGCTCCTCTTCCGCCTCCTCCGATGTCACGTTCCTGATCCCGTACTCGCGCTCGAGAGCCGCCACGAACTGCTGTGCCCGCGCGGCCAATTCGGGCGGGACATCTGCCAATGCCACGACGGTGCCACCGGATTCCTGATTTTCCCGCCGGAGCTGGAATACGAGCTGTTGGCTGCCGTCCTGCCCGCGCGGCCTGAACCTCACCGCGACACAGCGGTCGATGAATACCTCCAGCCAGGCGAAGCCCCGCCAGCTGAATTTGAGAATTCCTTCGGCTACGCTCAGCTCAAAACCCGGCAGCTCCAGGTTCACAGGCTGTTCGCAATGGTCTCGATGATCTCGTCCATCTCGAATTCCTCAAGTCCTTCACCCGCCTTGGACTCGAAGTGCAGCGTCAGGTCCCACTCCTCGGCGATGGGGTCCGACCACGGGCTGCTCTCGGGCGCGAAGAGCACCAGCCGCTTCGCCGACTGCTCCATCACCGCGCTCTGGCTGCGCGCATAGCCCCACTGCTCGAAGAGTTCGTCCATGCTGCGCGGAATCGAGGAGGGGTACGACTGCGCCGAGGCACCGGCCGTGCCCAGCGGGTGGGCAGGCGCGTCGGTGAACATCACGACCACGTGCCGCCTTCGGTCGAGCCCCCTCTCCCAGGGCGAGTTGATGGCGAGAGCCAGTGCTTCGAGGCCGGACTCCGGGATGTCGCCGCCGCCTGCGGCATCGATTCCCCGGACGAAGGCCTCGAAGGCGTCGGACTGCGCGGGCAACTGGAGGAAGTCCGTCTGCTCGATGGCATTGGACGGATCGTCGCCGAAGTCACGGAAGGCGATGACCTTCAGCCTGAGCTGACTGATCGCCTTGCCCTTTTTCGCCATGACGTCATGGAGACGGTCATGGAACTGCAGCGAACTGGACTTCACCGAGTCGAGGACGGGGAACATGCTGGCGGTCGCATCGATGCACAGCACGATGTCGACCGCGTACTGAAGGTTCCCCTGATACTGCTCGACGTTCGCGTTCATGTGGTGCCTCCTTGGACTGGCGTTACGGCTTGCGGCGATCGCCCAGGTTGATCCGCACCCTGGACGTCCTTCGCGCGGGGGACTCGGGCTCCTTCGGCGGCGTCGGAGCCGCCGTGGGTTCGGGGCCGGAAGCGGCTGCCGGAGCGGGCCCGGGCGCGCCGGTGGTGGGACGCGAGCTCCTGCCGCCCGTGAGGTTGGCGCGGATGCGGCTGGTGCGTGGTGCCGCATCGTCCGGTTCCGTGCTCGTTGTCGCGGCGCCCGTACTTGCCGGCTTCGGATCCATCGGTCCCGAGGTACCGGGCCGCCGGTGCTGGAGTGCACAGACCTGAGGGTCCTTGAGCGCTTTCAGATAGGTGGCCATCCGGGGCCGGCGCCCCGGTTCCCGTGTCGTCATGGCCCGGATCAGACCGCGCATGGAATCCGACAGGCGCGTGTCGATCGTCAGCTCGTCGCCCGCGTTGACCGCGTCCGCCGGGGAGCCGTACTGCTCGGCGTGCCCGGGTGTCGCACCCGTCAGGTAGTAGTGCGTCATCAGCCCGAGAGCGAAGATGTCCACCGCCGTCGTGAGGTGCTCGGGCCGGACGGCTCCTTCCTCCTGTACGTAGTTCCGCCACTCCGGTGCGCCGTAGAGGGAGTCCCCGGCGATGTCCTGGGGCCCCGGCGGAATACGGGACACATAGGCGTCATCGAAGTCGATCAGCTTCGCCGTGTGGAAGGCCACGCCCTCCCGCTTCTGCACCAGCACGTTCAGCGGCTTGAGATCACCGTGCACCACATCGATGTCGTGCAGTTGCTGCAGGCTCATCCCCAGGGTCTTGAGCAGCACCGCTTTCTGGCGGGGCTCCAGTGCCTGCGGCTTCTCCAGCGTAGAGGTGTCGATCCGCTCGGTGACCTTGTAGTACGTGCTGCCCTCGTGGAAGAAGTCCTTGGCGAGGACGAGATTGCCGCCGCCCCGGGCATCGGGGCGCAGCCGCTTCATGATGGTGCGGTGCCGGTTCTCGAACTCCTCGCACACCTCCAGGCGGATACGCCGGCTGGCCGCGCTCGCCGTGGAGCCCTCGCGAGGCCGTTTGGGCTCCAGGAAGCGCTTCAAAAAGAACTGCTGGCCGTCCTTCTCCGCGAAGGCCCACATACACTTGCCGCCATTGGCATTGGTCGGCTCGCTGATGATGCGGTAGCCCGCGATCACATCCCCGTTCTTCATGCCTGCTCCTCCGGCAGCGGTGGAAGGAACGTCTCGTAGGCGGCGCGGTAGGTGCGCCAGGTCTCGTCCTGCCAGCCGCGGATTCTCTCCGTCTGATCGGTGCCCTGGGGCCTCCCGCGTGCGTAGCGTTCGCGCACGGCGACATACCGGTCCGCAAAGGCATCGCGGAGGTGTGTCACGTCTTGATAGCCGAGTGCGATCAGGGCCATGGAGGCGTCGTCCGCGGTGTAGCCCTGTACCTCACGACGGATCAGGTCGGCCCATTCGTGCTCGTTGTTCGCCTGCATCAGGGTGCTGAGCAGTACGTACTCGAACTCTGCCGGTGTATGGACGTATCCGAAGAAGCCGTCGGTGGCCGCCAGAAACACACAGGGAAGCTGGAACGACATGCGCTGGACCTCCACCACGAATTCCCGGTCCGCGCAGATGGAGTTGGTCATCGGCGGATCCGAGCGCAGCAGTTCGAGCGCGTCGCTCTCGTGGGTATGGTCGCGCGTGAGTACGCGTAGCCCGGCGCCGGGCTGCAGAGTGTAGGCGCGGGAGTCTCCGGCCCAGAGCGCCTGCCACTCGATGGACCGGTCCTCGTGCATCTGGTACTGCACGGCCGCGAGTGTGGTGGGCAGTCGGCGACGCATCGTCCCCACGATCTTGCTGCGCCGCTGCGGTGCCTTGGACAGGAAGTACTTGAGGTACTGGGTGAGTTGTTCGGGCGTATCCGCCTGACCGCGCTCGACGACATCGTGGAACCAGCAGTCGGCAGCCAGCCGGGCCACTCGCGAACCGACCCATGCGCCGGTCCGGGTCTCTCCGTCCGGCGCCTGCCACGCGGGCGAGGAGCCCGCGCCACCGGATCCGTCGAAGACCGCGAGCATGCCCTGCTGCGTCCCGAAGTGATGGGCGACGAAGGGTTCGGCATCTTCGCCGCGTCCGGGAACACGCTCGGTCCACACGACGAGCGACTGAAGACCCGTCGTCCCGTGGTGCCACATCATCTGCGGTGGCGCCGGCCGGTTCTCCTGCACGGAGTCGCGTGGCGGCCCGGCATCATCCGGTGACGGTGAGGCTGCGCCCACGGAACCGTCCGCGGGACGTGGCGGAGGCCCTGCCATGCTCCTGGGTGTCGTCATCGTCGTTCACCCCCGCCCCTGCCGGTGCCGCCGCCCGGTCGCTTGGCGGTGCCACGCACCCGGCTCACGCGCTCCGTCGGTGCCGAGTCCGAGGGCGCCGAACCGGACGAGGGCGGGGCGGCGGACTCGTGCGCGGTGTGTCGCGGGGGGACCGGTTCGTCCTCCGGGGGCGCGGTGTCACGACGCGGTGGTACCACCTCGCCGCGCAGGGCGCCGCGGCTCGGGGACTCATCCTCCTCGCGCCGTTCGGGCTCCGGGCGCTCGGACCTCGTGCCGGCGGCGAGGGCTCCCCTGAGCCGCCCGCGGCGCACTCCGCCGAACGGTCCCTCACCGTCGCCGAGCACGTCCTCGACCACGGCCCGCTCGAGCTCGGTCTGCTCGAAGGGTTCGCGGTGGGCGTCACCGCGCTCCAGCACCATCCGCATGGCTTGGAGACGTGCCTCCCGCTTCTCGGTCTCGCCCTTCTCGATCCAGGCGAGTGCGGCGCGCGGCCCTTCCCTTTCCATGATCTCGGCGATGATTCCTTCGACGCCATCGTCCCGGATCATGTCCAGGTGGCGCGTGCGGCGCATCCCGTCCAGCCGGGTCTCCCGTACGACGTCACGGAACTCACGGCCGCTGGCAGCGATCTCGTCCTCGTCCACCAGCAGTTCGACATGCGTGTTGCGCAGCCGTACGGCGGAATCACCGGTGAAGTCGCGGACCGCACGGTTCAGTGCCTCCTCCGCCTCGTGGAACTCCCCGATGTCGTACTCACGCGATACCCGGCGCAGCACCCTGCGGAGGTGGCCGTACAGCGCGCCGCTCATGTCCCGGATGCCGCGTGCCACGACCTCGGCGGGGTCGGCGACCCGGCACACCACGTCCACCCGGCTGCGGAAGGAGAACGTGGCATCCCTGCTGAGCAGCGCGATGTCCAGGATGAGCCGGTGCTCGGTCAGGTCCACCGTGAAGACGCTCTGGTAGGTGCCGAAGCGGGCATCGGGAATTTCCTCGCCGGGACGCACCGTCAGCGCGACACCGCTGTCCGGTACCAGCACCAGTGCCCTCCCCGGGGCGGGCGGCCGCAGCGGATTCAACAAGCGCCACCGGGGCACCGTCTGGCTGTCCAGCACGGGGTCGTAGGTCAGCTCCTCCACCGTTCTCCTCCGCTGCGTTGTGCGGGTCGCCCTGTACGTGATCGAGGGCCCCCTGCGATCTGCGCCCGCGATCGGTCACGCCGCCCGTTCCACGGCGCGGCGCAGAGCCGCGGCGTGGCGAGAGGGCCGCTCCCGGTCGTTCGCCCACTTCTCCAGCCACCACAGGAGCCGTTCACGGTGCTTGCCGGGCCGGTGTGAGATGTCCACCAGCAGGTCACGGATCTCGTCCAGGGAACCGGGGCAGCGGTCGGCGTAGTCGTCGATCCACCTGTGGAGCGCCTCAAGGGCCGTGTCCTGGACCGGTTTGCGGGCCAGCGCCCGCGCCCACAGCTCAGCGAGCCGCGTGCGTTGGGCGGGCAGCAGGCTGAGCAGCAGGGGCACCCCGGCCACGGCGCCGTCCACGGTCCCGGTGGCGTTCCGTGCGGTCTCCTCGTACGGGTGGGAGGCCGCGAAGACGAACGCCGACAGTGTCTTGACCACCATGGGCGAGAGATCTTGCGGGGCGGACCAGTCGAGGTACGCCTCCAGCACATGACCGGCCCGGCCTTGGTGGAGAAGGTGCACACCACCCCATGCGACGGGCGTGAGGGTGCCCCAGTCGTCCTTGCGGTCGAGGGCGTCGTGCAGCACGTCCAGTGCGCGCTCGGGTGTGGCCCTGCCGAGCAGGCCGGCGACGGCATTGGCCGCCGTGCCGGCCAGCCTGCGTTCGTACGCGGAGGACCCCCCGCGCGCCCAGGCATGCAGCAGGTTCCAGACCGGCTCGGCCGCTTCCGGCCTGCTGCCGGCCAGGCCGAGTGCGGTCGCCGCGGCCTGCCGTACCGGCCAAGAGGTGCTGCCCGCCCAGCTCTTCAGGAAGCGGTGCACTGCGTAGTCGTGATCGGCCCAGGCCAGTACGCCGGCAGCGACAGCGGCCCGCGCCCGCACCTCGAGGTCGGCATGGGTGAGTAGGCGGCGCAGCCAGGCGAGTACGGCCTCACGGCGCCCGTCGAGGGTCGTCCAGGCGTAGGCGAGCACCACCTGCCGCAGCAGTGAGCTGCGGAACCGTACGCGCGGAGGTCCCGCCGGCGCACTCCGCCCCGTGAAGGTCAGCTCGATCCAGGGCTGTTCATATCCGAGGCGGTCGCGAAAGCGGACATCCGGTGGCGCGTCGCCGGCGGGGGCGAGGGCGTTGCGCAGCGCCATGGCGGCATCCGAGACCGTGAGGTAGCTGCTGTCCTCCAGCACGGCTGCGGCCAGGGCGAATCCGATGGCCTCCGGCTCATGGTGGAGGCTGAACCATGCGTGTACCTGGTCGCTCGGGTCCCGCAATGCGGCGACCTCGGCCATCAGATCTCCCTCAGCCGTGATGACCGAGGCCAGCCGGGCGGCGTGCCGGGCAGAGGGGCGCTCGCGCAGGGCGGTTGTCGCACCGGTCGTGTCGAGCAGGGCGTGCAGCTCTTCTTCCTTCCCGGGCTCGGGGCCGTGCCCGAGTACCCGGCGTTTCACCAGAGCCACCGGGTCGACACCGGACAGGTGATGCCAGGCCACCCCATCGGTGCCGGAGGCGGCGACGGCGAGTTCATGACCGCCGACCAGCACCAGATGACTCCGTGCGGCCCGGAGCCCGGCCACGGCTGCGGCCAGTCCGCGGAGAGTGGCCGGCCCGAACGCTTCGGAGCCCGCCGGGCCGTCGTCGAGAACGGCGAGGAAGCCGCTGTTCTTGGCAGGCGGCTCCCAGCCAGGTGCGGCGATCATCGTCGGGTCGAGGACGCGGTGACAAGCACCGCCGCTCGTGCCGCTGATGGCCATCGCCTCCGCGAGGAGATTCACGGCGGCTGCTTCGCGACCGCTGCCCGGCGGCCCGGTCAAGACCAGAAGGTGGCGTTCGCGCAGGAGGTCCAGCGCTTCGTCGTACGAGTCGGGATGGATGTACAGCTCGGTGTATTCGGAGAGTTCGGCGTCATCGAGGGCGATCGTGGCGGGTCCGCCCGACGCCCGGGCTCCGCTGCGGCCCCCGGTGACGAAGCCGCCACCGAAACTGACGGAATCATTGAAGAGAGCCAGCGTGCCGATCCGGGTTCCGGCGGCGTCGGCGTTGAGGCGCTCGGCGATGAGGTCGGCGATGGCGCCCGCACGCACCGCCTCGGAGCGCTCGGTATCGTCATGGCCTCCGCCGTTCACCAGGGAATGCAGCGCCTGCGATTCGCTGACCGGGCCGTCGCTCTCCTCGTCGTGCCGTTCGGGCGCGGAGGGTGCGCGGTCGTGTGCGGGGTCTGAGGTGTCGCCCGTCCCGGCGCCGTGCGGAGCGTCGCCCGCCGGTGCTTCCTCACTCATGAAGTCGAACTTTCGTGCCGGCCCGGATGGCTTCAGGAGATGTTCCAGTCGCCCTGGATCTCGACCTTTTCGTTGAATACCTGGGCGTTCTTGATCAGGGCCGCGTTCACCTGTGCCGTGCCGCCGTGGGCCGCCACCGCCTCATCGACCTGTCGGCGGATATCGGACTCGAAGTCGCGGTCACGGAGCATGTGGGCCAGCAGCAGGCGCTGCAACTGTTCCTGTGCCGCGGTGTCATCCGGGCTCTGCTCCACCCGGTCGAGTGCGTCCACCGCCTCGCCGTCGCCCCGGAAGCGGGCACGCACCCGCTCGATCAGCCTCGCGCCGCCGCTCCATCCGGAGCGGCCGGCTTCCTGGCCGGCAGACTCCAACGCACCCTTGACCACCAGCGCGACCGCGGCGGCTGCGGCAGCAGTGACCGGATCCATGTTTCCCCCCTTGCACCCACGGATTTCCGCCAACGCTAGCTGTCCCGGGTGCCGTTGTCGCATCCTGCTGGAGAATGTCCGGAAGTTGCTCTACTGCGAGGTCAATGGCACTGTTCTCGTGGGGTTCCCGTCCGTCTCGCCGCAGTTTGTTCCTCCACTTTCGGCCACTACGGGTGATGTGTTGACGGAGAGAGGGAAGGGCATCTTCCGGACGGTCCGGCCGCGCGCGCTGTTCAGGGGTGAGGACCCGCCGCACCCCTCTCACGCCTCACCGCCTCACCACGATCCCCGTCACCACCAACCCCGCCCCCACGAGCCACCGGCCGCTGAATTCGGTGAGTTCCGTGCCGTCGACCACGGGTCCCGGGACGAGGAGGCGGGCGGTGAAGGTGGCGTTCGACGGGTCGAGGGTGAGGAGGGCCTCCTCGAAGTCGAGCCAGCGGTGGGTGAGGGGGTACCACGCCTTGTAGACGGACTCCTTTGCGCTGAACAGCAGGCGGTCCCAGCAGATGTCGGGCTGTGCGGCGGCCAGTCGGCGCAGCTGGGCGCGCTCCTCGGGGAGGGTGATGAGGTCGACCACGCCGGGGTCGTTCACGGGCAGGTGGGGTTCGGCGTCCAGGCCGACCGTCCGTACGTCGGCCGAGCGGGCCACGGCGGCGGCGCGGTAGCCGGCGCAGTGCGTCATGGCGCCGACGATGCCCGGCGGCCACTGCGGCTCCCGGCCGGGGCCGGGGAGCAGGGGCGCGGGGGCGATGCCCAGTTCGGCCAGGGCGCTGCGGGCGCAGCCGCGTACGGTGCCGAACTCCTTCTGGCGCTGGGGCACGGCGTCGGAGACCAGCGCCCACTCCTCGGGAAACATCTCGGACACCGGGGCGTCGTGGAAGGCCTCGGCGGTGACGACGGGGGCCGGCAGCAGCTTGTCGATCATGCGGGGGTCCCCGTGGTTCCGGCGGCGACGGTGGCCGGCGCGGGCAGGATCTGCACCGGGCGGCCGGGTGCGGAGGCGCGGCGCTGCCACTCCCGGGGATAGCCGAGCGAGACCTCCTGGTGGGGTACGCCGTCGCAGATCAGCAGCCGCGGGATGTGGAGATGGCCGTAGACCACCGCGGCGGCACGGAACCGGTGCGGCCAGTCGGCGGTCGCCTCCGTACCGCACCACAGCGCGAAATCCGGGTACCACAGGGGCCGGGTCGGCTCGCGCACGACCGGCCAGTGGTTGACGAGCACCGTGGGCAACTCCTCCGGCAGGGCGGCGAGTCTGGCCTCGGTGGCGGCCACCCGTGCCCGGCACCACGCCTCCCGCGACGGGTACGGGTCCGGGTGCAGGAAGTGCTCGTCGGTGCACACCACTCCGGCCTTCTCGGCCCGGGCGAGCGCCTCTTCCTTGGACGCCGCCCCCGGCTGCCGGAAGGTGTAGTCGTAGAGGAGGAAGAGCGGTGCGATGACGGCCGGGCCGCCGGCGCCCTCCCAGACGGGATAGGGGTCCTCGGGGGTGAGGACGCCCAACTCCCGGCAGATCTCCACCAGATGCTCATAGCGCGCCACGCCGCGCAGCTGCACCGGGTCGTGGTCCGGCGTCCACAGCTCGTGATTGCCGGGCACCCAGACCACCTTGGCGAACCGGCTGCTGAGCAGGGTGAGCGCCCAGCGGATGTCGGAGACGCATTCGCCGACGTCGCCGGCGACCAGCAGCCAGTCCTCGTCGGACTCCGGTCTTAACCCCTCGACGATGTCGCGGTTCTCCCGGTAGCGGACGTGCAGATCGCTGACGGCCACCAAGGTGCCGCGCCCGCCGCCGCGCGGGGAACCGGGAGCGGACGCGGGCGTGGGGGCGGGGCCGGCGGCGCCGGGCGTGAGGGTGCGGATCTCGTAGGTCACCATCGAAGTAAAGACGGTGCTGGGGAGAGAGTGAAGGGCGGCCCGGCAGGCAGGGCGTCATGTCACCGGCCTGGCGGTGGGGGAGCCGGCCGGCCGCCGGGGCCGGTGGCGGGAGCGCCGCCGCGGCGGATGCGGGTGGCCAGCCAGAGGTCGAAGCGGTCGTCGGGGTCGTCGAGGCGGCGGCCGGTGAGGTCCATGGCCTTGTCGAGGCGGTTGCGTACGGTGTGCCGGTGGACGCCGAGGTGCCGGCTGGTGGCGTCCCAGGCGCCGCCGGTCTCCAGCCAGGCCGCGAGGGTGGCGATCAGCTCCTCGCCGTTGTCCGCGAGATCGAGCGGGCCGAGCACGGTGTCGGCGTACCCGTGCAGCGTGCTGCGGTCGCCCAGGTCGAGCAGCAGCCGGCTGGCCTGGCTCTGCCGGGCCTCCGCGGGCTCGCCGCCCGACCGGCTGACGGCGAGCAGTCCGGCCGCCTGGCGCAGGGACACCCGTACCGCTTCGGGAGCGGTGGCCGGGCCGATGCCGGCCGGGCAGCGCGGGGCGAAGCGGGCGAGCACTTCGTGGATGTCCAGCTCCTCGCCCACCACCGCCTCGATGACCGCGCCCGGCGCCCCGTCCACGACCCTGACCAGGCCGCCGGGCATCGCCAGCGCCAGATCGGCGGCCATCTCCTGCGCGGCGCCGTCCGCCGCCCCGGCCCCGGATTCCGAGGGACCGGCTGTCGTACGGCCCCCCGGGGCACCTGCCGCCTCCACCACGACCCCCCGCACCCGCTCGGCCGTCAGTCCGACCGAGTGCAGCATGTCCCGGGCCCGGTCGGCGGACGGATCCTCGTCGGCCAGCAGCTCCGACAGCAGCGCCGACCGGCGGCGGCGCTCGGGCTCATCGCGGAGATGGCGGCGCTCCAGCTCCAGGGAGAGCAGCGAGACCAGGCCGGGTACGACCGAACGGGCGGCGTCGTCCGGCCGGCCGGTGAGCAGCAGCAGCCCGCGCAGCCGCCGCGCGCCCAGCGGCTGCACCTCCAGCTGCTGCCCCGCGGCCGTGCTGGACGCGCTGCCGCGCAGTCCGCGCGCGGCAACCCGTTCGAGCAGATCGTGCGCCTGCGCCGGCAGGGTCCGCCGCTCGCGCTCGCTCGTGGCGAGCAGCCGCCCGAGCGGGTCGAGCACCGCAGCGCCCACGCCGGTGGCGGCCGTCCACTCCGACAGCATCGGCCGCAGCCCGTCGCCGGTCGCCGCGGCCGTCAGCCGGCGCTGGGTCGCGAACGCCCGGTGCAGCAGCTCGCGCTGTTCGTCGGCCCGTGCGTCGAAGACCGCCTTGGTGACGGCGATGAACGGCACCTCGTCCGGCACCGTCAGCAGCGGCAGGCCGGCCTCCTCGGCCGCCCTCACCAGCGGCTCCGGCGCCTCCTGGTACGGCAGTCCCTGCCCCAGCCCGAGCGCCAGACAGGCCGCCCCGCCCTCGGCCGCGTCCCGGACGTACGCCCGGCAGGCGGCCGGCTCCATCGGCAGCAACAGGCCGATGGTCATGAGGAGTTCGCCGCCCTGCAGCCACTTGCCCGGCGTCGGCAGATCCGAGACCGTCGCCGCTTCGATGGTGCGGGCCAGCTGCTGCGGCGGCACGTCGTAGGTGACCGACAGCCGGAGATCGGGCCGGGCCAGCAGGTCGGAGAGATGCAGGGGCATGGACACAGTGTCCACCACCTGTCGATGGAGTGGACGATCGGGCGAGCGGGACAGGCGGTGGGCCGTGGGCCCTGCGGCGGCTGCGAGTGCGCTGTTCCGGCCGGTCCACGGGGCCGGGTTCTGCGGATGAACGAAAGCGCTTCGGCCCGTTATGGTCGAGAGGTGTGGGAGTGGGGCTCTTCCTCACTTCTCGACCCGATGAAGGGACGTGAGCGCACTATGCAGACGGCATTTCTGGTGGCCACCGAGGGCATCGAAGAGGTCGAGCTGACCCGGCCGTGGCAGGCGGTGACCGACGCGAGCGGCGGCCCGACGCTGGTCTCCACCCGCGCGGGAAAGGTGCAGGCGTTCCACCACCTCGACAAGGCGGACACCTTCCCCGTCGATCTGACGGTGGACGAGGCAACCGTGGCGGACTTCGACGGACTGGTGCTGCCGGGCGGGGTGGCCAACCCGGACGCACTGCGTCTGGACGAGCGGGCCGTCGCGTTCGTCAAGGCGTTCTTCGACGCCGGGAAGCCGGTGGCGGCCATCTGCCACGCACCGTGGACGCTCATCGAGGCCGATGTGGTGCGCGGCCGCACGCTGACCTCCTGGCCGAGCCTGCGGACCGACCTCCGCAACGCGGGCGCCACCTGGGTCGACGAACAGGTCAAGATCTGCACCAGCGGACCGAACACCCTGATCACCAGCCGGAAGCCGGCCGATCTGGAGGCCTTCTGCGCGGCGTTCATCTCGGAGTTCTCGCACTGAGGCCCCGCGGCAGCCCCGCCCTACGGCCCGAGCACCACCGCCGATTCCGGCGGCAGCCGCAGCACGCCGTCCGCCCCGGGAAGCCGGGCCGCGGGCCAGCCCGCCAGGGCCTGCAGCCCGGCCCCGCCGCCCTCACCGCCGCCGTCCCCGTCCGCGCCGTCGCCGCCGACCGGAATGGCGGCCGTGGTGTCCCGCGCGAGATTGACCGCCACCCGTAGCGGCCCGCGCCGCAGCAGCAGCCAGCGGGCCTCCTCGTCGTAGCGGACGCCGGTGTGGCGCGGATCCGGGTCCGTCAACGGCGGCAGCTCATGGCGCAGCGCCAGCAGCGTACGGTGCCAGGCCAGCAGCGCGGTGTGCGGCTCCACGGCGGGTTCGCCCCAGTCCAGCACGCAGCGGTCGCGGGTCGCCGGGTCCTGCGGATCCGGCCAGTCGCCGGCGTCACCGGCCCACTCGTGCGCGGCGAACTCGCGACGCCGCCCGGCGCGTACCGCCTCGGCCAGTTCCGGATCCGTGTGAGCGGTGAAGTACTGCCACGGGGTGGTGGCCCCCCACTCCTCGCCCATGAACAGCATCGGTGTGAACGGCGCGCACAGCACCAGCGTGGCGGCGCAGGCGAGCAGCCCCGGGGAGAGACCGGCAGCGAGCCGGTCGCCGAGCGCGCGGTTGCCGATCTGATCGTGCGTCTGGGCGTAGGCGAGCAGCCGGTAGGCGGGCGTCACCCGCAGGTCGAGGGGCGCGCCGTGCGTCTCGCCGCGGAAGCTGGAATAGCTCCCGTCGTGGAAGAAGCCGCCGGTCAGCGTCTTTGCGAGAGCGGCGAGCGGGGCGCGCGCGAAGTCGGCGTAGTAGCCCTGGGATTCGCCGGTGAGCGCGGTGTGCAGGGCGTGATGGAAGTCGTCGTTCCACTGCGCGTGCAGACCGTGCCCGCCGTCCGTCCGGGGTGCGGTGGTGCGCGGATCGTTGAGGTCGGACTCGGCGACCAGGAACAGCGGGCGCCCCAGCTGCCCGGCCAGCGCGTCGACGGCGGCGGACAATGCGGCCAGGAAGTGCGGGGTGCCGTCGTCGTGCAGTGCGTGGACGGCGTCCAGCCGCAGCCCGTCGAGCCGGTAGTCACGCAGCCAGGAGAGCGCGCAGTCGAGGAGATAGCCGCGCACCTCGTCGCTGCCGGGGGCGTCAAGGTTGACCGCCGCGCCCCACGGCGTGTGGTGGGTGTCGGTGAAGTACGGCCCGAACTCCGGGAGATGGTTGCCGGACGGGCCGAGGTGGTTGTGCACCACATCGAGCACGACCCCCAGCCCGTGGCCGTGCGCCGCGTCCACGAACCGCTTGAGCCCGTCCGGCCCCCCGTACGGTTCGTGCACCGCCCAGGGCGCGACCCCGTCGTAGCCCCACCCGTGGCTGCCGGGGAACGGGCAGACCGGCATCAGGGAGACATGGGTGATGCCCAGGTCGGCGAGGTGCCGCAGCCGCGCGGCCGCGGCGTCGAAGGTGCCCTCGGGGGTGTACGTCCCGATGTGCAGCTCGTAGAGGGCCGCGCCGGGCAGTGGGCGGCCGGGCCATGGATGCCGCCACCCGAACCGGTCGTGCTCGACGACCGCACCGGGGCCCCCTGGGCCCTCCGGCAGCCGCACGGCGCGCGGATCGGGCAGCGGCGGCCCGCCGTCGAGCCGGAAGCCGTACCGGTCCCCGTCGACGGCCGGTGCCTCGGTACGCCACCGGCCCGGGTGTCCGGCAGCGGGCTCCAGCGGGACGTCCGGCTCACCGGCCCGCTCACCCGCCCACTGGAGAGCGACCCGCCCGGCCTTCGGTGCCCACACCTCGAACAGCACGGCCGTCCTCCTTCGTTCGGTCCCGGTACCTGACGAAGAAAGCATGCTGCCGCGCCGCCCGACAGCCCGGCGCGGCGATACGGGCCGGCTTCACGCCATCCCGGTGAGCCGTTCCGGCGCGCCCGCGGGCTCACCCGCACCGTCCCGCGCACCTACCTTGCCTGGACAGCGGCTCGCGGTGGCCGGAGAATCGCGGTATGACTTCGCTCGAGTTCCCCGCGCGTCCGGCGCGCCCGTCGGACGCCGACCGGGAACGCGCCCTCGACCTGCTGCGCGACGGTGCGGCGCAGGGACGGCTCTCCCAGGACACCTTCCTGCGGCGCCTGGAACTCGTCCTCACCGCCCAGCAGCAGTCCGAACTCGACCTGGTCACGGCCGACTTGGCGGCTCGCGGCAAGGTCCAGGGAGTCATGCTGCGGATGGTGGGCCGGGTGTCGGCGTTCCACCTCAGGGTGCGCCGCGCATGGCGTATGGAGCGGCTGCCGAAGCTGCTGCTGCCGGAGCCAGGTCCGCTCCCGCTGCGCATAGGACGGGCACCCGGCATGGGCCTGCGGCTCAACCACGAGACGGTCTCCCGCGCCCACGCCGAACTCCGCAGCGCGAGCAAGGGATGGCTGCTCCGCGACCTCGGCTCCACCAACGGCACCTGCGTCAACGGCCGCCGTGTGGTGGGCGAGGTGCCGGTCGGCCCCGGCGACCACATCACCTTCGGCCGGGTGGATTACGTCCTGACGGAGCGCTGAGCGGGCGGTCCTCATACGGACCCGCCCCGTGGCGACGGCGACGCCGCACCGTCCTCCGGCACCGGCTCCCGCCCGGCATCCCGCACCGGCCGGTCCCCCGAGGGACGGGACGTCCACAGCCCTTCTCCATGCGTCAGACCGGGCAACAGCCCCTGGAATTCGGGTACATGACGGGCCGGCAGGAAACCGCTGACCAGCCAGGAGTGCTGCCCTGCGGTGGTCTCGGCGAAGGCGGCGCCCAGCGCCGCGAGGCGGGCGGTCACCGGCGCCAGCGCGGCGAGCGGGACCTCGGCCTCGAAGGCGTGGTAGGGCTCGTGGACCCGGGTGCCGGCCCGGTGCAGCGCCCGCCGCAGTACGACGGGGGTGACCGTACGGAAATCCCCGGCGGTGCTGAGCGGGCCGACGAAGCCGGAACGGGTCAGCACCACCCGGCAGTCCGTCACCGCCAGCCCGTGCGGTCCGCGCCGCAGGGTCGCCAGCACGGTCTCCTCGATCGCCTGGTGGAATCCGTGCGGCAGGGCGCCCAGTTCGGTCTCGTACGTGAAGACCGGGCCGGAGCCCCGGGCGCCCGGCTCGACGCGGAGGCCGACCGTGGCCCAGGGCCCGGTGTGGCCGTGCCTGGCGATCTCCTCGCAGGCCTCGCCGACCCCGCACGGCCGCTCGACACACACCACCCGGCTGGGCGCGAACTCGGCCTCGATGCCGTGCTCCTGGCACAAGGTGGCCGCAATGATCTCCTTCTGCACCTCGCCGTGCAGCAGCACCGAGGTCGCCCCGTCCGGCGCGGGGCGCGCCCGCAGCAGCGGGTCCTGGTCGGCGAGCGTCAGCAGCGCGGCGCGCAGCGCGGCGGCGTGCGCCGGACGGCGCGCCCGGACCAGGGTTTCGAGGGTGGGGGAGGGGAACAGGGCGCTGTCCGCGGGGTCATCGGTGGCCGGCCCGAGACGGTCGCCGGTCCGGATGCCGGGCAGCCCGCGGACCACCCCGATATTGCCCGGGGTGAGCGGCCCGCCGTCGCCGGCCGGCCGGCCGACGACTTCGAGAGCGGTGATCCGTCCGGTCAGGGACCCGTCGGTGCCGTCCGCACCGGGCCGGTGCAGCTCGATCTGCCGGCGTGGCCGCAACTCGCCCTCGTAGAGCCGGATATGGGCCGTCCGCTCGCCGTTCGGCGGCTGGTGGACGGCGAAGACCGTGCCCCGGGGAGCGGTGCCCGTGCCGGCCGGCGCCGGCGGGATCAGCCGGACCATGCCGTCGATGAGCGCGCCGACGCCCTGACCGCCGAGTGCGGAGCCGAAGTACACCGGGTGCAGCGAGCCGTCGGCGGTCCGGGCGGCGAGCGCCTTGCGGAGCCGGTCCGCGGTCAGCTCCGGCCCGTCCGGCTCCGTGCCGCCATGGCCCCGGCCGTGCGCTCCGGGTGCGGGACCCACCAGCTGGGCCAGGACCGACTCGTCCACCTCGGCGACCGTTTCGGCGATCCGCTCGCGGACCCGGGGGTCCTCCAGGGCGTACGGCACCGCGTCGGCCTGTGCGGTGCCGAGGCCGGTCACGGACGCCATCGGGACGGCGACCGGCGCCAGCAGCCGGCGGATGTCCGCGAGCAGCGCCTCGTCCCGGGCGCCGACCCGGTCGATCTTGTTGACGAACAGCAGGGTGGGCAGCCGCAGCCGTCGCAGCGTCTTCATCAGCACCCGGGTCCTGGCCTGGACGCCCTCCACCGCGGACAGCAGCAGGACGGCGCCGTCGAGCACCCCCAGGGCGCGCTCGACCTCGGCGATGAAGTCGGAGTGCCCGGGGGTGTCGAGGAGATTGACCTGGACCCCGCCGACGGTGAAGGAGGCGACGGCCGAGCGGATCGTGATGCCGCGCTGCCGCTCCAGCTCGTCGGTGTCCGTCCGGGTGTCACCGGCGTCGACGCTGCCGAGCCGGTCGATGGCACCGGTGTCGAAGAGCAGTCGCTCGGTGAGGCTGGTCTTACCCGCGTCGACGTGGGCGAGAATCCCGATGTTCAGGGTGTGCGAAGGAAGCATGGAGAGTGGATTCCTCAAGAACTGTCGTCCGGTCGGGGCGATGAGTAGTTCCGAGGAATCCGCGCATTCCGTGCTCCTGGTTCGGGGAAAATCGGGCGTACGGGGCCATGGTTCGCCGGCGTATGCGGCATCGCAACCGAATTAACCGGTCGGGGCGGCCGCTCAGTGCTGATGCAGCCCCCGTCCCGCCAGCGTCAGAAATGCCTCGCCGACCGCCTCCGAGAGCGTCGGGTGCGCATGGATGTGCGCGGCGACATCGGCCGGCTCGGCCTCCCAGGCGACGATCAGCTGGCTCTCCGCGATCATCTCCGAGACATGAGGCCCGACGAGATGGACGCCGAGCACCGCGCCGGTGTTCCCCAAGCTCTCCACTTCGTTCGAGCAGGGGAGACCCCCATCGCCGCCCGCCCCGTCCGCGGCGGCGATCACCTTCACCATGCCGCCCTGACCGTGCACCATGCCCTTGGCGGTGGCGGCCAGCGGCATGGTGTTGACCTTGATCTCCAGGCCGCGGGCGCGCGCCTCGGCCTCGGTCAGACCGACCGACGCGGTCTGTGGCGAGGAGTACGTCACCCGCGGCACCGTCGAGTAGTCCACCGCACGTCCGGGAAGGCCCGCCAGCGTCTCGGCCACCAACAGGCCCTCCGCGAACGAGGCATGGGCGAGGCCCAGGGCCGGCGGCGGCAGCAGATCACCGACCACATGGATCCCCGGCACGGCGGTCTCCAGCCGCGACCGGTCGACCGGTGCGACGAACCCCCGCTCGTCCGCCGACAGCCCGGCCGCCGCAAGGTCCAGCCCGTCCGTCACCGGGACCCGCCCCACCGCGATCAGCAGCCGTTCGGCCTCGACCGCCAGCTCCTCGCCCTTCGGGGTGCGCACGGTGGCCCGTACGCCGTCGGGCAGCAGCTCGGTGCCGGTCAGCGTCGAGCCGGTACGGACCGCGATACCGCGCTTCTTGAGTCCGCGTGCCAGATGACGGCCGACCTCCTCGTCCTCCAGCGGAAGCAGCCGCTCCGCCGCCTCGACGAGCGTGACGTCGGCCCCCATGGAGCGGTGGAAGGACGCGTACTCGACGCCGATCGCACCACCGCCCAGGACCAGTACGGATGCCGGGAGTCCGGCGGCGAACAGCGCGTCGTCGCTGGTCACGACACGACGGCCATCGGCCGTCAGCCCCGGCAGCAGGCGCGGCCGGGACCCGGTGGCAAGGACGATGCCGCGCCGCGCGGTGAACTCCCCGGCGCCCTCGATGTGGACGGTACGGAGACCGGTCAGCCGCGCCGTGCCCTGGACGACCTGCACTCCCGCCGTCCGCAGGTTCCCCACAACACCTTGGTGGTTGCGGGCGACGATGGTGTCGCGGGTGGCCACCAGGGCCGGCCAGTCGAGGGAGTCGACGGTGGCTTTGACGCCCCACCGCTCGCGGGCCTCGGCGATCCCGTCCACCAGCTCGGCGGCGTGCAGCATGGCCTTGCTGGGGATGCAGCCGCGGTGCAGGCAGGTGCCGCCGATCAGATTGCGTTCGGCCAGCACCACCCGCAGGCCCAGGGACGCGGCGCGCAGCGCGGTGCTGTAGCCGCCCGTGCCGCCGCCGATGACAAGGACGTCCGTCGTGTTCGCGTCTGTCTGACTCATGTGAGCAGACTCCGCCTACCTGCAGCGATGAGTCCAAGGCAATGTTTCTATGGAGTTGATGCAGAGTCCTCATGGGGCGACTTCATGAGGTGGGCCAGGTGCACCGGGAGGGGCGGGCATGAGTCTGCGGCAGATGGAGTACCTCGTCGCGGTCGTCGAGCAGGAGTCCTTCACCCGCGCCGCCGAGGCGCTGCACGTCACGCAGTCCGCGCTCTCCCACCAGATCAAGGCGCTGGAGCGGGAGGTCGGCGGCCCGCTGCTGGAGCGGATGACACGCGGGGTGCGGCTGACCGTGATGGGCCGGGCCTACTTCCCGCACGCCGAACTCGCCGTCCGCAGCGCCCGGCAGGCCCGCCGCGCCGCGCTCGCGGCGGGCGGCGCGGAGAGCGGCGAACTGCATATCGCGACGGTGCATGCACAGGCGATCGGGGTCCTCCCGGAGGTCTGCGCACGCTGGGCCCGCGAGCATCCGGGCGTGCGCCTGGTGCTCCATGAGTACGCCACGACCGAGGAGTTGTCCGACCAGATGGCCCGCGGCGTCGCCGATATGGCGCTCGGGCCGCGCCCCAAGGACTGGCCGGGACCGGTCACCGTCGTGGGTCAGGAACGGATGGTGCTGGTCGTACCGCACGGCGATCCGCTCGCCGCCCGGCAGACGATACGTCTCGCGGAGCTGGCGGACCGCCCGTGGGTGCGCTGCAGTCTGGAGCCGGTGGTCGACGGACGGCGCTGGCTGGACCTGGAGTGCGCACGGGCCGGCTTCACCCCGCGTACCGCCGTCCGCACCCAGCACAGCTCGACCGCCGTCCGGATGGCCTCGGCGGGCGTCGGTGTGCTGCTGACCGCGGCCCATGAACTCCGGGGCCTGGACTGTGCGTCCGTGGCCACCGATCCGCCCTGGCACCGGGACATCACCGTGTTCTCACGGGTCGAACCGGTGGGTGCGGCGGCGGAGTTCACCGAGTTGCTGCGCGCGGCGGGGAACGCGTCCTGTGAAGCGGGTGAATGATGCTGCGTCATTCCTCCACGAACAGCGCCACCGGTGACGCCGCCAGCAGCTCGCTCAGCCCCACCACCGTGCCGCCCGGCAGCTTGCGGCCGGTCAGCCGCTCGTGCCAGGAGCCGCCCGGCGGCAGCCGCAGCAGGGTGTCCCACCAGCCGCCGGTCTCCACCAGCCGCAGCGACAGACGGGTCACCACCGTCAGCACCCGGCCGCTGCGGCAGAACGCCACACAGTGCTCGGCCGCCGGGCCCTCCGCATACACCGGCTCGTACGACGCCGTGGCGCCGAACCACTGGGGATGATCGCGCCGCAGCCGCAGCGCCGTGGCGGTCAGCCGGAGCTTTTCGGCGGACAGATCGCGCGGCGCGCTGCCGGCGTCCAGCTCGGCCAGCAGCTCCGGGAGGAAGTGGGCCGGCCCCCTGTTGTCCGGGTCGACGAGTGCGGCATAGGCGCGTTCGGTGCCCTGATAGAGGTCGGGAACGCCCGGCATGGTCAGGTGCAGCAGCGCCGCGCCCAGCACATTGGCGCGGATGAACGGGGCGAGTTCCCCGTCCAGCGCGGCGAGCGGGGCAGCCGTGGGACCGCACGGTCCATTACGTACGAACTCCGCGACCGCCTCCTCGTAGCCCGCGTTCCGCTCCGTCCACGAGGTGCGCAGTCCGGCCTCCCGTACGGCCTTGAGGACCGCGGGCGCCACTCGTTCCGCCGCGGCTCCGTCGCCGGGCGCCCCCAGGCCGAACGCGGTCTGCCAGGCCAGCCACGACACCATCGGATCCGCCGGACCGGCTCCGTTCATGCCACTGGCGCCGACCTCGCACACCGCGCCGTCGGCCATCGCGCCCAGGACGTCCCGCCACCGGTCAGGGCACTCCGACAGCACCGCGATCCGGGCCCGTACGTCGGCGCTGCGCTTGGTGTCGTGCGTGGAGAGCACCGTTCCGGCGGCCGGCCGGTCCCGCTGCACCCGGGCGCAGTGTGCATGGAACGCCTCCGGCGGGAGCGCCGGTTCCCCGGGGGCGCCGCCGACCTCACAGGCCGACAGCAGCACCGGATAGCGGTAGAAGGCGGTGTCCTCCACGGATTTGGCGTGCAGCGCGGACGCGGTCTGCGCGAACCGCGCAGCGAAGTCTGCGCAGTCCGCGCTGCCGTGGTCCGGGTCGTCCGTCAGCCGGCCGAGCGCCAGATCGTGGATCAGATCCACCGCCCGCCCCTCCGCGGGCACCCGGAAGGCGGTACGCGCCCCCGCCGCAGCCGTGCCCAGCATCGCCGCATCCCGCTCGGCCTGCCCGGTATCGGCGGCGTACGGGCGGTACACCGGCAGCCGCACCATCAGCTCACGGATGGCGTGGCGCAGCGCCCACGGCGCATGGTCGCCCGGTTCGGGGACGCGCGCGCTGATCCGGGCCGCGGTCCGCACCAGCCGCTCGACCTCCGCCGAGAGATCGTGCGTGATGACCTCGTACGCGGCCCGGCGCACCGTCTCCTCCCAGTCGCCGCCCTCGTCGGCGAGCGGGGTGACGAAGTCCCGGTAGTGCGAGAACAGCCGTCCGGCACCCTGCGGGCAGACGAACAGGCCGTCGATGTGCCGCAGGGCGTCATAGCCCGTGGTGCCCGCACAGGCCCAGCTCCGCGGGAGCTGTTCGTCGCCGGTGAGGATCTTCTCGACGACCGTCCAGCGGCCTCCGGTCCCCTCGTGCAGCCGGGCCAGATAGCCGCGCGGGTCCACCAGGCCGTCCGGATGGTCGATGCGCAGCCCGTCGATGACGCCCTCGCGGATCAGCCGCAGCACCGTGCCGTGGGTCGCCTCGAAGACCTCGGGATCCTCGGCGCGGACCGCGATCAGCTCCGAAATGGTGAAGAAACGGCGGTAGTTGAGCTCGCTGCGGGCCAGCCGCCACCAGGCGAGGCGGTACCACTGGGCCTCCAGGAGGCGCGTCAGCGGCAGCCCCGCCGTGCCGGGGCGCAGCGGGAAGGCGTGCTCCTGATAGCGCAGCACCTCGCCCTCGACGCGGAAGTGCCGCGCCTCGTCGCCGAGCCGGCCGCCGAGCACCGGCAGCAGCAGCCGGCCGCCGTGTCCGGCGTCCCAGTCGATGTCGAACCACCGCGCGTACGGGGAGGACGGGCCGTCGCGCAGCACCTGCCACAGCGGTCCGTTCAGCGACACCGGCTGCGGCACGGCCATATGGTTCGGCACGAAGTCCACGACCAGCCCGAGGCCGTGCGACCGGGCCGTCGCCGCCAGCGCCCGCAGCCCCGGCTCGCCGCCCAGCTCGGCCCGTACCGCCGCATGATCGACCACGTCATAGCCGTGGGGGGACCCCGGCACCGCCTCCAGCACCGGCGAGAGATGCAGATGGGAGATCCCGAGCGCGGCCAGATGCGGGACGGCCCGCTCGGCGGCGGCGAACGGGAAGTCCGGCTGGAGCTGCAGCCGGTAGGTGGCGGTCGGCGACGTACTCGGTGGCTGCGTCATGGGAACACCCGTACCCCGCTGACGGCCCGTTGTGTCATCCCGCCCGGCATTGGTGTCGTCCCTTCCTCCAAGGGATCGGGGCGTGTGGCCGTAGACCTTCGTACGTCCGGTGTGTGGGGTACGCGGACCGTGCCCGGATAGCGTCTGGCGATGATCGCTGCCATAGCCACCTATCGCCGGGTGCTCGCGCTGAGCGGGCCGATGCTGCCCGTCATCTCCTTCCTCGGCAGGCTCCCCACGGCCATGTGCCAGCTCGGCAGTCTGCTGCTGGTGGCGCGGACGAGCGGCTCGCTGGCCACCGCGGGTCTGGTGGGCGGTGCGCTGGCGGCGGGTCAGACGGTGGGCGGGCCGCTGCTGGGCCGGCTCGCCGACCGGCACGGGCAGCGGCCGGTGGTGCTGGCCGCCTGCTGGTTCGATGCGTTCGCCGTGGCCGCGCTGGTGGCCGCCGCCCTCGCCCGGACCGAGGCGCTGCCGCTCGCGCTGATCGGGCTGCTCGCCGGTGCCGGCGTACCGCAGATCGGGCCGCTGGCCCGCACCCGGCTCGTGGCGCTCGCCCGCCGCGCACGGGCCGACGAGCGCCTGATCAATACGGCGCTGTCCTTCGAAGGCACCCTGGACGAGATGTCGTTCGTGCTCGGCCCGGCGCTGGTGGGACTGTCCGCCACGGTGGCCCACCCGGCCGTGGCGCTCGCTCTGGCCGCGCTGCTGCTCGCGGTCTGCGGCTCGGCCTTCGCGCTGCATCCGACGGCGGCGGTGCTGCATCCGACGGCGGCGGTGCTGCATCCGACGGTGGCGGTGCCGCATCCGACGGCGGCGGTGCCGCACCCGACGGCGGCGCTGTCGCACCCGGCGGCCGCGGTGCCGCACCCGGCGGCCGGGGCGCCGGTGCCCACGAGCGAGGCGCCGCGGTCCAGCGCCCCCTCGGGCGGGCCGCCCGCCCCCACGACGGACGACCTCCGTGCCGGGGCGCCCGGCGCCCGGCCGATCCGCCCCCGGATGCCCCGTGCGGTGCACGGCATGCGCGCCTCGATGGCGCTGCAGGGCGTTCTCTTCGGCGCCTGCCAGGCCGGCATCACCGCGCTCACCGAACGCCTCCACCAGCCCGCCCAGGCCGGACTCGTCTACGCCGCGATGGGGGTGATGAGCGCGGTCGCCGGACTCTCACTGGCGCTGGTCCCCGCCCGGATCGCACTGCCGACACGCTGGCGGGCGGCCGCCGCCGCGCTGATCGTGCTGTCCGTGCCGCTGCTGTTCGTACGGACCCTGGGGGCGCTCTATCCGGTCGTCGTGGTGCTCGGGGTGGCCATTGCCCCGCATCTGATCACGCTCTTCGGCCTCACCGAACGGCTGGTGCCGGCCGGCCGGCTGGCCGAATCGATGGCGTTCCTCACCAGCGCGGTGGTCGGCGGCCAGGCGCTGTCCCTGGCCGCCGCCGGCCGGCTCGCCGAGGCCCACGGCCCCTCCGCCGCCTTCGCCGTCGCCGTCGGGGCCGCTGTCCTGATCCTCGGTATCGCCCTCGGCTCCCCGGTCCGGCGGGCCGCCGCCACTACGCCGGCCGCTGCAGCACCAGCAGACTCCGGCCGATGAGCGTCAGCCGGTCGCCGGCCTTGACCTTGGCGCCGCCGCCGTCCGCCACCGCCTGCGGCCGGTCGGTGTCCACCACGATCTGCCACTGCCGGCCGAGATGCTCCGGAACCCTGAACTCCTGCGCCTGGTCATGGGCGTTGAACATCAGCAGGAACGAGTCGTCGGTGATCGGTTCGCCCCGGGGACCCGGTTCGGAGATCGAGCTGCCGTTGAGGAACACCGCCAGCGACTTGGCATGCACCGACTGCCAGTCGCGCGGCCCCATCTCCTCGCCGCCCGCCGTGAACCACGCGATGTCGGACAGCTCGTCGTGGGCGCCCTCCATCGGGTGCCCCTGGAAGAACCGCCGGCGCCGGAACACCGGATGGTCGCGCCGCAGCCACACCATCTGCCGGACGAACGCCAGCAGCGCCCACTGCTCCTCGTCCGCCACCGACGCCTCGTCCGCCTCGTCCGCCTCGTCCGCCTCGTCCGGTGCGCCGGGCCCGGCCGGTGCGCCCGCGCCCCCGGCGGGGACGGGCTCCGGCCAGCGCACCCACGACAGCTCGTTGTCCTGGCAGTAGGCGTTGTTGTTGCCGCCCTGGCTGCGCCCGAACTCGTCCCCGTGGCTGAGCATCGGCACGCCCTGCGACAGCATCAGCGTGGCGAGGAAGTTGCGCATCTGCCGCGCCCGCAGCCGGCGCACCCCGGGATCGTCGGCCGGCCCCTCGGCGCCGCAGTTCCAGGACCGGTTGAAGCGCTCACCGTCCCGGTTGTCCTCGCCGTTGGCCTCGTTGTGCTTCTCGTTGTACGCGACCAGATCGTGCAGCGTGAAGCCGTCATGGCAGGTCACGAAGTTCACCGAGGCCAGCGGCCGCCGCCCGTCCTCCTGGTAGAGGTCCGACGAACCCGTCAGCCGGGACCCGAACTCCGCCAGGGTGCGCGGTTCACCCCGCCACAGATCCCGCACGGTGTCCCGGTACTTCCCGTTCCACTCGGTCCACAGCGGCGGGAAGTTCCCCACCTGATAGCCGCCCTCGCCGACGTCCCACGGCTCGGCGATCAGCTTCACCTGGCTGACGACCGGGTCCTGGTGCACCAGATCGAAGAACGACGACAGCCGGTCCACCTCGTGGAACTGCCGGGCCAGCGTCGCCGCCAGATCGAAGCGGAAGCCGTCCACCCGCATCTCCTGCACCCAGTAGCGCAGCGAGTCCATCACCAGCTGCAGCACATGGGGGCTGCGCATCAGCAGCGAATTCCCGGTGCCCGTGGTGTCCATGTAGTACTGCTTGTCCTCCGACAGGCGGTAGTACGAGGCGTTGTCCAGCCCCCGGAACGACAGCGTCGGGCCCAGATGGCTGCCCTCGGCGGTGTGGTTGTAGACGACATCGAGAATCACCTCGATACCGGCCTGGTGCAGCGCCCGTACCGCCGTCTTGAACTCCAGCACCTGCTGCCCGCGGTCGCCCCAGGAAGCGTAGGCGTTGTGCGGGGCGAAGAATCCGATGGTGTTGTAGCCCCAGTAGTTCGTCAGCCCCGCGTCCACCAGCCGGTGGTCCTGGACGAACTGATGCACCGGCATCAGCTCCAGCGCGGTCACCCCGAGCTTGGTCAGATGGTCGATGATCGCCGGATGCGCCAGCGCCGCATAGGTGCCGCGCAGCTCCTCGGGGAGCTCCGGATGGCGCATCGTCAGACCCTTGACATGGGCCTCGTAGAGCACCGTCTCGTGATACGCGGTGCGCGGCGGACGGTCGTCACCCCAGTCGAAGTACGGGTTGACCACGACCGACGCCATGGTGTGCGGCGCCGAGTCCAGGTCGTTGCGGACCTCGGGGCGTCCGAAGTGGTAGCCGTAGACGGCCTCGTCCCAGTCGATCCGGCCGCTCATGGCCCGTGCGTACGGATCGAGCAGCAGCTTCGCCGAGTTGCAGCGCTGCCCCCGTTCCGGTTCGTACGGACCGTGCACCCGGAAGCCGTAACGCTGCCCCGGCATCACCCCCGGAAGAAACGCGTGCCGCACATTGGCGTCGCTCTCACGCAGCTCGACGGCGGTCTCCGAACCGTCGTCGTGCAGCAGACACAGTTCGATGCGCTTCGCGGCTTCGGAGAACACCGCGAAGTTGGTGCCCGCCCCGTCATAGGTGGCACCCAGCGGATACATCTGTCCCGGCCAGACCTGCATGGGTAGACTCTTCCACTTTCTTCTCGGGCGCTGCGGCGACTCCACGACACGCATTTGCGGAACAGATCGAAATCTTTCCCCAATTTTTCGCAACTTCTCGCACACAGAGGGCTTTTCGCGGGATCTCCGCTCAATGGTGGGCAACCTGTCGCGATGTCGGATCGTCCTACTGGTCGTCCTACTGGAGGACGGACGGGGGGATCCGACATGCGTGTCACGGGACGTGACAACAGGGGGGAACCGTGCACCACCTGATGCACCGCCACCTCGGCAAGGTCCTCGCGGGCGCCGCCCTCGCGCTGACCGGCACCGCCGTCATGGCCGCGATCACCTTGCCCGCCGGCGCCGGCGCCGCGGACGGAACGAACGGCGGGAGCCGGCCCGCCGCGGCCGGCCCGCCCGCACCGGGACACGACCCGGGACCACCGCCGCCCGGCGTCGTCGAGGCAGCCCGCCCACAAGGGGAGCGCGGCCGCGGACGGGACCCGCTCACCGACGACGAACTCCGGCGGGCCGAGGACCTGGCACTGCCACGCACCCGGCGCGGCGCCGCCGCCGATGTCACCGGACGGCCCGGGCCCGAACGCCTCACCACCGACCTGGCCGAACTCGCCCCCTCGGAGACCGGGCTCGCCGACCCGCCGCGCCGGGCGCTGGTCTCCTTCTACGACTACAAGAGCGACAGCTACGTCACCAGGACCGTCAACCTCACGACCTCGAAGGTGGAGTCGACGGACACCCAGCACGGCGTCCAGCCCCCGCCCAGCCACGCCGAGGCCGTCGAGGCGGCCCGGCTGCTGATCGCCGCCCCGCTGGGCTCCGGGCTGCGCCAGGACTATCGCGATGCCACCGGACGCGAGCTCACCGGGCCGGATCCGCTCGCCGTGACCGGCTTCGTCTACCGCGGCCGCGCGGAAGGCGAAGCGCCGGGCGCCCTGGGTGACTGCGGGCAGCACCGCTGCATCCGCCTCTTCACCAAGGTGAAGAACGGCCGGTGGATCGACACCCGCCGCTTTGTGATCGACCTCAGTGCCCGCACCGTCGCCCGCCTCGGCTGACCGCGCCCCGGTACCGCCGACCCCCACCACTCCTTTCCCAGGAGCCCCTGACATGCCCCAAAGACGTCCTGCCGGCACCCGCCGCCCGCGCCGCCGCGCCGCGGTCCGCACCGCCGTCCCCCTGCTGCTCATGGCGACCGCCCTGCTGACCGGCCCGTCGGCCCAGGCCGTGCCCGAAGCCCCCGCGGCTCCGGCCGCCGGCGCCCCTGCCCCCCGCTGCAGCGCCGCCTACCGCATCACCCAGACGCTCGACGGCGGCACCGTCTGGCGGATGTGCTGGCACTACGAAGGCAATGCCGGCCTCGTCCTGGACGACGTCTCCTACCAGCCCAAGGGCGAACGCGCCCCGATCAAGGTGCTCACCACCGCCAAGCTCGCCCAGATCCATGTCCCTTACGACGACGGAGGGAACGAATACGACGACCTCACCGGTCAGGGCTTCGCCCAGGGCCTGATGAAGCTCGACCCCGCCGAATGCCCCGGCGGCACCATCAAGACCGTCCGGGTCCCGGGGGCCTATGACCCCGCGCACCCCGACGTCAGCGGCCTGTGCGCCACCACCCGCGCCCGTGGCCACGCCTACCGGATGGGCCCCTACCCCGGCGAGCACGCCAAGACCTACCAGCTCCAGGGCAAGGACCTGCTGCTCTACACCGTCAACAAGGTGGGCTGGTACGAGTACATCAGCGAGTGGCGGTTCTCCGGCGACGGCACCATGACCCTGCAGGCCGGCGCCACCGGCACCGTTTCACCCGGCGACTACGACGCCGGCGACGGCCGTGGCGCGCCGCTCGGCAAGGGCGCCAAGGACTACGCCACCAGCCACAGCCACAACGTCTTCTGGCGGCTGAACTTCGGCCTGGACGGCTCCGCCGCCAACAAGGTCGAGCAGTTCGACTCCGCCACCACCGTCCGGCCCGGTGGCCGCACCCCCACCATCCGCACCACCCGTACCCCCGTCACCAAGGAGCTGGCCGGGGACTCCGGCGCGCTGCGCTGGTGGCGGGTGGTGAGCGCCACCGGCAGGAACCAGGACGGCCACCCGCGCTCGTACGAGATCGTCCCGGGCGCCACCACCAAGTACACCGGGCGCAGTTACACCACACACGACATCTATTTCACCGAGTACAACAAATGCGAGCAGTTCGCCAGCAACAACCTGGCCAACTGCGGCGCCCATGCCGGCAAGAGCGTCGACACCTGGGTCAACGGCCAGCCGCTGAAACACCCCATCGCGTGGGTCAATGTCGGGTTCCATCACATCGCCAGGGACGAGGACCAGGAGCCCATGCCTGTTCACTGGCAGGGATTCCAGCTGGTGCCCCGTGACGTCACCGCTATGAATCCGCTCACTCCACCCGCGCTGGCCGGGCACAACGGGCACTATGGATAAGGGGAGTTGGTAACCGACTCGATCCATCCTGCTGCACCGTCTCCCGCACCGCAGTAGTCTGCCTTGATCGTTGGCACGGGGGTTCGGGAAGGCGGTGGCAGGTGAGCGGCGGGCTGGAGTTGCCCCCTGGTGACGAGAGTCATGAGGGCCATGAGGGCGGCTCCCTCGACGCACCGCCCGGCGCGGTGTCCCTGGCGCGACCGCTGGAGATCGGGGCGGAGCTGGACTGGGGCGCCGACGCCTGGAGCGAGGTGCGCACCCGGGCCCGGCGGGCCGGCCGCGCCTACATCTGGCTGAATCTCGTCGAGCAACGGCTGCGGGCCGTCGTCTCGGCCGTCCTGCGGCCCATCTACGAGCCGGTGCACGGCGACGAATGGGTCATCGCCGCGGCCGGGCCCGCCGGACAGGAGTGGGTCCAGCGCGCGGTCGCCGTCCGCGAGGTCAGCCGCCGCAAGGGCTACCTCCTCGACCCCGCCGACGACAACATCGTCAGCTTTCTGACGCTCCCGCAACTCCGCGAACTGATGGTCCAGCACTGGCCCTGCTTCGAGCCGTACTTCGACGACCGCCGCGATGTCGAGCTGGCCCTTGACGAACTGGAGGTCGCCCGCAACATCGTCTCCCGCAACCGCGCCCTGTCCGAGACGGTCCTCGCCCAGGCCGAGCGCGCCTCCGCCCGCCTCCTGGACATACTCGGCTCCGGCGTCGGCACCCGTATCTCCGGCCGGCTGCCCATCGACGCGGTGGAGGACCTCGTCGGCGACCGCTACGCCGACGTGATCGGTGTGCACTCCGACCGGGTGCGGCTGCAGCGCCAGCTCCCCGCCGAGGACCTCTTCGGCAACGCCCGCCGGCTCGACGCCGTCGGCATAGGGCTGAACCTCCTGGTCCAGAACTACTCGGGCCGCCGCCTGGTCCGGCTCGCCGTATCCGGCTGCCGCGTCCGCCTGCTCTTCCTCAACCCGGCCAGCAGCGCGGTCCGCCGCCGGGAGCGCGAAATCGGCCTGAAGAAGGGCGAGATGAGCCGCTCCATCGAGATGAACATCCTCCACATGCGACGGGTGCGCGCCCGGCTGCGCGACCCCGGTGCCTTCGAGATCCAGGTCTTCGACGAGACCCCGCGCTTCACCGCCTACCTCGTCGACGGTGACGGCCCCGACGGCGTGGCCGTCGTCCAGCCCTACCTCCGCAAGAGCCGTGGCATGGAATCCCCCGTCCTCGTCCTCCGCGGCGGCGGCCGGGAGGTCGTCCGCCAGGACGCTCGGGACGCCCGCGACGGCGACCACGGCCTCTTCGAGACCTACCGGGAGGAATTCGAGAGCATGTGGGCGGATTCGCGGCCGGTTTCCTGACCGGCTGCCGCCCCGCCACCGGCGGGCGGCACCGGAGGTTGCCGGCCGGAGGGGGAAAGGGGAGAGGGGCGAAGGGGCCGGGAGGCACGAGACGGGCGCGCCTTACGGCGTCCCCGTGATCCCTCCGTCGACCCGCAGCTCGATGCCGTTGACGTAATCGGCCAGCGGGCTCGCCAGGTAGGCGACCGCGGCGGCGATGTCCTCCGGGCGCCCCAGCCGTCCGCTTGGGTTCGGCGCATACCCGGCGACGATCTCCGCTTCGTCCGGTCCGCCGTCCGGGTCCGTCCCGGTGCCGTCGCCCGCCGCCGCACGCTCCTCGAACATCCGGGACATGGAGGGGGTGACGATCACCCCCGGGCTCACACAGTTCGCGGTGACCCCGGTCCCGGCGAGGTGCCGGGCCAGGCTGGTGGTCATGTTCACCACGGCGGCCTTGGCCGCGGAGTACGCCACCATGTTGGGCAGCGGTGTCCGCACCGCCCGGCTGCCGATGGTGATCACCCGGCCCCAGCCGTGCGCACGCAGCGACGGCAGCAGTGTCTGACTGACCCGCACGGTCGGCAGCACGTTTCCCTCGAAGGCGGCCCGCCAGTCGGCCGGCCGGGAAGTCTCCCAGTCGTGCTCGGCGAACGGACCGGCATTGTTGACGAGGATGCGGGCCCCGAAGTCGCGTGCGGTGAGGGCGACCTGTTCGGCGATGCCCGGTTCCGTCAGATCGCCGAGCACCACTTCGGCCCGTACGCCGCGGGCCGCGACCTGCTCGGCGACGACCGCCGCGGCTCCCGCGTTGCGCCCGTGCACGAGGACCTCGCAGCCCTCGTCGGCCAGCATCTGGGCGATCGTCGCCCCGATCCCCGAACTGCTGCCCGTCACCAGCGCGCCGTGTCCTGCCAGCCGTAGGTCCATGGCGGTCAGCCTAGGGCCTGACCCGTCGGACCGGGCCGAGGTGTATTGACCCGGAGCATGGATCGCACGGCTGAGGGGCGGGTTGCCGTTGGGCGCGGTGTGGCAGCGGTTGCTGCGCTGCCCGTGACGGGTGGCCGGTCGATTGTCAGTGGTGCGTGCGAGAGTGGGCGGGCAACGGGGGAAGTACCACTGAAGGAGGCCGCATGAGCGAGCGCAGCGTGGGGGTCTCCCCGGCCCAGGGCCGGGGGAGAAGCAAGGAGAGGGGCGCGCCGAGCGAGTGCGAGGCCGAGCGAAGCGAGGTTTCGGCATGAGTTGGCATCAGGAGCTGCTGGTCAGCTTCGACCTGGAGACCACAGGCACCGATGTCGAGCAGGACCGCATCGTCACCGCCGCGCTGATCCGGCTGGAGGGGGACGGCCGCGCGGTCGCGCAGCACACCTGGCTGCTCGACCCAGGGGTGCCGATTCCTGATGAAGCGGCGGCTATTCATGGCATTTCGACCGTATATGTCCAAGAGCATGGCCGACCGCCGGCGACCGCGATAGAGGAAATCACCGAGGCGCTGGCCGATGCCCTGCGCGCGGACATCCCGCTGGTGGTGATGAACGCCCGCTATGACCTCTCCCTCCTGGACCGCGAGTGCCGGCGCCACGGCCTGCGGACACTGACCGAACGACTCGGACACGCCCCCGCGCCGGTCATCGACCCCCTCGTCCTGGACAAGCATGTGGACCGCTACCGCAAGGGGAAGCGCGCGCTGCAGGCGCTCTGCGGTCACTACGGCGTCCGGCTCGACGGCGCCCACGAAGCGGGCGCCGACGCGGCGGCCGCGGCCGGGGTCGCCCGGCGCATCGGGGAGACGTACCCGGCCGTCGCCATCCCGTCGCCCCGTGCGCTGCACGCCCTCCAGGAGCAGGTGGCCGCCGAACAGGCCGCCTCGTTCCAGGCGTATTTGCGGCGATCCGGCGACCCACAGGCGATAGTCGAGCAGGCCTGGCCCCTGATCCCGTACCAGGCCAAGGCCTGAGCCGGAGCGGTAGCGCACCGGCAAGGCCGTGCGGCGTGCCGGACCCCGCGAACTCCCGCCACAACAGGGCCCTCCCGGCACAACAGGGTCCTGTCTCCCCGCTCAGCAGGCCCGGCCCCGGGCTCCGGCCGCCCCGCTCAGAAGGGGTACCACCGCACCGTCGCGTCCTTGTCGCGCAGTGAGGCGATCCGGCGCCGGAACTCCTTGAGTGCCGCCGGGTTTCCGGGCGCGTGCTGGGACACCCAGGCGCAGCTCGCCGTCTCCCGGGACCCGCGCAATACGGCGCAGCCCTCCCAGTCCCGTACGTCCCATCCGTATACGGACACAAAGGTGTCGTACGCGTCCGGGGACAGGCCGTAGCGGTCCCGGCTCAATGCCATCACGACCAGGTCGTGTTCCCGCAGATCGGAGGAGAAGGTTTCCAGGTCGACCAGCACCGGTCCGTCGGGCCCGACATGAACGTTGCGGGTCAGCGCGTCGCCATGGATGGGGCCGCGGGGCAGATGCGGCTCCAGGGCGGTGGCGGCCGCCGCGAACGCATCCCGCCGCCCCCGCAGATACTCCGCGTCCGGCGCCGACACGGCGTCGCCGGCCAGCCGCAGCCAGCGCTCGACGCCACCGAGCAGTTCGCGCCGGGGCAGCGCGAACGGCGGCTCCGGCAGGGCATGGACCAGCTTCAGCAGGGCGGCGAGATCGTCCGGCCCGGCGGGGCGGACGGCCTCCGGCAGCCGCTGCCAGTACGTGACGGGGTGTCCGTCGACCAAGGTGGCCACGGGCTCCGCGGCCCGTACGGCCGGCACCCCCTCGGCCGCCAGCCACCGCGCCACCCCCAGTTCCCGCTCGGCCCGCTCCAGGAGTTCGGCGCTGCGGCCCACCCGTACGACCGGCCCGTTGTCGCCGAGGGCGAAGACGGCGTTCTCGCCGAGCGAGAGCAACGCGGCGTCGGCTGCCGCATCGGGGCGTCCGGCCGCGGCCAGTACGTCCCGGGCGCGCGCTTCCGTGAAGGCGGCGGGGCTCGGTTCGGTCATCGGAATGCCTCCTGCGGTGCGTGAACGCGACCAGTGTCGCAGGTCCGTCGGAGCCCCCCGGGAGACCTCCCAGGTGGGGAGATCCTCCGGGGAATCCGGCCAGGACCTTGACGGATGTGGCCGCCGTCACGACGATGACGGCGGCCGGGAGCGGCCGACGGGGGAGAGGGGCAGCGATGGCAGCAGTGCCGACGGCGGGGGTTCACGGCGGAAGACCGACCGAGCCGTGCCCTGAGGAGTCCCTGCCGTGACGCCGGCGACTGCGCCACAGCGGTCAAACGCAGCGGCCGCTGACCGTGCCGCCCGAACCCGGCGTGATCACGGCGCCTGGTTCCTCGTGCTGCCTGCGCTCATCCCGATCCTGGTACTGAGCGTGGGGCCGCTGCTCTACGGCATCGGACTGGCGTTCACCGACGCCCAGTCGGGCCGGACCCAGGCCACCCGCTTCGTGGGGCTGCTGAACTTCTCCGATCTGTTCCAGGACTCCCTGTTCTGGGACTCCTTCCGGATCGGCCTGGTCTGGGCGTTCGGGGTCACCGTCCCGCAGTTCTTCCTCGCCCTCGGTCTTGCCCTGCTGCTCCATCTCCCCCTGCGGCTGCGCTGGCTGGCACGGGCGCTGGCGATCATTCCGTGGGCGATGCCGGAGATCGTCGTCGGCATCATGTGGCGGCTGGTCTACCACCCGGACGCCGGCATCCTGAACGAGACGCTGCGCGGCCTCGGCCTGTCCGGAGCCGGCGATGGCCGGGACTGGCTGAGCGGCCTGGCCACCGCCCTGCCCGCGGTCATCGTCGTCGGCATCTGGGCCGGGATGCCGCAGACCACCGTGACCCTTCTGGCCGGCCTGCAGCATGTGCCACGCGAACTGCACGAGGCCGCGGCCATGGACGGCGCGGGCGCCTGGCGCCGCTTCCGTACCGTCACCTGGCCCGCCCTCAGGCCCATCGCGCTCTCCGTCACCGCGCTCAACTTCATCTGGAACTTCAACTCCTTCGCCCTGGTCTTCGTGCTGACCGACGGCGGACCCGGCGGCCGGACCCGGCTGCCGATGCTCTTCGCGTACGAAGAGGCCTTCCGCTACGGGCAGTTCGGCTACGCCGCCACGATGGGCCTGGCGATGGTCGCGGTGATCTCGGTCCTGCTGGCCGTCTACCTGGCGGGCCGGCTGAAGGGGGACGACGACCGGTGAGCGGCACGAATGACCACGGCAGGAAGACCGGGGACGGAAAGCTCCGCGGCAGGAAACCCGAGGACACGGAACGCAGCAGCGGCAGGAACGGCAGCCGTACGCATGACCTCGGCAGCCCGGCGAGGCGCAGGAGCGCCTCGCGGCGGGGGGCGGGGAACGCCGTCACCGTCCGGCGCACCGCCACCCGCACCGGCCAGTACGCCGGGCTCCTCGCCTATCTCGCCTTCCTCGCCCTCCCCTTCCTCTGGCTGATCTCCACCGCCTTCAAGCCACCACGTGAACTCGGCAGCATTCACCCCACGTGGATACCCGAGGCGCCCACCCTGGAGAACTTCCGGCAGGCCTTCGCCCAGCAGCCACTGCTGGCGGCGGCGGGCAACAGCCTGCTGGCCGCGGCGGTCTCCGCGCTGATCGCGATCGTGCTGGCGACCCCGATGGCGTATGTCCTGGCCCGCTACCGCAACCGTTTCTCGCGGGCGGCCACCGGCTGGGTCGTGATCAGTCAGGCTTTCCCCCTGGTACTGGTGATCATCCCGCTGTTCCTGATCCTGAAGGGGCTCCATCTGGTGGACTCCCGGATCGGTTTGATCATGGTCTATGTGGTCTGGTCGCTGCCGTTCGCCCTGTGGATGCTGACCGGCTACGTCCGGGCCGTACCACCCGAGTTGGAGGAGGCGGCGGCCGTGGACGGCGCCGGGCGGGTCCGTACGCTCGTCTCGGTCACCGCACCGCTGCTCGCGCCGGGCATCGTCGCCACCGCGCTGTTCGCCTTCATCACCGCCTGGAACGAGTTCTTCTTCGCCCTGGTCCTGCTCAAGTCCCCCGGGAAGCAGACGCTGCCCGTCGTGCTGACCCACTTCCTCGGGACGGAGGGCGTCGCCGACCTCGGCCCGCTCGCCGCCGCCGCACTCCTCGCCACCCTCCCGAGCCTGCTCCTCTTCGCCGTCATCCAGCGGCGGATCACGGGCGGGATGCTCGCCGGGGCGGTGAAGAGCTGATGCGCCACGATCACCACACCCCCACGCACCCGGCCCGTTTCACCCGGCGGGGCCTGCTCGCGGCCACCGCCGCACTGCCCGCCGCGGCCCTGCTGCCGGGCTGTTCCGACGACCGGCGAGGGCGCGCGTCCGGCGGCCGGATCACCCTGCGCTTCCAGTCGCTGGCCTGGCAGCAGGACTCCCTCAAGGCCAACAAACAGCTGGTCGCCGAATGGAACAGACAGCACCCCGATGTCCAGGTGCAGTACGTCCAGGGTGCCTGGTCCACCGTCCACGACCAGCTCCTGACCTCCTTCGAGGGCGGCGAGGCGCCGGACATCGTCCACGACGCCTCGGACGACCTCGCGGACTTCGCCTACGGCGGGGACCTCGCCGACCTCACCTCCCTCCTGCCGCCGCGCCTCCGGCGCGACATCCCGCAGCAGAGCTGGGAGACCGCCACGTTCGACGGCCGGGTCCATGGCGTCCCGTTCCTCCAGGAGCCGCGGGTGCTGATCGCGAACCGCGCGAAGCTGCGCCGGGCCGGGGTGCGCATCCCCACCCCCGAACACCCCTGGACCTGGGAGGAGTTCGGGGAGGTGGCGCAGCGGCTGACCCGCGGCACCGACCACGGCGTGGCCTGGCCGCTGAAGGAACCGGTCTCGGCCACCCTCAATCTCGCCCTGTCCACGGGCGGCCGGATGTTCCACCGCCGCCCCGACGGCAAGGTGGAGGTCCGCTTCGACGCCGTCGACCAAGTGGTGCCGCGTGCCATCCACGACCAGGTGAACGTCGACCGCAGCGCTTCCCGTACGACCCTGGGCATGGGCGGCTCCGACACCCTCCCGGGCTTTTTCGCCGGGCGCTATGCGATGGTGCCGCTCGGCTTCTCCTACCGACAGCAGATCGTCCAGCAGGCACCCAAGGGTTTCGACTGGACGGTGCTGCCCGCTCCCAAGGGCACCGCCCTCGACCAGGGGGTCAGCCCGCAGACCCTGTCGATCGCCGAGGACTGCCCGCACAAGGAAGCGGCGATGGCCTTCATCGACTTCCTCCTCCGCCCGCCGAACATGGTCCGGCTCGCCCTGGGTGACTGGCTGTTGCCGACGGGACAGGAGGCACTCAAGGATCCGGCACTCCGGGTCGCCCGGTACGACTGGGCAACGGGCACCGCGCTGGCGAGCTCCCTCCGCTCCGCCCCGGCCCAGTCCGTCCGCGGCTATCCGGAGTGGAAGGACAAGATCGCCACCCCCGGTCTGCAGGAGTACTACAGCGGCGCAATCGACCTGGACACCTTGCGCAGGCGGCTCGTCAGGGACGGCAATCTGGTCCTGGCCCGCTATCAGCGCTGAGGGCGCCGGCACACACCAACCGGCTCGGCTACGGCACGAGCAGGCCGTCGAGCCCCGACAGCCGGCGGCGCGGCAGGCCTCGACGAGTGCGTAGCGCCCCACCAACTGGCCCTGGAACAAGCCGTAATGGGTGCGACGTGCCCCTCGTGGCAGGCCCTCCGTCCGGCCGCGGCGCTCCGGTCGGACTGATGCGCCGGCCATCCTGCCGTCACCCTCTATTGCGTCTGTGTAAACGGAGTTGAGCCTCTCCGGTTCAACTCATCGGCCCTTTTGACCGCTTCTGAAACATTTCCCATTTCAGTGGGCTTGTTGTCTATCTCACACGCTCCGGCGGACCTTGAATTGAACTCATCAATCAGACAGGGTTTCGAACCAGTCCGACGGAGATCTTCCGGTCTCTTCGGGCTATTGCGCAACGCTTTCCCCCCACACCACGAACGAGGAGAACCCTCGCAATGGCTCACAAGCGTTCCAGCAAGAAGCGGCTCGTCACGGCGATAGCCGCCGCGGTCGCCGCCACTGGCATCGCCACCGTCACCGCGGTCACCGCGGGTGCGTCGACCTCGGCCGAAGGCAAGATTTACGGAGCCGAGGCCAAGGGCGCCGTGAACGGCAGCTACATCGTCATGCTGAAGAACTCGGTGCGTACCGCCGAGAGCGGCGACCTGGCCGCCAAGTACGGCGGCAAGGTCAAGCGGCAGTACTCCTCCGCCATCGACGGCTTCTCGGCGACCGGTCTGAGTGCGGAAGAGGCCAAGCACCTCGCCGCCGACCCGTCCGTCGACAAGGTCGTGCAGAACAAGAAGTTCCACATCAGCGGCAGCCAGGCCAACCCGCCGTCGTGGGGCCTGGACCGCATCGACCAGGCGGACACCAAGGGCGACAAGAAGTACAACTACCCCGACGCCGCGGGTGAGGGCGTCACCGCCTACGTCATCGACACCGGCATCCACATCAGCCACAAGGACTTCGGCGGCCGTGCGTCGTACGGCTTCAACGCCATCGACAAGAGTGACAAGGCCGAGGACGACAACGGTCATGGCACGCATGTCGCGGGCACCATCGCCGGTACCGAGCACGGTGTCGCCAAGAAGGCCAAGGTCGTGGCGGTCAAGGTCCTCGACGGCGAGGGCTCCGGCAGCACCGAGCAGGTCGTCGCGGGCATCGACTGGGTCACCAAGAACCACAAGGGCCCCTCGGTTGCCAACATGTCGCTCGGCGGCGGAGTGGACGAGGCACTGGACGCGGCCGTGAAGAAGGCCATCGACGCCGGTGTCACCTTCGGTGTCGCGGCGGGCAACGAGTCCGCCGACGCGGGCCAGAGCTCCCCGGCGCGCGTGAAGGAGGCCATCACCGTGGCCTCCAGCACCAAGGACGACCAGCAGTCCGACTTCTCCAACTTCGGCAGCGTGGTGGACCTTTACGCTCCCGGCTCCGACATCACCTCGGACTGGAACACCGGCGACGACGCCACCAAGACCATCTCCGGTACGTCCATGGCGACCCCGCACGTCGTCGGTGCCGCCGCGGTCTACCTGGCCGGTCACAAGGACGCCAAGCCGGCGGACGTGGAGAAGGCCCTGACGGGCGGCGCCACGACCGACAAGATCGCGAACCCCAGCGAGGGAACGCCCAACAAGCTGCTGAAGGTCGTCGAGTAATCACCTCGCCTCCTCAGCTCCACCTGCCGGCCGTCGCGCTCGCCCCCACGGGGCGCGGCGGCCGGCGTCGTTGTGTTCCGCGGCGGTGGTTTTGGGGGCCGCGGTCCGGTGGGGCGCGGTTCGATGGGCTGTGGTCCGACGGGATGCGGTCCGGGGCTGGTGGTCCGAGGGGCTGCGACGCCGACGCCGGGTCTCCATCAGCGGTACGGGGCCGACCAACTGACGGATCCGCTGAGGGCTGCATCGGCGTAAGTGGTGATCCGTGTGGCGAAGAGGTGGACGCACGCCAGAGGACCGCTCGGTAGTCTCGCGTGGAAACCGCGCCGGAGGGGGCCGGGCGCCCTGTTCGAAGAGCGGTCCCCGACCGGCACCGACCAGGACGGTGGCAATCCATGGCAGATCACGACCTGACCGGCTTCGACCGCAGCACTTTCACCCATGACGGCAATACGCGCCGGATACTGCGGCGCGGCACGGGGCCCGCGGTAATCGTGATGGCGGAAATACCCGGTATTACGCCCAAGGTCCTGGAATTCGCGGAACGTGTGGCCGCCATCGGCTGCACGGCCGTGCTCCCGGTACTTTTCGGCAGGCCCGGCCGCGATGCCGGACCTGACGCCGGCCGGCTGAAGTCGGGGCTCTACACGGCCTCGTCGATGGGGAAGGTCTGCGTGAGCCGGGAATTCACCGTGCTGGCCACCGGAAAAACCTCCCCCGTGGTGACCTGGCTGCGAGCCCTGGCGGCGCACGAGCATCAGCGCTGCGGCGGCCCCGGCGTCGGGGCCGTCGGTATGTGTCTCACCGGCGGCTTCGCCCTCGCCATGGCCGCCGATGAGCGCCTGCTCGCCCCCGTCCTGTCCCAGCCGTCCCTGCCGCTGCCCCTCACCAGGAGCCGGGCCGCCGGTATCGATATCTCCGCCGAAGATCTCGCCGCGGTCCGGGGCCGCTGCGAGCGTGAAGACCTTCGGGTCATGGGGCTGCGGTTCCGTTCGGACCGATTGGTACCGGGCGACCGGTTCGCCTTACTGCGCCGCGAACTCGGTGCTGCCTTCACCGCCGTCGAACTGGACGACTCCGCCGCGAATCCCGATGCTGTGCTGTCGCCGCACTCCGTGCTGACCGAGCACCTCATCGACGAACCCGGCCAGCCGACCCGCGCCGCGCTGGACGAGGTGCTCGACCTCTTCCGCACCCGCCTGCTCGGACAGCACCGCGACACGACGGCGGAAGCACCGGTCACTCCCGAAGGCGCCTGACCCGAGATCTCTGTGCCCCGTCAGCTCACGGACGCACACGGTGCGACAACTCACCCCCTCCCTCGGTGAGTTATCCACAGGAGGCGCCCTCCGGAACCGCGTGAGGCGTCGCGTCGCTACGGTCGGTGACATGCACGGAGGACTGCCGTTCATCGGCATCAGCACCATGGTCTACGGCGTGATCGGACTGTTCACCGTCGTGGTCAGCGCGATCCGCAAGAAAGGGGGAGACCGATATGCACACCATCACCGTCATCGTTCCTGCCCACAACGAGGAGGAGGGACTGTCGGCCACACTGGAGTCCCTCGCCCGGCAAACCGTACGGCCTGACCGGATCCTGGTCGTGGACGACGCCTCCACGGACCGTACGGGAGAGGTGGCGGCCTCACACGGAGTGACGGTACTGCGCCCGGCGCACAATCTCGGCAGCAAGGCCAAGGCGCAGAACTACGCCCTTCCGCAGTGCACCACCGACCTCGTCCTGGCCGTCGACGCGGACACCGTCCTCGCACCGGACTACATCGAGACGGTCCTGCCCGTCTTCGACGACCCCGGCGTCTCGATCGCGGCGGGCACGGTCCGCACCCGCCATACCCGCACGATCTGGGAGCGCGGGCGTTCCACCGAGTATCTCTTCGGCTTCCATTGGCATCGCCCCATCCAGGCCAGGGCCAACAGCCCCATGGTGTGCTCGGGTTGCTGCTCCGTCTTCCGGCGCGACGATCTGATGGCCTTCGGCGGATTTCCCGAGCGGACCATCGTCGAGGACATGGATTACACCTGGTCCCAGCAGATCGCGGGCAGACGTGCGGTCTACGTCTCCGACGCGGTCGCCCTGGCCGCCGACCCGGAAGACCTCACCTACCTCCGCAAACAGGTCTGGCGCTGGATGGCCGGCTTCTGCCAGAACGTCCGGCTGCACCTGGGACGGCTGGTCGTACACAAACCTCTGCTGGCGGTCTGGGTGCTGCTCGCCCTCCTGGAGATCCTCACCGCACCGCTCTGGTGGGCGACACCGTTCGTCCTCGCCGCGACGACGGACCAGTCACCCGCACTCGCCTTCGCCTGGTGGGCCGGAGCCGAACTCCTGTTGACAATGCCCCCGCTCATCTACGCCGCCCGCCGCCGCAAACTCCCGCTGCCGGGGGTGCTGCTGAACATCCCCTGCGTCTACGCAACCAAAGCCGTCAATCTCGTCTACGCCTGGAAGGCTCTCGTCGTGGAGTTGCTGCTGGTACCACTGCACTTGTCGCGGGGCCTGACGGTCTATGAGAAGGGGCGGGCCGATACTGCGTCGGTGCGGACGGCACTCGCAGGCGGGTGAAAAACACGCTACGACGAGGACGGGCGTCACGGAGCGGCCCCACCCGGCATCCCCGGCGGGCCGGGAGGGGCGGACTCTCGGTGGAGACGCACGCCGGGTCGAGGCGCTCTGGCGGGAGCGGAGCGGGACAAGAAGATCGGCCAACTCATCACCCCTGAACTCCGCACCCCCACATGACACCGCACCGGCGGCGGTCGGGTCCCGAGGTCCGGCCGCGACCGCCGTCTTCCAGGCGTCCGTCATCACCAACACCCCACGGTCTCCACGTATTTGGCGCCACTGGGTGACTTCCGACCTAGGAGGCCCTGAGGAGGAAGACGGGGGAGGGCCGGACATGTCATTGGCGGCCGACGTAGCGGCGCTTCACCGGGGGAGCCCGCTCCGTAGATCGGGCCGACTCGACTCCGACCGGTTGCGGCGGCGTATGCACCGCACCCGCGTTAGCTCTGTGGCCGCGAACAGGGAAGAACGGCACCCTCGTCGGACACTCGATCCCTATGCTGACGACATGATCGATGTACCGCTTTCGGCGCTGGAAGTCGCGATGGTTCAAACGGGGGCGCGAGCCGTGGAGACCCTGCGCGACACCGCCGCCTTCGCGCAGGGGCTGGAGCGGCTGGGCTACCGCCGGATCTGGTACGCGGAGCATCACCACTCACCGGCCATCGGCGCGTTCCCGCCTGTCGTGTTGACCGCGCACGCTGCCGCCTCGGCCTCGGTCATCCGTCTCGGTTCGGGCGGCGTACTGGCACCCAATCACGCACCCATCACCCTGGCGGAGCAGTTCGGAACGCTGGCCGCCCTGCACCCGGACCGCATCGACCTGGGTATCGGCCGCGGCCCTGGCACCTTCGACGAGGCCACCGCGCGGGCACTGCGCCGCGGGGCCGGACCGACGACGGATGCGGAGTACCACGGTGACGTGGCCGCGATCCTGTCCTTTCTGGTCGACGAAGTCGCACTCGGCCCGCTGCCGGAGCCCTGGCTGCTGTGCTCCAGCACCGCAGGTGCCGCTCTTGCCGCAGGACTCGGCCTGCCGATTGCCCTCGCACACCACATCCGGCCGGACAACACCCGTGCGGCGCTGGAACGTTACCGAGCGGAGTTCACCCCGTCCCGTTGGTGCGAGCAACCTCGGGTGCTGGTGTGCGTGGAGGCGGTGTGTGCGGAGACGGAAGAAGAATCCGCGTGGCTGGCCGGACCGATGGACGTCGTCAAAGCCGGGCTCCTCAAGGGTCTGAGTGAGATCCCCTTCCCCACGCCCACGGACGCGGCCGCCCACCCCTTCACGGAAAAGGAGCGACAGGCGCTGGCGGGCTTCCGCGCACGGCAAGCCGTCGGAACACCCGAGACCGTCGTAAACCGGCTTGCACAACTGGCTGCTGAGACCGGAGCAGACGAACTGATGCTGACCACACCCGTCTACGACCTCCACGACCGCATTCGCTCCTACGAACTCGTCAAGAAGTACTCCGAGGCCATGACAGCACCGTAGAAACCATGCCGCTGCAGGCGGCACTGATGAACGACGATCGTCATGTGTACGGCGAAGCACGCCGCGAAGGTCCCGGGCCTGCGACACAACCCCACAGGCCCACAGGGCCACGGGCCTTCAACGGCCGCCGCCTACCGTGCGGACTCCGCCGACGCGTCGGGCTCCGCAGCAGCGTCGAACTCCGCAGCCGCTCGGCTCCGTCGTGTGTCTTCCGGGACCTGGGCCTGCGCCTTCCCCCGCATCCGGGAGACCGCGACCCCGAACAGGCAGATGAGGCCACCGAGGAGCGTCAGCCGGCCGGGCACCTCGCCGAGGAACAGCCACGACATGAAGACGACGAGCACTGGTACCGCGTAGGTCGTGGCCCCCATCTTCCCGGCGGTGGTACGAGACACCGCGTAGGCCCAGGTGTTGAACGCAAGGGCCGTCGGGAAGACGCCCAGGTACACCATCTGCAACGTCGCCGACACCGGAGCCTGGCTCACCTGCGACACCAACTGGCCGGCGAACGGCAGGCAGGCCACCGCTCCGACGAGCGCACCGAACGTCGTCACCTGCATCGGTGTGGCGTGCTTCAACGTCGGCTTCTGCAGCACCACACCCACCGCGTACGCCACCGCCGCGAACAGGCACAGCAGTACACCGACGAGAGACGACTCTCCTCCGCCGGACGTGGAAAGCCCGACCACCACGGCTCCGACGAACGACACCGCCATGCCCGCCATCAGCTTGGGCGGGAAGCCTTCCTTCAGCAGCCACCCGCCCAGGAGCGCCATCAGGATCGGCCCGACATTGACGATCATGGAGGCCGTTCCGGCGTCCACCTCACGCTCACCCCAGTTCAACGCGACCATGTACGCGCCGAACCACAGGACTCCCGAGGCGATGATGCCGGGCCAGGCCTCGCGGGGCGGGAATCCACCCCGCCGGGCCAGCAGGATGGCGCTCAGCACGACAGACGCCACCGCCAGCCTGCCGAAGGCGAGCGCGCCGGGCCCGAAATGCGCAGCGGAGCTGCGGATCGCGATGAACGACGATGCCCACAGCGCCACGGTGACGCAGGCCGCGGCGAGCGCGCGGCCGTCCGCTCTGCCCGTGGACCTGCCCTTGCCGTCCGCCACTGTTGTTCCCACCCGCCGGCTCACGATCGCGTCCTCCCAGGACTCTCCGCGTGCGCTCAGCGCGCGCACGTGACCTGCAAGAAGCTTGCAAGAGCCGATGCTTGAGTGACAAGCGGGTAAGGGGAGCTCGTTCGAACACGTCGAGCAGGCGCCGCCCAGGTGGCCTTCAGGAGCGCATGTGCAGCAGGGTGGGGCAGCGGTCAGGGGGTCACCGCAGTTTCCCGGCGGTGCGCAGTGCGGCCAGTACGGTGTTGACGGCGTGGGAGGACTGGTCTTCCCCGGTGGCGCGCCGGTGGTAGTTGAGGCCGCCGGGGTTCTCCATGTTGACCTCGATCACATACGGGAAGGCGAGATCGATGCCCACGTAGAAGATGCCGTGGTTCATCATCCGCTTCCCCAGCCGGCGGACGAACTCGTCCTCCTCCGGAGTGAGGGTGAGCGCCTCGTAGCGGGCCCCCACGGTGGCATTGGCGCGGTTGTCGTTCTCGCGGTGGAAGCGCAGGAATCCCGTGACGGGGGTGTCGCCGGCGAGGACCACGCGCTTCTCGTTGGTACGTATGTTGGGGATGTATTCCTGTACCGCGGTGTGACGCTTGGCCATGCCGATGATGTCCCGGCCGTAGCTGACGTAGCGCGAGTTCGCGTTTCCGGTGGCGGAACTCAGCATCGCCGTGCTGTTGCGGTCGTTCTGGTTGACGACGTATACGTTCGCGCCGCAGCCCTCGTTGGTCGGTTTGATGACCCACGAGCGGTCGGCGTCGGACTCGACGAGGGTGTTGAGGAAGTCGAAGTCGTTCGACACATGCGAGACCGGCAGGTTCTCCGGGGGCACGATGGCGCCGAGATTGATTTTTGAGTTGAGGTAGAACAGCGCGGTCGCGTCATTGACGAACGGCACCCGCTGGTTGAGCAGCCACAGCAGCTGGAAGTAGTCGGTCAGCGCATCGGGATGGGTGCCCGCGAGGGCCCACACCAGGTCGAAGTCCTCGGCGGACGCATAGGACTGGCTCAGCGTGGGGAAGTCGCCGCCGGCGGCGAATTCCTCGGACAGCTTCACCTGGTCGCAGACCACGACGGAGTCGTGTACGGAGAGCGTGTCGATGTCTCCGATGTACACCTCGTGGCCTTCGCGGTACAGGGCGCTGGGGATGATCGAGTGGTTGTCGAGCTTGAATTTGTACGCCTCTGACACCAGGACCAGAATCTTGTACGGCACGGAACTCACCTTTCTCGGGGGATGGCGCTGCTTATGCGTCCGGGATTTCTTCGAGGTTGTCCAGAAGCCAGGCCTCAGCGGTGAGGAGACGCTGCTCCACCTCGGCGGTGTCGGCGCCGCGCACAATGACGAAGCACAGGTGCGAAGCGCTGTACAGCGTCACCGCGTCGGGCGCGATCTGCTCGTTGACCTCGTAGTGGTGCACCCAGGGGAACGGCGGCCTGCCGGGCAGCCGTACCGGGCGGCCCTGCGGCAGTAGCGAGACGGATCCGTGCACCTCGGAGGGCGGTTCGGCCGGCGGCGGCTCGACGTGCAGGCCGCACGACTGACGCAGCACGGCCGTGTGCAGGTCCACGCCGTAGGTGGCCCGGGTGAGCGCGGGAATGCGGTCACCGCCGACGCGTGACGCGATTTCGCACAGCACCAGTTCGTCGTCCGGAGTGTGGAACACCTCCAGGTGGTACGCGCTGACGTCGGCGGTGTCGAAGGCTTCGAGTACGCGGTCGAAGAACTCCTCCAGCCGCCGGGCGAATTTGCTCTCCGGACGTAACTGGAGCGAGCCGTTGTTCTCCCCGGAGAACACACCGAGGCAGCTGCGCAGATAGCGGGACGAGGCCACGAACCGGTAGCCGTCCGCCAGCACCGCGTCGACGTGGTACATCTGCCCCTCGACGAATTCCTCGACCATGAGGTCCTCGCGCCAGAGCCGTTGGCTGAACGCGAGGAGGTCGTCCTCGCCCCGCAACACGACGATGTCGCGTGAACCGCCCTGCTTCACCGGCTTGACGACGGCCGGGTAGCCGCATTCCTCGATGAAGCCGGTCAGATCGACGAACGTGTCGAGACGGGCGAAGCGGGCCGTGGGGACGGTCCGGCGCGCGACCTCCTTCATCACCACCTTGTCGCGGAAGGACAGCGCGCCGGCCGGGGACTGACCGGAGATGCCGAAGTCCGCACACATGCGGGCGACCCGTTCGAGGTCGTACTCATTGTCCGTGATGACGTGGGTGAACGGCCGCTCGCGTGCCAGCCGGCGAATCATCAATTCTGCGTAGGGCACGGCCTCGCAGTCCTTGACGTATTCGTACCGGGCCAGACTCTCGGTGTTCTTCAGCTCGTGGTGGCTGAACACCTGCAGCTTGTCGGCCAGTTCCGGCATCATGGCGGCATAGTCGAGCTTCGGGCCGTAGTTGATCACAGCGACATTGGTCATGGGGCGTCGGCCTCGCATTTCGGGAAAGCGGCGTAGGGCGGGTCAGTAGAGGCGGCGGCTGCCCGGCGTGGCCCGGTAGCGGATGTCCCACTGACTGCGTCGTACATAGGTCCGCTGGAGCCAGCGGTCCTGCCCGTCGTAGCGTGCGGTGAAATGCGAACGGGCGTGCAGCCCCTTGCGGTTGTTGATGAGCAGCGCCTGCCCGGGGCGCAGGTACACCTCGTGGGCGACCTCCCGGCAGGCCGCCTGGAGACGGTCCAGGGCGGCATGGGCCGCCTCGTTCATCGCCCGGACGCCGTTGGCGGCCGCGGAGACCTCGGGAAAGGCCTCCGGGCCACTGATCATCGGGACCGGGTCGGACAGCACCTCGGCCCCGCCCGCGACGTCACGGACATAGCTGCCGGGGGCGTTCATACGGAACAGCGGGCTGCGCAGCGTGTGCAGTGTCCGCTCGTCGACGGCCCGGCAGATGTCGCGGGCATCGGCGTAGTAGGTGCCCGCCACGCCGTCGTGGTCGGCGCGTACGCAGCTGAGGACGAGGAAGTCGGGACTGGCGACGTCGTAGCGGCCGGTCGCGTCATGGACGATGTCGTTGTGGAAGTTGAGGAAGACGGAGGACCCCCGGTTGGTCTGGGTCATGGCGCCGCCCTCGACCGGGATCACGTCGTGCACCAGCTGCCCGTTCTTCTCGGTGCTGAATCCCACCGGCTCGCCGAGCAGCCCGGTGAGTCCCAGCAGGACGCCCTCGGCCACGAACGTGGCCTTGTCCGGGCTCGGGTTGCCGTCCCGGGGGGTGTGCGGCAGCCGTTCGTCGACGGGAGCGTTGCGGACGTACCCGACACCGGGGGTGTCGGGGTGCCGGCCGAAGTCGAGGATCTGCTGGAGCGTTCCGGTCGGCAGCTGGGCGAAGACCTGGAGGTAACGGGCCATCGACCAGTCGATGTTCCGGGCCGGATCGGGCAGGGCGGCCAGCTCCGCCCCGAGGCGGTCGCGGACACCGTCCGGCAGGTCGATCTCGATGAGGGTGGGGTCCGCGGCAACCGCGGTGGCGTGGGTGGTCACGGGGTACTCCTGCGGGCAGTCAGACGGTCGGGGGCGCCGTGGCGGGGGAGGGGAGGTGGTCGTGAAGCTTTTGGGCGAGCCGCACCGCCGCGTCCTCGTCGGCGGCGACATGCAGGGTGGTGCGGCCGTTCCTGATCTCGGTCACCGGGATTCCGGCGAGGTGCCCGGGGACGAGGCCGTGGCGGCGCTGGGACTCCTCGTGGTCCACGTAGCCGCCGATCAGCGCCACCCGCGGGCTGTCGTCCAGCCGGACGGTGTCCAGGCCGTCGGCCCGGAACGCGCGGTGTGCCCGGTCGGCCGCCGCGTGGTCGGGGTATCCGAGCACGAGGGAGCGCAGGTTGAGGACCACGGCGTCGGCCGGGCCCCCGGTGCCGATGACGGTGCCGGGTGTGAACGGCGACTGGTTGTGGCGGCAGACGAGGGCGATGCCGTGCTGTTCGGCGAGGCGCACGGCACGGTGGTGCAGCACCTTGGCGCCCTGCCGGGACATGGCGGCGGCATCGCCGTAGGAGACGCGCTCCAGCAGCCGGGTGCCGGTGACCTTGTTCGGGTCGCAGCTGTAGATGCCCTCGACGTCGGAGTGGATCTCACAGCGGCCGGCGCCGACGGCCACCGCCACGGCGACCGCCGACAGGTCGGAGCTGTTCTTGCCCAGCCAGGTGGGCCGTCCCCGCCCGTCGGCGGCCTGCCCGCCGGGGACGACCACCACCTGGTGTCCGGTGAGCGCCTGCCGCAGCGGTTCCGGGGCGATGTGCTCCAGCCGCGCCCACATGAACGTCTCGTCGGTGGTGAACCCCGCCTGGTGGCCCGCCAGTACGGTGGCCGTCCTGCCGAGGCGGTGGAGCGCGGCGGTCAGCAGATGGGCGCTGACCGTGTCGGCGAGGGTGAGCAGACCGGCCACACGGTCGTCCGAGGGGTGTGGGTCGACCTCGTGCAACCGCTCCCGCAGCCGTTCGGTCTCGCCCGGCATGGCGCTGACCACGACCGCCAGCGGGCGCCGCTCGGCGTCGAGCCGCGCCGACAGGGCACGGGCCAGCTCCCCGTAGGCGGCGGGCTCGGTGAAGCTGGAGCCGCCGAATTTGAGGACGACGGGGGCGGCCGCGGTCACAGCGTGCCCCGTTCGGTGAGTGCCTCGGCGATCTGAAGTGCGTTCAGGGCGGCGCCGATACGCAGGTTGTCCGCCACCACCCACACCCAGAAGCCCCGCGGGTTGTGCGGGGCGACGCGGATCCGGCCGACGTGCACCTGGTCGGGGGCGCCCGCGGTACGCGGGGTGGGGAAGGCGCCGAGGGTGTCCTTGTCGTGGACGGTGACCTCGGGCTGAGCGGCGAGCAGCCGTACGAGCTCGTCGCGTGCGACGACGTCGTCGCACTCGATCCAGGCCGCTTCGGAGTGCCCGTTCACCACGGGGACCCGGACGCACGTCGTGGTCACGTCGAGGTGGGGCAGGCCGAGAATCTTGCGGGATTCCTGCAGCATCTTCTGCTCCTCCAGCGTGAAGCCGGTGTCGAGCAGCTCGTCGATGAACGGGACGACGTTGAAGGCGAGGGTGGGGGTGAACTCCACGGCCGGGCCCTGGGCCGCGGGGTCCTCCAGCGTGCTGCGGCTGGCCTCGTGCAGTTCGGTGATTCCGGAGTGGCCGCGCCCGGACGCGGCCTGATAGGTGCTCACCACCACCTGTCGGATGCCCCACCTGTCCTCGACGGGCCGCAGCAGCCGGACCAGCGGGATGGTGGAGCAGTTGGGGTTGGCGATGATGCCGCTGGACGGACGCCGGTCCAGCTCGTCCGCGTTGACCTGCGGGACGACCAGGGGCGTGCCGGGGTCCATCCGGAAGGCGTTGGTGTTGTCGATGACCAGGGCCCCCTGTGCGACCGCCGCGGGCACCCACTTCCTGCTGACCGAACTGCCCGCGGAGAAGAAGGCGAGGTCGACGGCGGAGAAGTCGAAGGTGTCGGGGGCTTCGACGCGGTAGGGGCGGCCCTCGACGGTCAGTTCACGGCCGGCCGAGCGCGCGGAGGCGACGAGGCGGATCTCCCGGTAGCGGAATCCGCGCTCCTCGATGAGCTCGATCAAGGTGGTGCCGACGGCACCGGTGGCGCCGACCAGGGCGATACGAGGGGCGGTGTCGCTCGGGCTGAGAGGCATGGTCCTTCTTCCTGTCCGGTCTGGTGTCAGGGGCGGGCGCGTCCGGCGGCACGGCGCACCGTCGCGGGTCACAACAGGTGCGTGAGCAGCTTGCGCAGGGCGTCGGGCCGGTCGGCGACGGGCAGCGGATCGACGAAGTGGACGGGGGAGCCCAAAGCCGCCGCTCCGGCATCGGCCACCCGGTCGTCACCGATCATCGCCACGTCGGCCGCGGCCAGGCCCAGGTGTGCGCAGGCGGCCCGGAACAGGCCCGGGTGGGGTTTCTGGATCTCGTGCTCGAAGGACAGCACGTAGGCGTCCACGTAGGCGTCCAGCCCGTGGTGGCGGAAGACGGGCCGCAGGTCGTAGCCGATGTTGCTCACCACGGCCACCCCCACGCCGTGGTCGTGCAGCGTCCGGAGGACCTCCGCGGTGTCCGGGTAGGGGCGCCAGGCGGGGGCGGTCATATGGCGTTCGTAGAGGGCGTCGACCAGCTCGGGCCAGGGCAGCCCCGCCGCACGCAGGAGCCCGGTGTACGCCGCGCGGTGCCGGACGGCATCCAGATCCCGCTCCTGCCACAGCCGCATCAGCTCGGGGCCGGCCTCGCGGGGGGCGGGACCGCCGGGCACCGCCCCGAAGTCCCGCAGCCGCCTCGCCCACAGCGGCACATCGACCTCGCCGGCGGCCAGGCCGGACTCCCCGACGACAGCATGCAGCCAGCTCTCCGCGTCCTCGAGGTGGAAGAGCGTGCAGTTGAAGTCGAACATGCATCCTTTGACAGCCATGTGGCCTCCTTCGTTCACGGCGCGGGGCGCGTTGCGGTCATGGGGCGGGCGCCGCGGGGCCGGGCCGGCGTCCGCCGGTGCGGCCACGGTGGACAAGGTGTCCGAGCAGGGCCGCCAGGGCTGCCAGCGCGGCGATGGTGGTCAGGGCCCTCGGCAGACCGAACGCCTCGGTGAGGAACCCGATGGACGGCGGGCCGAGCAGGATGCCGGAGTACCCCAGGGTCGACGCCACCGCGACGCCCTGCGGGCCGCCGAGGGCGCCGGCGCTGCCGACCGCGACGGGGAAGACGTTGGCGAGACCCAGCCCGGTCAGCGCATAGCCCAGGAACACCAGCCACAACTGCGGGGCCAGGGCTCCCACGAGCATGCCCACCGCGGCGAGGACACCGCCGGTGACCAGGACGGGGGTGTCGCCCCACCGTTCCAGGAGCCAGGTGCCCGACATCCGGGAGACCGTCATCGTCAGCGCGAACACGGCGTACCCGGCCGCCGCTGCACCCGCTCCCGTATGAAGGTCCACGGAGAGGTGCAGCGAGCCCCAGTCGGCCATCGCTCCCTCGCCGTACGCCGTGCAGAGGGTGATCAGCCCGTAGACCGTGAGGAAGAGCCGCGCCCGGCCCCTCGCCGCCCGCCCCTTCGCCTCTCCCGGGTGCGCGCCCTCGTCGCGCGGACCACTGCCGGGCGCCGGCACCGGCGCCCGCAGCAGCACCCGGCCCGCGCAGGCGGTCACCACGAGCCCGATCGCCGTCAGGATCAACAGGTGTGGTTGCGGGTCCAGATGCGGGGCGAGGATCCCGCCGAGCCCTGCCCCCGCCAGTCCGCCCGCGCTGAAGGCCGCGTGGAACGACGGGAGGATCGGGCGCCGGATCGCCTCCGCCAGGTCCACGGCCGCCGCGTTGAAGGCGACGTTGAGGCCCCCGTAGGCGGCTCCGAAGAGCAGCAGGACCAGGCCGAGTTGCAGGGCGGAGTGCGTCATCGGAGGCAGCGCGACCGAGAGCGACAGCATGGCCGCCGTCACCACCGTCACCGGGTGGTTGCCGTAGCGGCGGCACAGCCGGCCGGTCAGCAGCATCGTGGCGACCGAGCCCACCGAGACCCCCAGCAGGGCCAGGCCGAGTGCGCCGGCCGAGGCGTCGACCTGCTGCTTGATGGCGGGGATACGGACGACCCACCCCGCGAACACGAAGCCGTCGAGGGCGAAGAAGAGGCTGATCGCCCAGCGCAGCCGGGCCACGGGCAACGGGGAGCCGGCCGGGCCGGGCCGGCCGGTGTCCAGGAGCTGGTCCATGCCGGTCAGCCGTTTCCGTGGGGTGCTTCGGCGACGAGCGCCGCATCGAGGGCCGTGTGCAGGATGTGTGCGGCCATGTCGATCTCCTCGGCCGTGCAGTTCAAGGGGGGCAGCAGGCGCAGCACACCGTCGTCACGGCCGCCCAGCTCCACGATCAGGCCACGCAGCAGCGCCTCCCGCTGGAAGCGCAGCGCCAGGGCGGAGGCGGGCCGGCCCGTGACGGGGTCGGCGAGCTCCACGCCGGCCATGAGGCCGAGCCCCCGGACGTCGGACACCCGGTCGGTCAGCTCCCGCAGGCCTTCCAGACGGCGCATGAGCTGCTCGGCGCGGGCACGTACGTTGGACAGCACGCCGTCCCTGCGGACGACCTTCATGGTCGCCACGCCGGCGGCGAAGGCGGCCTGGTTGCCGCGGAACGTGCCGCTGTGCGAGCCGGGCTGCCACACGTCCAGCCGCTCGTCGTAGAGGATGACCGCGGCCGGCAGCCCCAGTCCGCTCAGCGCCTTCGACGCGACGACGACGTCCGGCTCGATTCCGTACTGTTCGAAGGCGAACCAGGTCCCGGTGCGCCCGCAGCCGGTCTGGACCTCGTCCACGATCAGCGGGACGTCCAGGGTCCGGGTCAGCTCACGCAGGCGCCGGACGAACTCCGCGTCGGCCGGTATCACCCCGCCCTCGCCCTGGACCAGTTCCAGCACGACCGCCGCCGGGAGCGGGATGCCGCCGTTGGGGTCGGTGAGGGAACGCTCCAGATATCCGGCGCAGTTGACGGCGCAGGACCCGCGCTCCATGTCCAGCGGGCAGCGGTGGCAGCTGGAGTACGGGAAGAAGTGGACTCCGGGCATCCGGCCACGGACCGGGGCCTTCTGTTCGACGAGTCCGGTCACCGACAAGGTGGCCAGCGTGCTCCCGTGGAAGCCGCCCTGGAAAGAGATCACGTCCTCTCGTCCGGTGGCGGTCTTGCACAGCTTCAAGGCGGCCTCGACGGCATTGGCTCCGGTCGGCCCACAGAAATGGATCTTCGTGCGGTCGCGCATCGCCTCCGGGAGCATCCCGAGCGTCAGATCGGTGAACTCGTCCTTGACCGGCGTGGGGAAGTCCAGTCCGTGGACCAGTTCGTCGAGTTGGCGGTGCGCCGCGGCGAGCGGCTCGGGCGGGTTGTGGCCCAGCGAGAGGACCCCGGCCCCGCTCAGGAAGTCGAGGAAGACGTTGCCGTCGAGATCCTCGAGGAAACTGCCCGCCGCCCGCCGTATCGCGAGCGGGAGCCGCCGGGGATAGGTACGGGCGTTGGACTCGCGCCGGCTCTGCCGGTCGAGCAGTTCCGCGCTGCGGGGCCCGGGGAGGTCGCCGCTGACGGAGGGCACGCGGTAGCCGGGGGCCGGGCCGGCGGGTCCCCGCCGCCGGGGGCCTGCCGCGGGAAGGTCGTCGGTCTGGGTCACGATCCACTCCACTCGGACGAGGGGGTATGAACGGCGGGGACGCTTTCCCGGCGGCGGGCCGGCCGGGCGCGCGTCACCGCGATGAGGAGGGCCGTGGCGAGGAGGCCCTGCAGGGCGGCGTAGCGCCAGAAGTGCTCGGCACCGCCGCCGGACTGGGCGAAGGCATAGAGCTGGCCGCCGACGACTCCGCTGGTGAAGGAGCCGATGCCCAGCGCCAGGCGCTGGCTGCCGACGGCCAGCGCCGGGCGGCCCGGGACGGCCCGGAGGGCTTCCAGCTCGTTCTTGAGGAAGATGACGCCCTCGCCCACGCTGATCAGCACCGTGCCCGCGAGGATGAAGCCCACCCCGGGCCGGGCGAACGCCAGCAGCCCGAGCGCGAGCGCGGGAAAGGCGATGAGGACGGCGGTGGAGTAGCGCAGCCGTCCGATCCACCGCGCCGCCGGGGGCTGGCCGAGGATGACCAGCGCGCTGTTGAGCACGATGGCCAGGCTGTAGACGGCCGGTGAGTGCCCGGCGGTGACGAAGACCCCCAGGTAGTTCTGGAAGAACCAGAAGATGTAGGCGGTCACCAGGGCCACCAGGGCGGGCGGGGTCAAGAACGCCTTCATCCAGTCGCCGCTCCCGCCGTCCCGGGGGCGGGTGGCCGTCAGGCCGCGCGGCAGGATGACCGCGTGCAGCAGCGTCGCCGCCGCGAACATCACCGTCACCACCGAGAACACCAGGAGCGGCAGGCGGGCGATCAGCAGCCCGGAGATCAGGGTGCCCAGGGCCATCCCGGTGCTCAGGGCCGAGTTGTTGACCGACAGGAGCACCGGCCGGTGCTCCTCGGAGACCTCCCCCACGAGGTAGGCCTTGTTGGCCGGTGAGTAGAGGGCGTCGCCGAGCGCGGTGAGCAGTACCGCGGGGACGGCCAGCTGCGGCACGGACAGGCCTGCCGCGAAGAGCGCGAATCCGCTCGTACGGACCGTCAGCCCGGCCACCATGGACTTCTTGAGGCCGATCCGCTCCGCGACGAGACCGCCGCCGAGGGCACCGGAGAACTGCAGGAAGGACATGACCCCCAGCAGCAGCCCGACGGTGCCCATCGCCATGCCCAGGCGCTCGTGCAGCAGGATCCCCAGGAAGGGCAGCACCATGAAGCTGGCCAGCGGCATGAAGAACGAGGTGGCGAGCAGGAAGCGCAGACCGGCGGGGAGACGGACCAGCCCGGCCCACACCTCAGAACGACGGATGCCAGACATCGCCGTCCTCGAACTCGATCCAGTAGGTGCGCGCGATCTCCTGCTTGGTGCGCTCCGCCGCGGCGTGGTCGGGCACGTGCAGCCAGATCAGACCGGGCCGCTTGGTGTTGGCGGCGACGGGCAGCGGCACCTCGCCCGGACGGATGTCGACCTCGAAGTCCTCCACCCCGTCGATGCCGCGCAGGAGTTCGGCGTCGGCGGTGCGGCGTACCCGCTTGGGGGGCGGGATCAGCGAGACGACCATCCCCACCGCGGTGGCCGGCGGCAGATGGGGCGAGCGCACGCTCTCGCCCCCGGGCAGCAGGCTGCGCAGGACGGTGCTGATCTCATCGACTCCGCCGGTGTGTTCGACCAGCCGGAAGATGCGGTAGCCCCCGATGCGGGTCTGGGACTCGATGACCACCGGCCGCCCGTCGGGAGCCACCTTGACCTCGGTGTGGGTGAGCCCCCACGTGTGCCCGATGGCGTCGAGGAACGCCTGGACGGTGCTGCTGATGTTCGGTGTGTGCCGGTCGTAGGGAGCCGGCGGCGGCACCGTGATCTCGGTGATCGCGACGTTCGGGTGCCGGGCGAGCCGGCAGAGCGAGATCCCGGCGATGGCGTGCCGGCCGTCGAGGGTCACCGTCTCGACGCTGTAGAGCTCGTCCCCTTCGATGAGTTCCTCGGCCAGGTAGGGCCCGCGGAGCCAGAACGGAGCGTCGTCCAGCGCGGCGCGTAGCTCGCCGGGGGTGGTGATCTGGCGTACGCCGACGCTTCCCGAGCCGGCGACAGGCTTGACGATCAGCGGGAGCCCGTGGTGGGCGTGGAACTTCTCCAGGCCCTCGGCGCTCGCCACCCGTGCCCAGCCGAGCGCGAGCTGCGGGTGGGCGGCGAGGATGTCGCGCATCCGGTCCTTGTAACGGGTGGCCGCCACCGAGGCCAGCGGGATGCCTCTGATCCCCAGGGCGTCGGCGATGACGGCGGAGCTCTCCATGCCGAACTCGCCGAAGGAGATGCTGGCGTCGAGCGGGTGCCCGGCGTGGATGTGCCGGGCGGCCTCCAGGCAGGCGACGGTCTGCTCGGCGGGAATCCTGCGCACGTACCGGCAGCGGTCCAGCACGTCCATGTCGTGCGGGGTGAAGTCGGCGGTGTTCCCGATGAAGCTGACGTCGAAGCCGAGGGACAGGGCCGTTTCGACCACGCCGGCCCAGCCGCTGAGGACGAGGAGATGAGGGGTGCGCTCAGCCACGGTCGTCCCCCTCCATCCGGACGCGGACCTCGCCCGCCGCGGACAGCACGTTCTGCAGGGCGAGTTCGGAGGTGGGACCGGTGGCGAACAGCACGGCCACGCAGCCGTCCTGATGGGCGGTGGTGCGTACGGTCGTGCCGGCCGGCAGTGCCGGGCGGAGCACGGGGTCGCCCGGGTGCCCGGACAGCAGTTCCTGGCCCTCACACGCCACGAAGACGCCCGTCCGGGGGGCGTAGAGCCGCGCATGGGCCGCGCCGCGGCGCGGTGTCAGTGGCGCGTCCATGAGGGCGGGGCGCCGGCGCAGGACGAGGTCGAGGAACGTCGCGTGGAGGTTGAGGTCCAGCGTCTGCGAGATCTCCTCGCCCAGCAGGCCGCCGCCGAGACGGGGGTTGATCTCGACGACCTCGAACCCGTCGTCGGTCAGGATGAATTCGGTGTGCGCGAAGCCCTCGGTGTACCCCACGCTCTTGAGTACCTGCTCGATCCACTGCTCTGCGTCCGCGGCCACGGCGGAGGGCAGGGCGACGGGGAAGGCGAGGGCCTCCTCACGGAATACCGGGGGAGCGGACAGGAGCCGGCTGCTGACACCGATGACGCGGGTACGGCCTTCCCAGGTGAGGGTCTCGATGCTGTAGAGGGGGCCGAGGAAGTAGGGCTCGGCGGTCAGGTGGCCGCGCAGCGTGGAGCGCCGGGCCTCGTCCAGTACGGCGGTCAGTTCGTCGGGTGTGCGGGCCAGCCAGACGTGCTCGCTCCCCGTTCCGGCGCTGTCCTTGACGACGAGGGGCAGACCGACCCGGGCGGCCACGGCGGCGGCGTCGTCCGTGGCGGCGAGAGGGGAGCCGTCGGCGCGGGAGAGCCCGTGCTCGTACAGGCGCCGGCGCAGCCGGGCCTTGTCGCGGACCAGCCGTATGCACGCGGGATCCTGCCCGGCCAGGCCGAGTTCCGCCCGGACGTCGAGGGCGACCAGGCTCCAGGTGTCGGTGGTGTTGATGAGGCCCGCCACGTCACCGATCGCGCGGACCGTGGCGACGACCTCCGCCACGTCGTGGGTGTTCACGTCGTGGACGACGAGGTGGGGGCTGTCCACGGTGGACAGTTCGTACGCGTACTCCGGCCGGTTGCCGGTCAGGAGATGGACGGTCAGGCCCTCCTCGGCGGCCGCGGCCACGAGTCGGCCCAGGCCGAACTGCAGCCACTCCAGGGCGATGATGTTCCGGCCCGTGGGCGTGTTCACCGGGGGTCCTCCTTGCTGATGGGCTGGAAAGGCCGACGGCCCCAGTCCATGACCGACCAGGGGAAGGCCAGGTGGTCCAGGGAGTCGATGCAGCTGGGCACCAGGCTCTCGACGCTGTCGTCGCCCTGGGGACGGGCGTAGACGTTCTCCGCGTAGCGGTGGCCGGTGTCCGCGGCGATGAAGACACAGGGGCGCTCGGGGTCGCGCGCCGCCTCCCAGCGGGCGGCGAGGTAGTTGCAGCCCGAGGACATCCCGGCGTAGAGACCGTGGCGGCGGAACAGGCCGGTCGTGGCGGCCACCGCGCTGTCGAATCCGACCCAGTGCACCCGGTCGTAGAGCTCGTAGCGCACATTGCGCATGACGATGGGGCTGCCGATGCCGGAGATGCTGGCCACCGGGTCCTCGACCGGGTCGCTGCCGAACGTGACGCTCTCGAAGGGCTGGACGCCGACGAGTTCGGCATCGTCGTTGAGCTCGCGCAGGTAGCTGGTGAGGCCGCCGGTCGAGGCGCCGGTTCCCACACCGCCGACCAGGGTGAGCGGTTCGCCGCCGAACTCCTTCTGCAGCATCTCGGCGCACTCGCGGTAGCCGAGGTAGTGCACGCCGTCGTGGTACTGCTGCATCCAGTGGACGCCGGGCTCGGTGTCGAGGATCTCGGCGACACGCCGGAGGCGGGCCCCTTGGTCCATCTTGTCGACCATCGGCCCCGGGGGGATTTGCACCTGGTCGACCTGGGCGCCCAGCATCTCGAACTGGCGGCGCACCTGGGCGTCGACCTTGGTCGAGCAGACGATGCGGCACTGCATTCCGTATTTGTGGCAGGCCAGGGCGAGCGAATAGCCGTAGGTGCCGCTGGAACTGTCCATCAAGGTGTCGCCGGGCCGGACGACACCGGTCGCCAGGAGATGCCGGACGGCTTCGAGCGCCGAATAGAGTTTCATCATCTCGAAGCGCAGGACATAGAGGTTGCGGTCCAGCCGGACCACATCCGGCTGCTTCATCGCGTCCGCGATGTGATCAAACACGTCCCCATCCTGTTCTCTCGAAATGCGCAGACCGCGGTTTTCCCGGAAGGCCGTGGAGCGGTTGCGTGCAGGGGTGGTCCGGCAGAGTTTCCTTCCATCGCCGGTAGGCGCGTCCCGGTAGGTGCGCCGACGAGTGATGAGAAGGCCGGTGCCGGAATGTCACCGGCCTTCCGGTAAGGGCCTCGGGAATTCATCCCGAGTAATTTCCGTGGGTCCGTGAAATACCCGCGGCGCCACCTTTGACAGGTGCGTGAGAAGAAGGGCGGCGGGGTGTCGAGCGCGGGCTCGGCACACATGTTCCGTCTCCCCGTTGCTGCGAAGTGGGACGCGGCCGGCGCCGGGGGAACGCCGGCCGCGTCGTGGGAGGGGCGCTCGCCGGTCAGACGGCGGCGGCGATCGCCTCGGAGGCGGCGGTGATGCCGAAGGTGCGGTGCGCGGTGCGGGTGATGAGGAAGGAGATGTCCTCGTCGGACAGCCCGTTGGCCTTGGCGTTGGCGATGTGCCGGGCCAGCGGCTGCGAGCCGGCCGCGACCACGCCGTTCTCCTCGTACCACAGGCCGTTGTCCCCGGTGTGGTGCAGCGCGCGGCCGCCGAGCCGTGCGGAGTCGCACCGGTCGGTCATGATCATCGCGTTGCGGGGGCCCATGAGCTGTACGGCCCGGGTGGCCAGCGCGAGATCCACGTGCTCACCGTCGAAGTTGATGCAGGCGGCGATCCGGCCGTTGACGGCCTGCTTGATGATCGCTCCCGGCACCGGGCCGGCCATCTCGCTGATGTTGTCCAGCGTCCAGTTGGGCACGTCGTAGGAGGCGATGACCTCGTCACGCTGGGCGCGTGCGCGGTCGGTGCGGAACGCGTGCCGGATGTTGAGCGGCATGTCGTTGAAGAGGTGGTCGGTGGTCACCCGCACGCCGTTGCCGCGCCACGGCGAACGGTGCGCGATCTCCACGATGGCGTCGACGGTGGCCGCGCTGCGGGCCGGGTCGTCACGGGTGAAGTGGCCGAGCGCGGGCCGCACACCGCGGGCCAGCAGGGTCGGCACGATCCACTCGAAGTCGCTGTCCTTGAGATGCGGGTCGTCCTGGAGCACCGACTCCGGGGAGAACGCGTCGGGGGAGACGACCGTGTAGACCAGACCGTGGTCGCCGAGCGCCGCCAGGCGCTCCCACTCGTTGCGGCTGGGCGCCCACACCGTGGACTGCGGGGTGCCGCCGCGGTGCGACAGCAGCGGACCCTCCAGCGCCACGCCGGGGATGTGCGACAGCAGGCCGTCCGCGCGCTTGGCGGCGTAACGGCGCATGAAGTCCTCGAACTCGCCGAGCCGGTCGCGGTGCAGGTACATCGTGGGCAGGGCCAGTACGCCCTCGCCGGCGCACCACATGTCCAGGCGGTCCAGGTCCACGCGTGTGAAGTCGGAGAAATCCACGTCCCCGAATCCGTGACAGTGCACCTCGACCGGCCGCATGCCGCGCTCGTCGAGCGGAAAAGGCGTCGGTCCGGAAGTTTCTGCGGATCCCATCTCGGTAACGCTCCCTGTGTTTTCGGTGAAGGCCCGCCGGAGAGTTGACGGTCCGGTTCTTCGGGGCGGGTGTGTTTCGGTGGAGCTGCCCTTCGATTCTCACGGGAAAGCCTGAGCCGTCACCACCCTTTGGCCCGGTCACTTACCTGCATTGCAGGAAACTGAGGGCGCGGTGGGTGGGGGGTTCATGCGTAAGCTCGGCGAGCCGGAACATGCCCTCATTTCACGGGAGAGAACCTCATGACTTCGCCTGAGGTCATACCTGACCAGGCAGCAGCGATACCGGCAGCGGGACGCCGTGTTCTTGTTTCCAGTGTCTCCTCCGACTCGCATACCTGGAATTTGGTCTACCTTCAGTTGCTGCTGGAGGAATTGGGCCACCAGGTGCACAACATCGGTGCCTGTGTGCCGGACGACCTCCTGATCGCCGAGTGCCGCCGCTTCGTGCCCGATCTCGTCGTCGTCAGCAGCGTCAACGGCCACGGGGCCATCGACGGACGGCGGCTGATCGGCCGGCTGCGTGCCGAACCGGACCTGGCCGCCCTGCCCGTCGTCATCGGCGGCAAGCTCGGGACCAAGGGCGCCGCCGCGGGCACGTACGGCCCGGAGCTGATCGCCGCCGGATTCACCGCCGTCTTCGAGGACGACGCCGGTGTCGGCGACTTCCGCCGGTACGTCGGATCCGCGAAGTCGCCCGTGGTGCTTGCGGCGGGCGGACAATGAGCGTCGTCGGCACCGGCCGCCCGGCACCCGCGTCCGCACCCGCGTCCGCACCCGCGTCCGCACCCGCGTCCGCACCCGCGGCGCTCCCCTTCGGCCAGGTCGTGGACCGGGCGCGACGGGCCGGCGAGCTGGTGGTGCAGCCCCGGATGGGCTTTTGCGCGCCGGACGCCATGCGCACCGGACTGACGGCCGTCCGCCGGGCACAGGCGCACACCGTCGGCACCATCACGCTGGACAGCTACACCCGGGTCGGCGACCACGCCGCCGCGCGCCGCGCGCTGAACGCCGGCGAGGACCTCAACGGCTACCCGCTCGTCACCCACGGGCCGGGGACCACCCGCCAACTGCTGTGCGGACTCGGCTCCTTCGCCGTCCAGGTGCGCCACGGCTCCCCCCTCCCCCTCGACATCTTCACCACGCTCCTGGACGCCGGACTGGACGCGACCGAGGGCGGCCCCGTCTCGTACTGCCTGCCCTACAGCCGCACCCCCCTGCAGGCGTCCGTCGAAGCCTGGGCGCGCTGCTGCGAACTGCTCGCCGAACGCTCGTCCACCGCCCATCTGGAGAGCTTCGGCGGCTGCATGCTGGGACAGCTGTGCCCGCCCTCCCTGCTGGTGGCCCTCTCCCTGCTGGAGGGGCTCTTCTTCCGGCAGCACGGGCTGTGCGACATCTCGCTCAGCTACGCCCAGCAGACGGACTTCGACCAGGACACCGCCGCCGTCGCCGCGCTGCGCCGCCTGGCCGGGGAACTGCTCGGCGACACCCGGTGGCACGTCGTGCTCTACACGTACATGGGCGTCTTCCCCCGCACCGAGCCGGGCGCGCTCGCACTGCTGCGCCACAGCGCGCGTCTGGCGGTGCGCACCGGAGCCGAGCGGCTGATCGTCAAGACCACCGCCGAGGCGCACCGGATACCCACCGTCGAGGACAACGTCAGGTCCCTGGAGGAGGCGGCCCGTACCGCCCGTCTGGCGCGCGCCGAGGGGCTGCACCAGCCGGCACCGGCCCCCGACGACGGTGTCTACGACGAGGCCCGCGCGCTCGTCGAGGCCGTACTCGAACTCGACCCCGACGTGGGCCGGGCGCTGACCGCGGCGTTCGCGCGCGGCTACCTGGACGTCCCGTACTGCCTGCACGCGGACAACGCCCAGCGCGCCCGCAGTTACATCGACGGCGACGGGCGCCTGCGGTGGCTCACCGTCGGCTCGATGCCGATACGCCCCGCCGCCCCACCGGGCCCCGCGCGGCTGCGCGCCGATGACCTCCTGGGGATGCTCTCGCACATCCAGGCGGCCTTCGACTGCGCTGCCCTCGACTGGACGCGGGGCGACCAACTCCCTCATGAACCCCTCACCTCACGTGATCCAAGGAGAGTGCTGTGAACACAGCTCAGGTACCGTCGCCCGCCCCGCACACCATCGCGGTCGTCGGCACCGGACCGCGTGGCATCGCGGTCCTCGAACGGCTCGCCGTGCGCCTGCGCGAAGCGGCGCCCGCCGACCGCCGGCCCGTCACGGTCTACGCCATCGACGCGGTGGAGGTCGGCGCCGGCCGTATCTGGCGTACCGACCAGGACCGTTGGTTCGCCATGAACACCGTCATCGGGCAGGTCACGATGTTCTCCGGCGGCCCCGACGGCGGCCGTCCGCGGCCCGGCGCCGGCCCCTCGCTCGGTCAGTGGCTGCACGACCAGGCCCCCGAGGAGGTGCGGCCCACGTCCGGGCACGGCCCCGACGACTTCGCCTCCCGCCTCGACTACGGCCGCTACCTGCGGTTCGTCTACCGCACCATCACCGACGAACTGCCCCCGCACGTACGGCTGATACCGGTGCGCGGCCGGGTCACCTCGGTGCGCCCCGACCACTTCGGCCGCTACCAGGTGACGCTGGACTCGCTGCGGACGCTCGGTGCCGACAAGGTCGTCCTCGCCACCGGCCACCCGACGAACACCCCCGACACCTTCGACCGGACGATGGCCGCCTTCGCGGCCTACCGCCCCGACACCCACTACATCTCGGGGGACTCGGCCGCCGACATGGACCTGGCCGGCACCGTGCCGCCCGGGTCCACCGTCGCCGTCCGCGGCCTGGGCCTGTCGTTCTACGACGTGCTGATGTCGCTGACCGAGGGCCGCGGCGGCCGGTTCGTGCGCGACGGCGACGGTCGGCTGCGCTACGAGCCCAGCGGCCGGGAGCCGCACATCGTGGCCGGCTCCCGCAGCGGGCTGCCGATCCCGGCGCGCGGCCGTAACCAGAAGGCCCCGCACCACGTCCACCAGGCGCTCTTCCTGACCCCGCAGGCCGTCGCCCACGCGCGGCAGCGCCAGGAACGAGCCACCGGCAGCGACCGTCTCGACTTCGCCGCGGACCTGCTGCCGCTGGTGCTCCACGAGATCGAGCACGTCTACTACACCGGGCACGTGCGCCACCGCCACGGAGCGGAGGCGGCCGAGCGGTTCGCCGCTCGGCATGCCGAGGAAGTCCTCGCCGGCGAGGACGGTCTCCGGGCCGTCAAGGAGGCGGGCGTGGAGGACGTGCCGCCGCTGGACCTGTGGAGCCTGGCCCGGCCCTTCACCGGCGAGCACTTCGCGGACCCGGAGGCCTGGCGACGGCGCCTGACCGGTGTCATGCGGCGCGACCTGGAGGAGGCGTCGCTGGGCACCGTCGACGGACCGCTGAAGGCCGCCCTGGACACGCTGCGCGATCTGCGCGGCATCCTCCGGGCCTCGGTGGACTATGGCGGCCTGGCGCCCGCGTCGTACGCCTCCGCGTTCCGCGGCCGCTACGTACCGGTCAACGCGTTGCTCTCGGCGGGCCCGCCGATGGCCCGTATCGAGCAGCTGCTGGCGCTGATGGACGGGGGACTGGTCGAAGTGGCGGGCCCCGCGACCGAGTTCGGCCGGGACGAGGAGACCGGACGCTTCACGGTCCGCTCCCGGCAGGTCGAAGGGTCCCTGCGGTACGCCGACGTGCTCATCGACGCCCGTATCCCCACCCCGGACCTTCCACGCGACGCCTCGCAGCTCACCCGGCAGCTGCTCGCCGAGGGGCTGATCCGGGAGTTCGTCAACGAGGACCCGGTCACCGAGGAGGAGTTCGCGACCGGCGGCCTGGACATCGCCTGGGGATCCTTCCGCGTCATCGACGCCAACGGCCGGCTGCACCCGGGCCTGTACGCCCTGGGCGTCCCCACCGAGCACGTGCGCTGGTTCACCCAGATCGGCAACGGGCGTCCGGGCCTGGAGACGGACTTCGTCAAGGTCGCCGACGCCGTGGCGGCCGAACTGCTGCCCCGGCCCGACGCGGAGCCGGCCGGTGCCCCGGTGGACGTGGCGCCGGCTGTCCCGGAACCCGCCTCCGTGCGGTGACCGCCGCCCCGCACGTCCCTCCCTCCGAACGTGAAAGGCCCGATGAGCATGACCCGACATGAGACCGCGGCGACCCTCGCCTTCCGCAAGGCCCGCGACGTGCTGCTGGACAACCGGGAGGATCTGGAGGCCGCCCACCGGGCCTTCTCCTGGCCGCAGTTGGACCGGTTCAACTGGGCCCTGGACTGGTTCGATGTGATCGCCGACGGCAACCCGGCGCCGGCGCTGCGCATCCTGGGCCCGGCCGACGACGGCTCCGCCGACACCGAGGTCTCCTACGAGGCCATGTCCCGCCGGTCCGACCAGGTGGCCTGCTGGCTGCACGACCTGGGGGTGCGCCGGGGGGATCACCTCCTGCTGGTGCTGCACAACCGGGTGGAGCTGTGGGAGACGCTGCTGGCCGCCATCAAGCTCGGTGCCGTCGTCGTCCCCACCTACACCACGACCACCTCCTTCGACCTCGCCGACCGGATCGAACGCGCGGAGATCCGGCACGTCATCGCCGAGGCGGAGGCGGTGCCGCGGTTCGCCGGCATACCCGGCGCCTGGACGCGCATCGCCGTCGGCGGCCGGGCGGCCGGCTGGCTTCCGTTCGACACCTCGCTCCAGGCCGGCAGCGCCTTCACCCCGGACGGCTGGACGGGGGCCGACGACCCGCTGTTCCGCTATTTCACCTCCGGCACGACCTCGCGGCCGAAGATGGTCGCCCACACCCACCTCAGCTACCCGGTGGGCCATCTCTCGGGCATGTACTGGAACGGCGTACGGCCCGGCGACTGCCATCTCAACGTCTCCGCGCCCGGCTGGGCCAAGCACGCCTGGAGCTCCTTCTTCGTGCCGTGGAACGCCGAGGCCACGGCGCTGGCCCTGGCCACGCCCCGGCCGCGGCCTGCGGACGTCCTGGCCGCCCTGCGGACCCGGGAGATCACCACGCTGTGTGCCCCGCCCACCGTGTGGCGCGGCATGATCCAGGAGGGCCTGGGCGAACGGCCGCCGGTGCTTCGGGAGGCCGCCGCCGTCGGCGAGTCCCTGGAGCCCGCGCTCTACAACGCCGTGCACGAGGCGTGGGATCTTTTCGTACGGGACGGCTTCGGCCAGACCGAGACCACCGCCCAGATCGGCAACCCGCCGGGCCGCACCGTCACCCCCGGCCGGATGGGCTGGGCGCTGCCGGGCTACGAACTCCTCCTCGTCGACCAGGAGTCGGGCGACGAGGTGCCCGACGGGACACCCGGTGAGCTGTGCGTGAGCCTGTCGCCCGCCCCGGCGGGCATGATGACCGGTTACGCCGGTGACGAGGCCAAGACCGCCTCGGCGTTCAAGGACGGCGTCTACCACACGGGCGACCTGGTGGTCCGGCACGAGGACGGCAGTTACGCCTACGTGGGGCGCACGGACGACATGTTCAAGTCCTTCGATCACCGCATCTCCCCGCTGGAGCTGGAACGCGCCCTGCTGCGCAGTGCGTCGGTCGGGCACGCCGCGGTGGTGGCGGTGCCGCACCCGGTCGGACTGTGGGAGCCGAAGGCGTACGTCGTGCCCGCGCAGGGGCTCGCACCCGACGCGGAAACGGCGCGGGCCGTCTTCGCCGACGCGGTGGCACAGCTGCCCCGGGAGAAGTGGGTGCGGCTGCTGGAGTTCACCACGGAGCTGCCGCTCACGGCCTCGGGCAAGATCCGCCGGGCGGAGCTGCGCGAGCGCCCGGAGCGCACCGAGCTGGTCCACCGCCTGGCCGAACCGGAACCGGGCGAGGGGGCGTGATGGAGTCGGAACAGCTGCTGTGCCTGTGCGCAAGGGTTCCGGAGGGTGAGGTGGTGGCCGCCGTCGAGGCGGGCGCCGCCGACCTGGAGGAGGTGCGCGCGGCGACGGAGGCCAACACCGGCTGCGGTGACTGCGCCGCCGACATCGAGGACATCCTGGCCGAGTTCGGCCGTTAGGCCCTGCCACCCGCGAAGACGGGAGACGGGTGTGCTCCCGGTGGGAGCCGGCGGGGTGCCGGGCCGGGTGGTCCGGCACCCCGTGCGTGTCCTGCGGGCGTCCGTGGGTGGCACGGCGTCAGCTCCGTACCCGGCTGGCGAGCAGGGTGCCCGCGGTGGCCAGGACCAGTCCGCCGAGGGTCAGCGGGCCGAGATGCTGGTCGAGCAGCAGGGCGGCGAAGCCGGCCGTGACCATGGGCACCAGGTAGAAGAGGCTGCTCACCTGGCTGGTGCCGTGCCGTTGCAGGAGCCCGTAGAGCAGGCCGACACCGACGATGGAGTTGACGAGCGCCGCCCACAGCAGCACCGGCCAGTAGCCGGCGGTGAAGGTGGCGTCGAAACCCTCCGCGAGCAGGGCGGGCAGCAGCGCGACGACGGCGGCGGCCAGCAGCTGTACGGCGTTGCCGGAGACCGGATCCATGCCCTGGCAGAACCGCTTCTGGTAGACGGTGCCGGCCGAGATGCCCAGGAGCGCCAGGACGAGGAAGCCGAGCCCCACGAGGTAGTCACCGTCGAAGTGGAGCCCCTCGCTGACCGCGAGTGCGACCCCGCCGAGCCCCAGCACCAGGCCGAGGCACTGGCCGCGGGTGACGCGCTCGTGCAGAACGGGAACGGCGATCAGCGAGGCCGTCAGCGGGTAGAGCGCGATGATCAGTGCGGCGAGACCGGACGGGACGCCGAGGTCCATGCCGACGTAGATGCTGGAGAACTGGACGCCCTGCACCAGGACACCGGCGACGGCCAGATGCGCCAGCAGCCGGCCGCGGGGTAACGCGCGCCGGCTGACCAGGGCGATCACCAGCAGAATCGCCCCGGCGATGGCGAAGCGCAGGGCCGCGAAGGTGTAGGGGGCGGAGTGGCGCAGGCCGAGCTTGCCGGAGATGAAGCCCGAACTCCACACCAGTACCAGGGCGATGCGGGCCCACAGGTCGGCGCCGCGGCCTCCGGCGCGTGCCGCGGTTGCGGTCCCGCTCGCGGCCGGGGGCGGAGCGGTGGGCGGGGAGGCTTGGGTGGGATTCAGCTGCATGGCGCGTCCCGATCTCTTGGTGCGACTCGCGAGGTCCGCCGGAGCGGCGTGTGCGTTAAAAAGCACGCTAGTGCAGAATAAGGTTCACTCTCAATGAAGACGCCTCCCGTTGCAGGAAGTTGCAGCTCCGGGACGGCACACGAGAGAGCCGGGGCACCCTCAGGTGCCCCGGCTCACCACCGATGGGTCCCGCGTCCGGGAACGTAGCCGTCAGTAAAGGCTGGAGAAGAGCAGCGCGACCATCCGCGCGGGCTGGTCGGTGTCGTTGCGGAACGAGTGCGGATACCCCGCCGACCAGCGCGCGCAGTCCCCGGTCCGCAGGGTGTGGTCGACACCGTTGTACCGGGTCACCAAGGTGCCCTCGGTCACGATGATCAGGTCCGTGCCCTCGTGCTGAAGGTCCTCGCCCAGCGCGCTGTGCGGCGCGAAGTCCCCCTGGACCACCTGGTATCCCAACTCCGGTGCGCGCAGCACCCGGTAGCTGATGCCGGGCGCCCGCTCGATCACCGACTGTTCACCGAACGGGAACAGCGACGGCGCGGCCTGGCCGGGCGAGAAGCCGAGGAACGACCCCACGTTGTGCCCGAACACCTTCGCCAGCCGGCCCAGTCGCTCCAGCGCGATATCGGTCTCGCCCCGCTCCAGCGCCGCCAGGAACGAGACCGAAAGGCGGCACTCGGCCGCCACCTGACGCAGCGACATCCCCCGCTGGGTCCGCAGCCGGTGCAGGACCTCCCCCGGAGCCGGAAAGCCCAGTTCGGGGTCCGGGCGGTGGGCTGCCGGGGTGGTCGGGGAGTCCGGGGCGGTCATGGCCGCATCCTAATCGAGTACGTCATACGCCCCTCCGGGTCTCCGGCCCGCACCTGCCGCTCAGCAGGCTGCCCGCTCGGCGTCCAGCAGGCCCGAGCCGGCGATGAGTACGCCGAGGTGGAAACGGCTGCGGGCACCGAACTCCTCGTAGATCTTGGCGATATGGCTGCGGCAGGTCCGGACACTCAGCCCCACCTGCCGGGCGATGGCGTCGTCCGTCTCCCCTTCGGCGAGCAGCCGCAGGATCGACATCCGCACACCGGAGACCAGTCGGCTGACCTCCGTCGCCCGGTTGTGGCTCTCGAACGGCCGGGCGGCCAGCCAGCTCCGCTCGAAGACGCCGGCCAGGAACTGGACCACGCCCGGCTGCCGGATCACCACCGCCCGCTCCGCACTGTCCGGGGCGGGGATGAACGCCACCTCCCGGTCGAACACCGTCATCCGCTCGAAGACCTCGCCGAGGGTGCGTACCTCGCCGCCGTACTGCGTCACCAACGTCAGGTACTCCTTCGTCGGCCGGCTGAAGCGCGCGGTGTGCTGGAACACCGCCCGCAACCGCACCCCGCGCACCGCGACCGCGACATCCGGCTCCCACAGACGCCACGGTCCGTCGGCCGCCCCACCACCGCCCGGCTGCGCGGACAGCACCTCGTGCCGGCAGTTGGCCGAGGCCACCGCCAGCTCCTCGGCAATGGCGTCCGTGCCGGTCAGCGTCCGGAACGCCTGCTCGTGCTCCGCCTCCCGCAACGCCTGGTCGTGCACCTCCTGGAAGGCCGCGAGCTCGGCCCGGATCTCCTCCGAGCGCTGCTCGATCAGCGCGATCTGTGAATGCAGCGGTACCAGCAGCCGCGACGCCGCGGCCCGTGGTGCCACCGCCACATACGCCGGCTCGTCCCCGTGCAGCGGCTGCAGCAGCCCGGTCTCCACCAGCCGGCGGGCCGCTTCGGTCACCCGCGGAGCGCTCCAGCCGAGCCGCTCCGCCCCGTCCCGCACCCGTAACACCTGGATACGCGCGGCCAGTTGGTAGAGCTCCTCCAAGTCCTCGTTCACCTGCGGCCGGTCCAGCCGCGCCAGGGTCGGATCCGTGGTCATCGCTCTCCTCCGTACGTCTCAGTCGATCCTCGCCGCGTGACGCGGTCCGGCCGCCGGGCCACCAGCACGGCGACGAAGGCGCACCCGCCCGCCGCCGACACCGGCCACCAGGCGGCGGCCCCGACCACCTGGTAGCAGAACCCGAACAGCAGCGGTCCCGCCATCGCCCCGAGCGAGACCCCCATCTGTGTCCAGGCCGTGGCCCGGTTCTCCCGGCCGGGGAAGGCGAGGGCGGCCGCGTAGTGCAGCACCCCCGCCCAGCCCCAGCCGCCCGCGTAGGCCAGCAGCGCCCCGGCGATCTGCAGGCCCGTCCCGCCGGTCGCCAGCAGGCACGTCCCCGCCAGGCCCGTGGCGAACATCAGCGCCAGCACGGGGTGGACGGCCACCCGCCCGGTGTCCGATCCCCGGCCCGCCGCGATACGCACCACGATGGTCAGCGCCGAGGCGGCCGCCACGGTCAGCGCGCCCGCGGTGTAGGTCATACCGCCGTCCGTCAGCGTCACCAGCAGGAAGCCGCCGAGGCTGTTGCCGACCACCGCCCCGAACAGGCCCGCGGCCGACAGCGCCAGCAGCCGCCGGTCCGGCCGCAGCGCCGGGGCGGTCGTGCGCGGCGCGGCGCCGCCCGCCGGCCCGGCGGTACGCGAGCGCCACAACACCACGCCGTGCAGCACACACAGGGCTGCCGCCACACAGAAGGCGAACCGCCAGCCGAACGGGACCACCAGCAGCGGGACGGCCACACTGCACACCAGCGTCGCGGCCGGCACCGCGGCCTGCTTCAGGCCGAACGCGAACCCTCGTATGCCCGGTGCGCACCGGCGCATCAGCAACTGGTTGGTGTGCGGCTGGCTGTAGCCGTACGCCGCGCCGCCGGCCAGCGCCCCCGCCCACAGCCCGGCCGTCGGCCAGGCCGCCATCGCCGACAGCGCGCCGGCGGTGACCAGCAGGGCGACGGCGAGGGTGGTCTCCACGGCAGCCGGGGACTCGTGGCGCCTGCTGCGCCAGGCGCCGCCGAGCGAACCGAGCCAGTACAGGGCCAGTACCTGGCCCATACGCCCCTCGCCCCAGCCCAGTTCCCGCCCGATCAGGGCATGCGCGGCGCCGGGCAGGAAGACAGGCGTGGAGGTGAGCACGGTCATCGCGGCCACATGCCAGACGGCGCCCAGGTCACGGCGCGGCTCCGGCGGGCCGCCCGGGACGGCCACGGCGACGGCGGGAGCCGGCCGGGTGGGCACGGACGGATGTCTGCTCATGCCGTGACCCGCCCGCCGTGGCTCTCGCGCAGTCCGCGGTCGCCGCGGGCCCCGTCGTCCAGCCCGAGCGCGGCCCGCGCGACGGCGTCCGTCTCACGCAGCATGACCGAGTCGACCCCGGGCCGGGCGCCGGCGGCGGTGAGCCAGTGCACGCCTTCGGTGGGGATGCCGAGCGCGAACCGCGCGGGATGCCGCCGGCCGTCCGCGGCGACCAGACGGTGGTCGCGCCCGACATGCAGACCGCCCGTGTGGTGCCGTGCGCCGCCGGCTGCGGCCAGCCGGAACCCGGACGCCTGACCGGTGGCCAACAGGCCGCGCAGCAGCGGGTCGTCCGCGGTGCGTACATCGGGCTCCGGCAGCCGCGCCTCGATCAGGACGCGGGCGCGCACCGGCCCACCGCCGACGGCGGGGGAGGACGCCTCGAAGGCGTCGGCGTCCATATGGACCGTGGTGCGGGGTCCGAGGAAGCCGAGCACCCCGGCGCGGGCCACCGCGGCCAGCTCTTCGACGCGGCGGCGCGGCGGTCCGATGGAGACGAAGGCATTGAGCGGGGAGTACCAGCCCTGCACCTCGGTGCGGTACGCCTCGCCGTCCAGCCCGTCGCGGTCGATGGCCCGCCGGATCTCGTTGCGCAGGTCGCGCATCGCGTCCAGTGCGGCCTTCAGCGGACCGTGCACATTGCCGAGCGCCGCCTGGGCCGCGTCCTCGTCCAGGCGGTGCAGCATCCACGCGTCCAGCTCGGCCCGGCCGGTGAACTCCCGCCCCGCCAGCGGGTCCAGCAGCCGCTGCCAGTCCCAGCGGTCCTGCTCGGCGATGCCCGCGGCCGTCAGCGTCTGCCGTAACGCCCTGCCGTCGGCGCCGTCGGCGTCCATGGCGAGCATCCGCTCGCGCAGTCGCTCGGCTTCCTCCGGAAGGCCGCGGCACCGCAGGAGCGTGGCGTAGTAGACGGACTCCACCTCACGGCTGATCAGCGGCCACAGGTCAGTGTGGAAGCGCAGCCCGCCCCGCTCGTGGAGCTCGGTGGCGAGGGCGGGGGTGAGCAGCCGCGGCAGGTACCGGCCCTCGGCCCCCTTCTGGTTGTCGCCGCGGGCGTGGTGCGGAACCCCTCTGCGTGACCCGGCGAAGAGCCGGGGTTCGTTCCCCGAGGGCCGGTACGCCAGCCGCCCTTCCTCGCCGCGGTGGAAGGTGCCGCCGCGGCCGGCGGTGAGGCGGGCGAGGTGGTCGAAGAAGTTCAGGCCCAGCCCGCGCAGGATCACCGCCTCGCCCGGCTCGATGCCGTCGAGGTCGACGTCGGCGGGGTTGGCGGGCGGCAGATAGCGCAGGTTGCGGGTCCGCGCGCCCTTCTCCAGCCGTTCGGTCTCCCCGGACGGGACCGCCGGAAGGTGGCCGAGGGCGAGCACCACGGCGTCCAGGCCGGTGAGTTCACCCCCGTCGCCGAGCAGAACGCGCTGCCCGGCGTCGTCCTCGGTGACCTTGAGCGTCCGTGTCCGACGGAACCGCACACGGACGCCCTGTGGAGCGTTCTCCACCAGCCGCCGGTACACCCAGCTCAGGTAGTGGCCGTAGAAGGCGCGGGTGGGGTAGTCGTCGGGACCGAGCCGCGCGGCCTCCAGGGCGACGTCGGCGGGGCAGGACTCGACGCCTTCCATGGCGACCACGAAGCGGGCCCACTCGTACAGGCTCGGGCCGCTCTCCACCGGACCCGCGCAGCTCAGGCTCGGGTCGGTGAACAGGGTGACCTGGGAAGCCACGGTGTTCATCAGGAGTTCCGGCTGTTGGTCCGTGCGCCAGACCGCGCCGCCGGGCGGCCAGGGATCCACGAGGTGGACGACGAGCGTGCCGGGTCTGTCCCCGGCCGCGCCTCGCGCGTTCGCGCATATTCGCTCCAGCACGCTCAGTCCGCGCGGTCCTGCGCCGACAATCGCGATCTCACGGGTCGTCTTCATCGTCTCTCCAAGCAGTCGGGTGGCCGTACGCCGTCGCACGGCGGCGGAAACGGGCACGGGGAGCGGCCCGTCGGTAACTGGTGGGGTTGGAGCGGAATCGGTGAACGGGACAGCGGGAGGGGAGATCAGGCCGTGAGGGGCGGGGCCGGGCACTGACATCGACGGAGTGCGACGGCCGGCGGAGCGCCGAAGGCCATGCGAGAGGCGGCACATTGCCCGCCCGGTCGCCAGGACGCGGTGACGGCGGCGGTGAGCAGCTCAGGGGAGAGGACCGCCGGCCGGCCCGGTGCCTGCGGGGCAGGGGCGGCGGAACCGGTGCCGGTCCGGTGGCCGTCGTGGCTGGGGTGCCGAAGGGTACGGGCGGGGAGCGCGGGCCGGGCGGCGACGGTCATCGCCGCGGTGACCAGCGCCGAGCACCGCCGGGGAAGGCCCCCACCGGCCGCGATCGGCGTGATCATCACCGGCCGGCGGAAGCGCCCGGTGCCCAGGGCCGCGAGCCTGCCGGGAATCCCGGCCCGGCCCGGTGTCGGATATTCGCTCTCCGGCAGATTCCGCCTGTGTACGCTCGCACGTTGAATCACGTCCCCCACTCGCTTCCGTCACGGCGGAAATCGGCCCGCATGAGGCCGCTTCCAGATCGCGGAACAAGGCTAGCCACGAGGTTGCGGCCGTGTGAAATATCAAGCGCGTCCCACTCATAGCCGGCGCGTATGAATGGGCGGCACCGCGCAACTCGCTGTCGGCTACAACTTTTTCCGCCCGGCAGGGTGGATCAACTGCACTTATGTCGTCCATGAATGAATCGGCGCGTCAAGTCATTTCTCATGTATGCCGCCCCCTCATACCCTTACTCCTCGCCCCCCGGCCCGGGGCCCGAGTGAGAGCCGTATCCCCTTGAAGGAGCGAACCGACATTGCCGCAATGAAGGAGGTCCGGCGTTGCCCGCAACGAATGCGGAGGTTCCCGGAGACGCGAACCGCACGCCGTCCGCGAACGGCCCGGATCCCCATTCCGGTCTCCCCTTAACCAGCGGTAATACGCGCGAGGTGGCCGATGCCGGGGTGCCCCGATTCTCGGCCGTCCTCGCCTCGGTTCGTATGCTCCTGGATATGGGGATAGAACTGCACCACTTACGGGGCTTCTTGGCGATCGCCGAGGAACAACACTTCACCCGGGCCGCCGCCAGGCTGCATCTCTCCCAGCCGAGCCTGAGCAGGAATCTCAGGCGCCTGGAGGAGCAGCTTGGCGTCCGTCTCCTGGAGCGCACCACCCGCCGCGTCACCCTCACGCCGGCCGGTGAACGGCTCTACCGTCAACTCGCCCAGCTCCTACCCCGGTTGGAGGAGGCACTGCGGCCCGACCGGGCGGACGAAGTCCTGCGGCTCGGGTTCACCTGGGGCTTCCCCGCCGGCTGGGCCCACGAGGCCATGGACCGTTTCCACGAGCTCACCCGCGCCCGTGTCGTACCGATACGAAGGGACGAGCCACTGGCCGGCCTTGACCGGGGAGAGGCCGACCTCGCCATTCTGCGCGGGCCGGTCACCACCCCCGGCATCCGCTCGGTGACCCTCCTGCACGAGGACCGCATCGCCGCCGTCGCGGTCCATTCCCCCCTGGCCCGTCGGGACCGGATCAGATGGAGCGAACTCTCCGGACTGCCGCTGGTCATCAACACCGTGAGCGGGACCACCCGGCTGGAGGACTGGCCCGCCGAACGCCGCCCCCGACTGGCGGCCACTTGCACCAACTTCGACGAGTGGCTGGAGTCCGTCGCCGCGGGCCATGGCGTCGGAGTCGTCCCCGAATCCGTCGCCGACCGCCACATCCATCCGTCCGTCGTCTTCGTCCGCCTGGTGGACGCCCCGCCCGTTCCCCTGCAGCTCGCCTTCCCCCGGCAGGGCGCCCACCCCCTCACCGCCGAGTTCGTCACCATCATCCAGCAGATCTTTGCGGCCCGCCCGGACTGACCGTGCCCCTGGCCTGACGCGGGTCACTCCGTCCCCTCGCGACGGGCCAGGCTCTCGGCGAACTCCGCCCACAGCTGCATGCAGGCGCTCGCCGTCTCGGCCAGTGCCGGGACGCAGTGGGCCGGTACCCCGTTGGCGAGTTGCTCGACGTCATCGAGCGCGGCCTCCTGCGCGATGAGCAGCCGCAGCAGTGCGCGTCCCGCGTCCGTGGACCGCAGGGAGAGGTCCTGCCGCAGGAACGGCAGCCGTGCCAGCGAGGGCGCAGCGAGTCCGTGCGGGGTGCCGTTCCGGGGCGCTCCGCCGTGCGCGGATGCGTGCTGCGGAGCGCCGGGCGGGGAGGCGCTCCGGGCGGCGCCGTGCGAAGGGGTGTGCGGTGGGGTACCGGCAGAGGTGTCGCCCTCTTCGGCATCGCGGGTGCGGCCGTGCACCTCCAGCCTGCGGCGGCCGGCGGCGAGGCCCCGCTGCTGTGCGGGGATCAGATCCTGTCCGCTGCGCAGTCGTCGGCTCACGTCCTGGGCGGTGCCCAGGGAGATCCCCGCCCACTGCGCGACCTCCCGTAGGGTCACTCCGGGGTTCTCGCGCAGCAGGTGCCCGGCCAGCAGCCGGCCGTCCGCCGTGCTGGCCGGGCGGACCCGCCCGTCGCGCCCGAGCCGGGCTGCGTTCGACTGCGGCTCGTGCGCGGTCGAACGCCCGCGCAGCGCGGCAATGGTCTTCGCCGACAGCCCCGCGACGGCGCTCAGCGAACGGTCCGAGCAGTACGGGTAGTCCCGCAGGATGCGCAGCGCCGCGGCCTTGCGGTCCTCCATGGACAGCGGCAGCCCGTGGGCGGTGTTGGACCGTACGGCATGCACGAAGCCTTCCTTCTCCGTGCCGTGGAACAGCTCCGCGCTGATCTCGGACCCGCCGCGCAGGATCACCGCGTGGACCCGGTGGATCCCGTCGAGCACCCGCATCGTGGGGCGGTGCACGAGAACCGGCGGCAGACCGTCCGGGTCCGCCTCGGCGAGGGTGCGGATGTGCGCCTCGTCGCAGCCCCCGAGCCGCGGTGACTCCGACATGTCCAGCGCGCTGATCTGCAGCGGCACGGGCTCGCGGCCCGCCGCGGGCGCGGCCGGCAGATGCGTCCGCGCCTCGTCGCCGGCCGGCCCGGACGGTACGCCGTCCACCACACCCGGTAACGCCTTTCCCAGGGACATGGCCTTCTTCCCTCCCTTTCCCGCTCCCTTCCGCTCTCCTGCCTACTTCCGTCCGCAGGCCGTCGCCGACACCGCCAACGGGGCCGGCGTCCCGCCGTTCAGCTCGGCCAGCGACTCGTCCAGCGCCTCGACGAGATAGTCCTCCTGAGAGGGCGTCAGCAGCGGATGGCAGGGAAGGTTGAGGTGCTGGTCGAACCAGCTGCGTTCGGCGACCGGGCACTCACCGCGCAGATGTCCCCGGTGCCGCCACTGGGGCAGCAGATGCTGGGGGAAGTAGCGCAGCTGGATCTCCACCCCCCTGCGGTCCAGGGCCAGGACGAGCAGGTCGCGCAGCTCCTGGCGCTCGGCGAAACAGGTGTAGAGGTGGTAGGCGTGCTCGCTGTGCGCGGGCGCCGACTGCGGCGTGATGAACGGGTAGCGGGTGAGCACCTCGTCCAGCCGCCCGGCGAGCGCGCGCCGCCGGCCGACGGCGGCCCACAGCCCGGTGAGCTGGGCCTGTCCGAGGGCCGCGACCGCCTCCGGCATCGTCGCGTCGCTGCCGGGCCGCCGCACGGAGCCGCGGTGAAGAGGCCCGTCGTACGGGGTCCACGGCAGCACGCCCGGCCGAGCCGGCCCGGTGCGCACGGTCCGGGCCTCCCGGTCCGTGGTGCGCAGCAGGCGGAGGCGCTCGGCCCAGTCGTCCCGGTCGCAGGTGATCAGGCCGCCCTCGCCGGGCATGGTGCCGCTCTTGGCGTTGCGGAGGCTGAAGGTGGCGAGGTCGGCCAGCGACCCGGGACTCCGTCCGCGGTAGCGGGCGCCCAGCGCATGTGCGCAGTCCTCCAGCACGACGACGCCGTGGCGCCGCGCCAGCGCCATGATGGTGTCCATCTCGGCGGGGCAGCCGCCGTAGTGCACCAGCAGCAGGGCCTTGGTACGCGGGGTGATCAGCGCTTCCAGCGCGGCCGGGTCGATGTTGAGGGTCGCCGGGTCGATGTCGCAGAACCGGACGTGTACGTCGTGGTCGGACAGCGGCTGGACGGTGGCCCGATGGGTCTGCGGGGTGGTGATCACCTCGTCGCCGGGTGCCAGGCCGAGCATGCGGACCGCGAGTTGGAGGGCGACCGTTCCGCTGGTCACCGAGATCGCGTGCCGGCTGCCGACCGTCTCCGCGAAGGAGCGCTCGAACCCCTCGCGCCGTCGGCCCGTCGGCAGGCGTGTGCTGTCGTGGGTCAGCTCGGTCAGTACGGCCGCCTCGGCGCCGGCCGACATGCTGCCCCGCTTTCCCCAGGGCACGACGTAACTCCTGTCCAGCATCAGTTCCCCCCAGATCGTCTCTGGCCGCACCGGTGGGTGTGCGGTCCCTATGACAGTCGATGGACGGGATGCTGGTGAAGAGTCAGCGGTGGTCAGCAAGGTCAGTTAGGTCAGCTTTGCCGTACGGTGCCGGGCCCGGCCCACGAGGTCCCTGGACCGCACCGGTCCCCGGGATTCCGGACGGCGCTCCTCACGAGGGGGTGCGGACGGTCCCGCTGCCGCCGGCTCCGGTCACGGCTCCGGCGAGCGGGACGGCAGCGCGTAGCGCTATCCGTGATCCCGGCGTCCGGCTGGCGTGTCTTGTGGATCGGCGAGGGACCGCGCCGATCCGCAAGACACCGGCCTAACTCCCCTCGGGCGGCGGCCCCGTGCTTCCGCGTGGGACGAGTTCGGTCGGCAGCACGATGTGCCGCTCGTGAGCGCCGTCGGAGTCGTCGATCACCGCGCGGGTGAGGCGGACGGCGGCGCGCCCGATTTCCACGGCGGGCTGGGCCAGTGTCGTCAGGCCCATGACCCCCGCCATGACGTGGTCGTCGAAGCCCATCACCGAAACCCGCCCCGGTACCGGGACGTTGGCCTCCCGCAGGGCTGCCAGCAGCCGGAAGGCCATGTCATCGGTCTCGGTGAACATCGCGGTCGGGGGTTCCTGGAGGCTCAGCAGCCGTCCCACGGCCGCGGCCATGCCGTTGCCCTTCCAGCCCGGCACGCTCAGGATGAGCGAGTCGTCGTGCTCCAGCCCCGCTTCGGTGAGCGCCCGCAGATGCCCGGTGAGCCGGTTCTTGCTGCTCCAGGCGAAGCCCGTGGTGTCGGACGTCTGGAGAAAGGCGATCCGCCGGTGCCCGAGGTTGACCAGATGACGGGTGCCGCGCAGGGCGGCGTCCTCGTCGTCCACGTAGACGCTGGGGCGTCCCGGGGCGTGCTGGCTGACGAAGACGAGGGGCATGCTCAGGTCGTCCAGGCGGGCGCGTTCGGCGGGGGAGAGCGAGAAGCTCACCACGAGCAGGGCGTCGGCATTACGGCGGGCGGGCAACCGGTCGAAGAAATCGGCGCGTTCGTGCACGTCGGTCACGCTGTACACCAGCAGATCGAGGCCCGCCTCGCGCAGCGCGGGTGCCATGCCGGACAGTGCCGAGCTCAGAAACCACGAGGCCAGGTCCGGCATCAGTACGGCGACTCGTCCGGTGCGGCCGGTGACCAGGCTGGAGGCACTGCGGGTGATCGCGAAGGAGAGTTCGCGGGCTGCCGCTTCCACCCGGGCGCGCGTCGGATCCGAGACGGTCGACAGACCGCGCAGGGTGCGCGAGACCGTGGACACCGAAACCCCCGCCCGATGGGCCACATCGGCCATCGTGGCCTCGCTCTGCGCTGAGGACATGCGGGGACGCTAGCACAAATTGGCGATGACAGCGTTGCCAGAAGATCCCCTCGCGAAATCTGTTGTTCATCAGCCGTTGACCTGGCGACAAGCCCGCTTTTAGCCTGCAAGCGCTGTCATCGATGGCAGGCAAGACGTGAGGAGCACTCATGGCCTTGAGCCGCAGAACCCTGCTTGCGGGCGGTCTCGCCGCCGGAGTCGGGCTCACCAGCGGTTGCGCGGGCAAGCCCTTGGACACCCTGCTGACCCAAGCCGCCCACGTCCCGCGTACCCCGGCCACCCTCACCTGGTGGGTGTCCGAAATCCCCTCCCGGAACGGCCCCGTGGTGGCCGACCTGATCATCCGCGCCTTCGAGCACCGCCATCCGAACATCCATGTCCGAAAGTCGAACGCCCTCAGCACCACCGACGCCAACCGCGCCGCGGTCACCACGCAGCTCGCGGGCGGCTCACCCACCCCCGACGTCTATCTCGGCGACACCACCTGGCCGGCCCAGTTCGGCGCCAACTCCCTTGCGCTGCCGCTGCAGACGCTGCTGCCCAAGGACTACTGGACGGACTACCCGGCGGCCCTGCGGCGGGTCAGTGAGTACCGCGGCGCCGTGTACGCGCTGCCGTTCTTCACCGACAGCGCCTTCCTCTATTACCGCAAGGACCTGCTGGCCAAGCACGGCCGACCGGTGCCCCGCACCTGGGAAGAGCTGCTGCGCACCGCGCGCACCATCCAGCGGGCCGGGGGCGCCCCGTACGGATTTCTCTGGCAGGGGTCCGTATCGGAGTCGCTGACCTGCAATGTCGCCGAATTCCTGGCCGACGCCGAGGCTCCCGTACTGGACGGTGCGGGCCGCGTGGCGCTGAGCGGGGCGGGTGCGGAGCGGGCCTTCGCCCTGATGCGGGAGTTCACCGAGACCGGCGTCACGCCCCCTACCGTCGCCACCTACGTGGAAGCGGACTCGCAGGACGCGTTCACCGGCGGCCGCGGCGTCTTTCTGCGCAACTGGTCGTACGCCTGGGGCAATGCGGCCGACCGCTCGGTCTCCAAGGTGGCGGGCCGGGTCGGCGTCGCACCCCGCCCCGGCTTCGCCGGCGGCGGCCCGCGCGGGGTGAGCTGCGCCGGCGGCTGGAGCAACTTCGTCAACCCCAACTCCCGCCACCTCGGGGCTGCTGTCGCTTTTGCCCGCTTCTGTGCCGGTGAGGAGGCGCAGATGATCCTGCTGAAGCACGCCGGGGTGATTCCGGCGCTCGAAGAGGTGCTGACCCGGCCGGAGGCGCGCGCGGTCGGCGATCCGACGCTCACCCGGGTACGCGAACTACGGCTGGTCGCCCGGCCGGTGCAGACCCCGTACTACCCCCAGGTCAGCAAGGCGCTCTACACCAGGGCCAACGCCGTGATCGGTGGCCGGGCCACGCCCGCCCAGGCCGTGCGCGCGGCCCGCGCCGATATCCGGACCGCGCTGGAAGGCAGGGCGCTGTGAATGCCATGACATCCTCCGCCACCGTGTCGCGGGCCCAGGCCTCCGAGCGGACCGGCCCACGGACGGGTCCGGCGCCGCGCGGCGGCGGTCCGGCCCGGGTGAGCGGCCGCCGCCGGGCGCGCACCGGCTGGCTCTTCGCCTCCCCGGCGCTGCTGACCATCACCGCCGTGACGGTCTTCCCGGTGCTCTTCTCGCTGCTGCTCAGCTTCGCCGATGTCCGCCTGGAGTACGGCGGATTCCGCATCCTCTCCCTGACGGGCGACCATTACGCCGCCGTGCTGAGCAGCCCGGAATGGCGCCAGGCGCTCGTCTTCACCTTCGGGTTCACCGCCGTCACCGTCCTGCTGGAACTGGTGCTGGGCACCGTGGCCGCGCTCGTACTGGAACGGCTGGGGGCCGCCCGTGGCTGGGTCCTGGCCGTCCTGCTGCTGCCCTGGGCCCTGATCAATGTCGTCGCCGCCCAGCTGTGGGGATATCTCTTCAACGGCACCTACGGCGGGCTGACCTGGCTCTTCGAGCAGCTCCTCGGCCGCCAGCCGGACATCCTCGGGCAGCCGGCCTCCGCCATGGGCGCCATGGTGGTGGTCGATGTCTGGAAGACCACACCTTTTGTCGCCATTGTCGTCCTCGCCGGGCTGATGCTGATTCCCGGCGACGTCTACGAGGCGGCAGAGATCGACGGCGCCGGCACCTGGACGACGTTCTGGAAGGTGACCCTGCCGCAGCTGCGCCCGATCATCGCCATCGCCGTCCTCTTCCGCATCCTGCAGGCCTTCGGCATCTTCGATCTGCCGTTCGTCCTGACCCAGGGCGGTCCGGGCACCGCCACCGAGTCCCTGGCGATCCTCGGATACAAAACGCTCTTCCAGAACCTCGCCATCGGCCGGGGCGCGGCGGTGGCGACCACCACCGCCGTCATCGTGATCACCTGCTGTCTGCTCTTCCTGCGGGTCTTCAAGACGCAGGCCGACGAAGGGGGGCGGGCATGAGCCGCCGTGCACCGGCGTCCGGCATCCGCCGGTACGTCAACGCCGTCAACCTCGGCGGTCTGGCGATCGTCGTGCTGTCGGCGCTGCCGCTGTACTGGATGATCGCGTCGTCCTTCAAGGGACCGGGCGAGATCAGCGACGCCCCGCCGACCCTGGTCCCGAAAGCGGCGACGCTCGGCAACTACGCGGAGGCCTTCGTCCGCAACGGGATCGGCCGCTATCTGCTCAACAGCGTGCTGGTGGCGTCGGTTTCCACGGTCGCCGTGCTGGGGCTGTCCTTCTTCGCGGGGTACGCCCTGGCCCGCACACCGCTGCGGGGCCGCGGCGCCATCATGACGGCGCTGCTGATGCTGTCCGTCTTCCCGCCGATCGCGCTGGTCGTACCGCTCTTCCTGCTGGAGCGGCAACTGGGGCTGCTCAACAGCTATGCGGGCCTGATCGTGCCCTATGTCGCGCTGAATCTGCCGTTCGCCATCTGGATCATGCGCAACTATCTGATCGGTATCCCCCGTGAGCTGGAGGAGGCGGCAACCGTCGACGGTGCCGGCCCGCTGCGTACCGTCCTGACCGTCATCGCGCCCCTGGCCCGGCCGGGGCTGTTCACCGCGGGAATCTTCACCTTCACCGCGACCTGGTCGGAGTTCCTGCTGGCGCTGACCTTCAACAGCGAGGACGGTCACCGCACCGTTCCGGTCGGCATTGCCCTGTTCACCAGCCAGTACACGGTCCCCTACGGGACGCTGTTCGCGGGGGCCGTGGCGGCCACCGTCCCCATCGGCGTCCTGGTCATGATCTTCCGTCGCTCGATCGTCTCGGGCATGACCTCAGGGGCGGTGAAGGGATGAGACCGGCGCCCCGAGGGCCCGCCGCCCGCGCCGCACCCGACCGAACCCGGCGCCACACCGCGCCGTACCCCGTCACGCGACCGCTCTCGTATCGAAAGGCCTCCACGTGACCGCACAGCACCTCGGCTCCGACCGCAACACCACCGACTGGTGGCGGCAGGCCGTCGTCTACCAGGTGTATCCGCGCAGCTTCGCCGACTTCGACGGCGACGGCATCGGCGACCTCCCCGGTGTGACCTCCCGGCTGCCCTACCTCGCCGACCTCGGCGTGGACGCCGTCTGGCTGAGCCCCTTCTACCCCTCGCAGCTGGCCGACGGCGGCTATGACGTCGCCGACTACCGCGATGTCGACCCGCGGCTGGGCACCCTCGACGACTTCGACGCCCTGGTGGCCGAGGCGCACCGCCTCGGCATCAAGGTGATGGTGGACATCGTGCCCAACCACTCCTCCGACCAGCACCACTGGTTCCAGGAGGCGTTGCGCGCCGAGCCCGGGTCCGCCGCACGGGAGCGCTACGTCTTCCGCGAGGGCAAGGGGGAGCTGGGCGAAGAGCCCCCCACCGACTGGATCTCCTGCTTCGGCGGCCCCGCCTGGACCCGGCTGCCCGACGGCTGGTGGTACCTCCACCTCTTCGCCCCCGAGCAGCCCGACTTCAACTGGGACAACCCCGAGGTCCGCGCGGACTTCCGGCACACCCTGCGCTTCTGGTCCGACCGCGGTGTCGACGGCTTCCGGGTCGACGTGGCCCACGGCCTGGCCAAGGACCTGGCCGCACCGCTTCGCGACGTCGGCACCATCGACGGCTATGAGCCCGGCGATCTGCCCGAGGACGGCAGCCACCCGTTCTGGGACCGCGACGAGGTGCACGACATCTTCCGCGACTGGCGCAAGGTCTTCAACGAGTACGACCCGCCGCGGGTCGCCGTCGCCGAGGCATGGGTACGCAACTCCCGCCGTACCGCGTACGCCACCCCGCAGGAGCTCGGACAGGCCTTCAACTTCGACTTCCTCAAGGCCTCGCTGCACGCCGGGGAGCTGCGCGCCTCCATCGACACCGCACTCGCCGACGCGCGGGCGGCCGGGGCGACCGCGACCTGGGTGCTCTCCAACCACGATGTGATCCGGCACGCCTCCCGGTACGGCCTTCCGGACGGCCGCGACGAGGAGGCCTGGCTGCTCTCCGACGGACAGGAGCCCGTCCTGGACCGGGAGTCCGGGCTGCGCCGGGCGCTGGCCGCGACCCTGCTGATGCTGGCGCTGCCCGGCTCCGGCTACGTCTACCAGGGCGAGGAACTGGGGCTGCCCGAGGTCGCCGACCTCTCCCGGGACAGCCTCCAGGACCCGGTGTGGACCCGTAGCGGAGGCCGGCTGAAGGGCCGGGACGGCTGCCGGGTGCCCCTGCCGTGGCGGCGCGAGGGCAGCTCGTACGGCTTCGGCAGCGGGGGTTCCTGGCTGCCGCAGCCGGCGGGCTGGGGCGAACTGTCCGTCGAGGCACAGCAGGGGGTGGCGTCCTCCCCTCTGGAGCTGTACCGCACGGCACTGGCCACCCGCCGCCGGCTGCTGGCCGACGAGGCGCTGGAATGGGCCGACGACGCGCCGACGGCCGGCCCGGGGGTGCTGCACTTCCGCCGCTCGGGCGGCTGGGAGTGCGTGACCAACCTGTCGGACGAGTCCCGGCCGCTGCCGGCCGGCGAACTGCTGCTGGCCTCCGCCCCGGTCACCGGCGACGAGCTGCCGCCGTGGACGACGGTCTGGCTGCGCACCACGACGGCCTGACCCGCCGCGCCGCGGGGACCGTCAGGCGACCAGCGCCGCCAGGTCCCCGCGGGCGCGGTCCAGCACCGACCGGTCGTAGCGCCGCAGCAGCAGCCGGGCCAGCTCGGGCGCCGGGCCGAGCACGGGGGCGAGGACATCGGCGCCGGCCTCGCGGGCCCCGGCGGCGATGCGGTCCGGGAGGAAGCCGGGGGCGATGACGTACGGGGCCACGGCCACCCGGCCGATGCCCTCGGCGCGCAGGGCCCGCACGGCGTCGGCCGTGCGGGGCAGAGATGCGGAGGCGAACGCAGGTCGCACGGCACACCAGCCAGCGGTGTGCCGCCACTCCCGCGCGATTTCAGCGATCACTGCGATCGCCTCCGGGTCCGAAGAGCCCGCCGAGGCCAGTACGACTCCGGTCGAGCGGCGGTCGCCGGGCCGCAGCCCGGCCTCCGCCAGCCGGCGCTCCAGCGCGGCCGTGAGCAGCGAGGAGGGGCCGAGTACCTCGGCCTGGCGGACGGTCAGCAGGGGCAGCCGCGCGGCCGCCTCCCGCAGTACCGCCGGGATGTCGGACTTGGCGTGGAAGGCGCGGGTCAGCAGCAGCGGCAGCGCCACCACTTCCCGCACCCCCTCGGCCGACAGACGCTCCAGCACCCGCGGCACCCGGGGCGCGTTGAAGTCGAGATAGCCGACCTCGACACGCAGCCCCGGCCGCAGCGACCGGACCCGCGCACAGAGCGCGGAGACCGTCGCCGCGTGCCGCGGATCGCGGCTGCCGTGGGCGATGACGAGGAGTGTGGGGCGTGCGTCCATGGTTCAGCTCTTCACGAGGAGGCCGCGGCTGCGCAGCACCCGGCGTTCGATCGGGGCGAAGATCAGCAGCTCGATGCCGATGCCGACGATGAGGATGAGGAGGATCGCGGCGAGTACCCAGGACATGTCCTGGAACTCGCGGCCCTGCTCCAGCAGCTGGCCCAGCCCGGTGCCCAGGTCGGGCGCGTTGACGATGAGCTCGGCGGCCATCAGGGAGCGCCAGGAGAACGCCCAGCCCTGCTTGAGTCCGGCGATATAGCCCGGCAGCGCGGCCGGCAGCAGCACATGCCGTACCCCTGCCAGACCCGTGGCGCCGATGGTGCGCCCCGCCCGCAGGTAGAGCGGGGAGATCTGGTCGACGCCCGCCACCAGGCCGTTGGCGATGGACGGGACGGCGCCGAGCAGCACCACCGCGTAGATCGTGGCGTCGCTCAGCCCGAACCAGATGATCGCGGCCGGGACCCAGGCCACCGAGGGCAGCGACTGCAGTCCGCTGAGGATCGGCCCGATCGCGGCCCGCACGGCCTTGACCTGGGCGACGATCAGCCCGAGCACCGTACCGATGGCCACCGAGGCCACGAAGCCGAGGGCGCCGCGGGAGACACTGGTCCACACGAAGCTCAGCAGGGTGCCCTCGAGCCACTTCTGCTGCAGCGAGTGCGCGACGTCGACGGGGCTCGGCAGGAGGTAGTGCGGCTTCAGCTCGAAGTGGAACGCGAGCTGCCACAGCGCGAGCACGATGAGGATGGCGACGAGCGGGGGGAACGCCTTGGAGACGGCGGTGCGCAGCCACGGCTGCCGGTCGATGACCCTGGATTCCAGGGCGTCGAGCCCGGCCTCCAGGCCGGCGATATCGCCGGCCCTGGCGGCGGTGCTGTCGGCCGCGGTGTCCTCGCCGCCCAGGGCGGCGGCGGACGGGGCCTTGGTCTCAGTGCTGGCCATGGCGGCGGATCTCCCCACGGAGCTGTTCGGTGATCTCGATGGAAAGGTCGGCGACCGCGGAGTCCTCGATGCGGCGCGGCTGCGGGATGTCCACCCGCCACTCGTGCGCGATCCGGCCCGGACGGGAGGACAGCAGCACCACCCGCTCGGCGAGCCGCACGGCCTCCCGGACGTTGTGGGTGACGAACAGGACCGAGAGGTTGGTCTCGCGCCAGATGCGGGTCAGCTCGTCGTGCAGCACATCGCGGGTGATCGCGTCGAGTGCGGCGAACGGCTCGTCCATCAGCAGCAGTTGGCTGTCCTGCGCCAGGGCACGGGCCATCGCCACGCGCTGGCGCATACCGCCCGACAGCTCGTGCACGCGCTTGCCGTAGGCGCCCTTGAGCCGGACGAGTTCCAGCAGCCGCTCGGCCTCGTCCCGGCGCTCCGCGCGCGGCACCCCGCGCAGCCGCAGCGCCAGTTCGATGTTGCGGCCCGCGGTCAGCCACGGGAACAGCGCATGCTCCTGGAACATCAGGGCCGGCCGGCCGCCGGGCGTCTCGATGGCTCCGGCGGACGGCGCGTCGAGACCGGCCACGAGGTTGAGGAGGGTGGACTTGCCGCAGCCCGAGGCCCCCAGGAGGCAGACGAATTCGCCGGGCGCCACATCGATGGTGATGTCGTCCAGGACATGCTGCTGTGCGCCGGTGCGGCCGAACGACTTCGAGACATGGTCGATGCGAGCCGCGTACGGCACGGTGGTGCCCGTGTCCGCCGTGGCGGGCTGCTGCTTGGTGAGCGTGGTGGTCGTCATCGGTGTCACCTCCTGGGGGAGTGCGGTACTGCGGGCGGGGGCTACTTGCTGCCGAGTCCGGCGTCGGAGACCGGCTGCTTGCCCTCGGACTTGAGCACCTTGTTCAGCAGCGTGAGGTCGTAGATGCCCTTGAGGTCGGGCTTCTTGAGCAGGCCCGCCTTGACGGCGTGATCGGCCTCCTGCTGGAGGGTGGCGGCCAGCGGGTCATCGGTGATGTCGACGTTCTTGAACGCCGGGTCGATGACGTTGTCCGGCAGTGCCTTGCCGGAGACGTCCGAGGCGGCGAGCTTGTCGTTGAGGGCCTTCTTCGCCTCGGCCGGGTGCGAGCGGATCCAGGAGTTGGTCTTCACCGAGGCCCGCAGCACCGCCTCGACGGCCTTCGGGTGCGCCTTGAGGAACTTCTGCGAGACGATCATGTTCGTGATGACGAACTTCCCGTCCTTCCACAGCTTCTTCTCGTCCAGAAGCGTCTTGCCGCCCTCGGCGACGAGCTTGGAAGCGGTGGGCTCGGGCACCCACGCGGCGTCGATGCCGCCCTGCTGGAAGACGGTCGGCGTCACCTTGTTGTCGGTGCGCTGGACGGTGACGTCGCCCTTGCCCGTGGTGGCGTCGACCTTGAGGCCCTTCTCGGCCAGGTAGTTCAGCAGCGCGACGTCCTGGGTGTTGCCCAGCTGCGGGGTCGCGATCGTCTTGCCCTTGAGATCGTCCAGGCTCTTGATCTTCTTGGGGTTGACCACGAGCGAGACGCCGCCGGAGGCCGAACCGCCAATGATCTTCAGGCTCTTGCCGTGCGACTTGGCGTAGCCGTTGATCGCGGGGGAGGGGCCGATCCAGCCGATGTCGATGGCGCCCGAGTTGAGCGCCTCGATCTCGGCGGGGCCCGCGTTGAAGGTGGAGTACTTCACCTCGGTGCCGCCGAGTGCCTTCTGGAACTGGCCGTTCTGGAGGCCGATCAGTGGCGTGGCGTGGGTGGTGTTGCCGAAGACCCCGATCGTGACGTGATCGAGCCCGTCGGTCTTGGCGCCCTTGGGCGCGACACCGGCCGAAGTGTCCTTCTTGGCCTCGGAGCCGTAGCCGCAGGCGCCCAGCGCCCCGGTCAGGAGCGGGACGGTGACGGCGGCCGCCAGCAGGCGGTGACGAACGGCAGACACGGAGGTGTTCCTCTCGGCGGGCCGGGTCAGTACGCGCCTATGGCGCGCCCGGCAGATCGATGGATCTTCGGAAGGGGGGTGTGGGGGATACGGAGTCGGGCATCGTCAGCACACACATCGGCCGACTCCGCCCTGCCCGCTGCCCAGGGCGCCGCTGCCGATGCGGCCGCCCTCCTTCGCGAAGGTCGAGAAAACGTCCTTGAGCATGCTCAGAAGTCCCATCCCTCGTCGTCCGCGCCGTCGGCCGGAGCGGCCTCGGCGGCCGCCTCCGCGAAGGCGGTGCCCGCCATCCCCGCGGTCAGCGTCGTACCGTCCGCCGGGTCGATCAGCAGGAAGGAGCCGGTGCGGCGGGAGCCGGCGTAGGCGTCCAGGGCCAGCGGCTCGGCCGTACGGACCACGATCCGTCCGATGTCGTTGGCGACCAGCTCGCCGGGCGCCGGGTGCTGGGAGAGGTCGTCCAGCGTCAGCCGGGACGGGATGTCCTTGACGATCGCCTTGACGGTGCGGGTGGTGTGCTTGAGCAGCACCCGGTCGCCGACCTTCAGCGGACGGTCCGCCACATGGCAGATGGTCGCCTCGATGTCCTGCGAGACGCCCGGCGCGGTGGCCGTCGGGGCGATCAGATCACCGCGCGAGATGTCCAGGTCATCGCTGAGCCGCACGGTCACCGACTGTGGTGCCCAGGCGACGTCCACGGCCTGGCCGAGCGCGTCGATCGCCTCGATGGTGCTCGTCCGGCCCGAGGGCAGGACGGTGACGGCGTCGCCGACGCGCAGCACACCGGAGGCGACCTGGCCCGCGTAGCCGCGGTAGTCGGGGTGTTCGGCGGTCTGCGGACGGATCACGTACTGGACCGGGAAACGGCCGGGGTCGTCCGAGGGGTCGGCGACGACGGGCACGGTCTCCAGGTGCTCCAGCACGGTCGGGCCGCCGTACCAGTCCATGTGGGCCGACGGCGCCACCACGTTGTCGCCGGCCAGCGCCGAGATCGGGATCGCGGTGATCTCCGGGACGCCCAGCGACGCCGCGTACGTCGTGAACTCCTCGGCGATGGCGGCGAAGACGGGCTCGGCGTAGTCGACCAGGTCCATCTTGTTGACGGCCAGCACGACATGGGGGACGCGCAGCAGGGCGGCGACCGCGGCGTGCCGGCGGGTCTGCTCGACCACGCCGTTGCGGGCGTCGACCAGCACCACGGCCAGCTCGGCGGTGGAGGCGCCGGTGACCATGTTGCGGGTGTACTGCACATGCCCGGGGGTGTCCGCCAGGATGAAGCGGCGCCGCGGGGTGGCGAAGTAGCGGTAGGCGACATCGATGGTGATGCCCTGCTCGCGCTCGGCGCGCAGTCCGTCGGTCAGCAGCGCCAGGTCGGGCGCCTCCTGGCCGCGGCCCAGGGAGGCACGTTCGACGGCCTCCAGCTGGTCGGCGAGCACCGACTTGGAGTCGTGCAGCAGCCGGCCCACCAGCGTGGACTTGCCGTCGTCGACGGATCCGGCGGTGGCGAACCGCAGCAGCGAGGTGGCACCCGCGTCGACGACGTCGATGGCGCCCGTGTTCGTGGTCGAGCTCATGGTTAGAAGTACCCCTCGCGCTTGCGGTCCTCCATGGCGGCCTCGGACATCTTGTCGTCGGCCCGGGTGGCACCCCGCTCGGTGAGCCGGGACGCGGCGATCTCCGCGATCACGGCCTCGATGGTGTCGGCGTCGGAGTCGACGGCGCCGGTGCAGGACATGTCGCCGACGGTGCGGTAGCGCACCTGCCGGGTCTCCAGGCTCTCGCTGTCCTTGGGGCCGCCCCACCCACCGGGCGACAGCCACATGCCGCTGCGGGCGAAGACCTCGCGCTCGTGGGCGTAGTAGATGGCGGGCAGCTCGATCTTCTCGCGGGCGATGTACTGCCACACGTCCAGCTCGGTCCAGTTGGACAGCGGGAAGACCCGGACGTGCTCACCGGGCGAGTGCTTGCCGTTGTAGAGCTGCCACAGCTCGGGGCGCTGCCGGCGCGGGTCCCAGCCGCCGAACTCGTCGCGCAGCGAGAAGACCCGCTCCTTGGCGCGTGCCTTCTCCTCGTCCCGGCGGCCGCCGCCGAAGACCGCGTCAAAGCGGTTCTTCTCGATGGCGTCCAGCAACGGGACGGTCTGCAGCGGGTTACGGGTCCCGTCGGGGCGCTCGCGCAGCTCACCGCGGTCGATGAAGTCCTGGACGGAGGCGACGTGCAGCCGCAGGCCGTGCCGCTCCACCGTGCGGTCGCGGTAGTCGAGGACCTCGGGGAAGTTGTGCCCGGTGTCGACGTGCAGCAGCGAGAACGGCACCGCGGCCGGCGCGAACGCCTTCAGCGCGAGATGCAGCATGACGATGGAGTCCTTGCCGCCGGAGAAGAGGATCACCGGCCGCTCGAACTCACCCGCCACCTCGCGGAAGATGTGTACCGCCTCGGACTCCAGGGCGTCGAGGTGGGAGAGGGCGTACGGGTTGTTGGCGTCCTCGGCGTTCTCGGTCACGGCCGCGATGGTGGTCATGCCAGTCCCCTTTCGGTGAGCAGCGTGTGCAGCGCCGCCGCGGACTCCTGCACGGTCTGGGTGGGTGACTCGATGCGCAGATCGGGTGCTTCGGGTGCCTCGTACGGGTCGTCGACGCCGGTCAGACCGGAGATCTCACCGGCCGCCTGCTTCGCGTACAGCCCCTTCACATCCCGCTCGGAGCACACCTCGACGGGCGTGGCCACATGCACCTCCAGGTAGGGGGTGCCCTCGCTCTGGTGGCGCTTGCGCACGGCCTCGCGGCTCTCCGCGTACGGCGCGATCACCGGCACGAGCGCCTTGACACCGTTGCTCGCCAGCAGCTCGGCCACGAAGCCGATGCGCTGGACGTTGGTGTGCCGGTCCTCGCGGGTGAAGCCGAGGCCCGCGGAGAGGAACTCGCGGATCTCGTCGCCGTCGAGCACCTCGACGCGGTGGCCCGCGCCGCGCAGCGTGCCGGCCAGCTCGTGCGCGAGGGTCGTCTTGCCCGCGCTCGGCAGACCGGTCAGCCAGATCGTGGCGCCCGTCATGGATATCTCCTGATGCTCGGTCATCCGTGCAGCCCGCACTCGGTCTTGTTGCTGCCGGCCCAGCGGCCGGCCCTGACGTCCTCGCCCTCCAGCACCCGGCGGGTGCAGGGCGCGCAGCCGACGGAGGCATAGCCGTCCGTCAGCAGCGGGTTGGTGAGCACCCCGTGCTCGTCCACGTACGCGTCCACGTCGGCCTGCGTCCAGCGGGCGATCGGCGAGACCTTCACCTTGCGCCGCTTGGGGTCCCAGCCGACGACCGGGGTGTTCGCCCGGGTGGGCGACTCGTCCCGGCGCAGGCCCGTCGCCCAGGCGTCGTAGCCGGTCAGGCCCTCTTCGAGCGGCGCGACCTTACGCAGCGCGCAGCACAGGTCCGGGTTGCGGTCGTGCAGCTTCGGGCCGTGCTCGGCGTCCTGCTCGGCCACCGTCCGGCGCGGGGTCAGGGTGATGACGTTGACGTCCATCACCTCGGCCACCGCGTCCCGGGTCCCGAGGGTCTCCGGGAAGTGGTAGCCGGTGTCCAGGAAGACCACGTCCACGCCGGGGAAGGCCCGCGAGGCCAGGTGCGCGACGACCGCGTCCTCCATCGAGGAGGTGACGCAGAAGCGCGGACCGAAGGTCTCGGCGGCCCACCGGAGGATCTCCAGGGCGGGCGCGTCCTCCAGGTCCCGGCCCGCCTGCTCGGCGAGCTGCTGAAGGTCGGTAGCGGTGGTCACGAGGTACCTCCGTCGGAAGCGGTAGGGGCCCGGCCGGTGTTGCCCGGCGCCAGCAGGCCCAGGAACTTCAGCCGGAACGCACGGCTGCAGGCCCGGCATTCCCACGCTGCACCCTCGCCGCGGGAGGTCCCCTCCTCGGAGGGCCGCAGGTCTTCGTCCCCGCAGTACGGGCAGTAGAACGGCGCGGCGCGTTCGCTCACTTCAATGCACCCTCTTCGGCGCGGGCCGCCCAGGTGGCGAACCGCTCGCCGTCCTCGCGCTGCTCCGCGAAGTTGCGCAGCACCCGCTCGACGTAGTCGGGGAGTTGATCGGCGGTGACCTTCAGGCCGCGGACCTTGCGGCCGAAGCCGGCCTCCAGGCCCAGCGCCCCGCCCAGGTGCACCTGGTAGCCCTCGACCTGGTTGCCGTCGTCGTCCAGGACCAGCTGGCCCTTGAGGCCGATGTCGGCGACCTGGATCCGGGCGCAGGCGTTCGGGCAGCCGTTGACGTTGATGGTGACCGGCTCGTCGAACTCCGGCAGCCGGCGTTCCAGTTCGTCGATCAGCGAGGCACCGCGGGCCTTCGTCTCCACGATCGCCAGCTTGCAGAACTCGATGCCCGTGCAGGCCATCGTGCCGCGCCGGAACGGGGACGGCTGGACCCGCAGGTCGAGCGCCTCCAGACCGGATACCAGCGACTCGACCTGCGACTCGTCGATGTCGAGCACGATCATCTTCTGCTCGGCGGTGGTACGCAGCCGGCCCGAGCCGTGCTCCGCCGCCAGCTCGGCGATCTTGGTGAGGGTGGCGCCGTCCACCCGGCCCACGCGCGGGGCGAAGCCCACGTAGTAGCGGCCGTCGTTCTGCTTGTGGACGCCGATGTGGTCGCGCCACTGCTGGTCGGGCTGCTTCGGCGCGGGACCGTCGGTGAGCTTGCGCCCCAGGTACTCGTCCTCCAGTACCTGGCGGAACTTCTCCGGGCCCCAGTCGGCGACCAGGAACTTCAGCCGGGCGCGGGTGCGCAGCCGGCGGTAGCCGTAGTCGCGGAAGATCGAGATGACGCCTTCGTAGACATCGGCGGCCTCCTCGCGCGAGACCCACGCGCCGAGCCGGACGCCGAGCTTGGGGTTGGTGGACAGCCCGCCGCCGACCCACAGATCGAAGCCGGGGCCGTGCTCGGGGTGCTCGACGCCGACGAACGAGATGTCGTTGATCTCGTGCGCGACGTCCAGCAGGGGCGAGCCGGAGACCGCGGACTTGAACTTGCGCGGCAGGTTGGAGAACTCCGGGTTGCCGATGATCCGCTTCTGGATCTCCTCGATGACCGGGGTGCCGTCGATGATCTCGTTCTCGGCGATACCGGCGACCGGGGAGCCGAGGATGACGCGGGGGGTGTCACCGCAGGCCTCGGTGGTGGACAGGCCGACGGCCTCCAGCCGCTGCCAGATCTCCGGCACGTCCTCGATGCGGATCCAGTGGTACTGGACGTTCTGCCGGTCGGTGATGTCCGCGGTGCCGCGCGCGAACTCCTGCGAGACCTCGCCGATCACCCGCAGCTGCTCGGTCGTCAGCCGCCCGCCATCGATGCGGACCCGCAGCATGAAGTACTTGTCGTCCAGCTCCTCGGGCTCCAGGATCGCGGTCTTGCCGCCGTCGATCCCGGGCTTGCGCTGGGTGTACAGGCCCCACCAACGCATCCGCCCGCGCAGGTCGTTGGGGTCGATGGAGTCGAAACCGGCCTTGGAGTAGATCGTCTCAATGCGTGTCCGCACATTGAGACCGTCGTCGTCCTTCTTGAACTGCTCATTGCCGTTGAGCGGTGTGTGGTGGCCCACGGCCCACTGGCCCTCGCCGCGGTGGCGTCCGGCCTTGCGGCGGGTCGTGGCAGCTGCAGGGACTTCGGGGGAGGCGGCCATGGGTGTACGTCCTTCTGGGCGGGCTCAGGAAACGCGGACGGGGCGCCGAGCACCCACGATGACCTGCGCAGACATACCGAAAGGCGGCGCGCGGCAGCGCGTCGGAAGGGTCTGCGGGTCGAGGGGTGTCAGCGCGTCCGCGACGATGGGGACGGCATGAGGTTCGGTGGTGCTGGGCGCTGCCAGGGGCCGAAGGCTCCTGGTGAATACAGCCTCAGCCCGCCCGACAAATGGCGCTGGACATGCGGCCGAGGTCGACGTGCCGCCGACTCACCAAGGCAATTCCAGCTCGAGACATGACGGAAGCGTGGCACGCCGCTCTCCGGCCAGTCCACCGTAATCCAGGATTTGGACACCTACGTCTCACATCGAGAGACAGTGTGGTGTCGATCACTCCCCGGCGGGTGTTTCGGCCGTGGTGGGCCCCGCGCCGGGCCAGGGTCCGGGAGCCGGCATCTCGGGCTCCTCGGTCACCGTGGTGTCGTACACCCGGAAGCCGCGCCGCTCGTAATTGGCCCGCGCGTGCGGGCCGTCCTTGCTGCACGTGTGCACCCACACCCGCTCGGTCCGCGCCAGCCCCGGCCACCGCTCGGCCAGGTCCCAGGCCCGCTCGGTCCCGTACGCGAGCAGCTGCCCGCCGATCCGGCGCCCCCGGAAGCCCGGGATGAGCCCGAAGTAGGCGATCTCCACGGAGCCGTCCGCCTCCGCCGCCAGCTCGATGAACCCGGCCGGCGTGCCGTGCTCGTACGCCACCCAGGTTTCCGCCCCGGGACGCCCGAGGTGCGCCACCCACTGTGCGTACGGCCACGTCAGCCGGTCGGTCCAGGTGACGTCCCCGCCGACCGCCGTATAGAGGAAGCGGCTGAATTCGGGCGACGGCACCTCGGACCGGACGATGCGGACGTCCTGCTCGGCCGGCGGCCCCTCGACGGGGGACAGGTCGGCGCGCGAGGTCTGCTGGAGGTACCACGTGGTGACCGAGATGCTCATGCGGCCAGCACATCACACCCGGTTCGGGGGCTGGGTGCGGCCCGGGGGAGGGGGCGGATGAGCGGAGGGCGAGGGGCGCGCGACGGGGGATCGTCCCGAATGGTGAGACGCCAGCTCACAGTGTGGGGTGTGGCGGGCACTGTCGGGTTGCGCTGCCGGGCTTCCTCTCTCGCGCGCAGTGGTGCGCGGAGTGTGCAGCGTGGTCGGCCTGGACGGGTGCCGTGGTGTCCCCTGCGAGCTGTGGTGGCAAGGAATCGGAGTCATGAGTTTTACCAATGTTTACCTGGCGAACACCATAGTTGGGCCTACTGTGGCCCAACTTGTCAGACAGGTCGTCGGACAGGTGCTCACCCCCCACGTGCATCCCTGGTGTGGCCCCGCATGAAACCCCTCAACCCTCTGTGCGTACCCCTGGAGAGACCGTGACCGTGTTCCTGCCGAGGACAGCCGTCCTCACCGGCGTCCTCGCCGTCGCCGCCGCACTCGCCCTCAGCGCCTGTAGCGGGTCCTCCGACGCGTCGGCCGGCGGCGGAAAGAGTGCGGCCACCGCGACCACGGCCGAGGCCTTCGGCGGCATCGACGCCCTGGCCGAGGCGGCCAAGAAGGAGGGCACGCTGCGTGCGGTCGCGCTGCCCCGCGACTGGGCCAACTACGGCGCCCTGATGGACGGCTTCAAAAAGAAGTACGGCATCAAGGTCGAGGTGGAGAACCCGAACGGCGCCAGCCAGGACGAGATCAGCGCGGTCACCTCGCGCAAGGGCCAGGACCGCGCGCCCGACGTCCTCGACCTCGGCAGCTCCTTCGCGCAGAGCGCCGCCCAGGAGGGGCTGCTCGCAACGTACATGGTCACCGGTTTCGCTGACATCCCCGATGCCCAGCGGGACTCGATCGGCCGCTGGGCGAACGACTACGGCGGCTATATCTCCTTCGGCTGCGACGCCAAGCGTGTGCAGACCTGCCCGACCAGCTTCAAGGATCTGCTCAAGCCGCAGTACAAGGGGCAGGTCGCGCTCAACGGCGACCCCACCAAGTCGGGTTCGGCCTTCGGCGCCGTGTACGCGGCCGCCCTCGCCAACGGCGGCTCCTTCGACGACATCCAGCCCGGTCTGGACTTCTTCGCCAAGCTGAAGAAGAACGGCAACTACACGTCCGTCGATTCCACCCCGGCCGGCATCGAAAAGGGCCGGACGCCGATCAGCATCGACTGGGACTACCTCAACGCCGGGTACACCAACGCGTTCAAGTCCAAGGGCCTCGACTGGAAGGTCGCGGTCCCCTCGGACGGCAAGTTCTCCCAGTACTACTCGCAGGCCATCAACAAGGACGCGCCGCACCCCGCGGCCGCGCGCCTGTGGCAGGAGTACCTCTACAGCACCGAGGGCCAGAACATCAGACTCAAGGGCTACGCCCGCCCGGCTCTGATGCCCGCCATGAAGAAGGCCGGCACGCTCGACAAGTCCGCGGCGGCGAAGCTGCCGAAGGTCTCCGGCACGCCGAGCTTCCCGACCGAGACCCAGCAGAGCAATGCCAAGGGCATCATCGCCCAGAGCTGGGGCGAACCCGCTTCCCAGTGACCGCGACTCGCGCCAGGGCCGACGTGGTGCCCGCCGCTTCCGCTCCGCGGCGGCACCGCGCGGCCGGCCGGCTCGCCTCCCCCGCAGGCGCACGACCCGCCTCGGCAACGGCCGGCGCAAGCTAGCCGGACGCCGTCATCCGGGCGAAGACCACCACATTGCCCGCGTAGCCGGAGCCCGCCTCGTAGGTGCCGCCGCAGGTCAGGATGCGCAGCTCGGGGCGTCCGGTGGTGCCGTAGACCTTCCGGGCGGGGAACTTCCGCTTGTCGAAGACCTGGATGCCGTAGACCTCGAAGACCGCGGTCCGCCCGTCCTCGCGGGTCACCCGGATCGTCCTGCCCTTCTCCACGGCGCCCAGAGCGTAGAAGACGGCGGGCCCGCTGCGACCGTCGACATGTCCGACGATGACGGCGGTGCCGTTCTCGCCCGGGGCCGGCGCGTCCTCGTACCAGCCCGCCAGCCGGGGGGCGTCGGGCGGCGGGGCCTCGATCCAGCCGTCCCTGGTCAGGCCCAGCGGCATCAGCGGCGCCGACACGCCGATCGACTCGATCGCCACCCGGGAGGGGGCGGAGCGGGGCAGCGGCGGCGGTGCTGGGCCGTCGGGCGGGAGGTCGCCGGGGAAGAGCGCGGTGCCGGCCCCCGGCTGCGGCGGCCCGTCCGCCTCACCGGACAGTCCCTGACGCACCATGCCGATGCCGATGAGCCCGGCCAGCGCCAGCACGCCCCACCGGGGCCGGCGTGCGGCCACCGGTTCCCCGGGCGTCGCTTCCTGCGGGCCTGTCGGGCTCATCGCTCACCTCCCGTGGCCGCCTCCCCGGGGTGCCCGTCCCCGGGGAGCGGTCCGCTGTCGGCACGCTAGGCGCGCGGCCGGGCAGGAGCGACAGCAGACGGCCGAACGGGTGGCGGACGCCGTATCGCCGCGTCGCCGGGCCCTACGGCCTGCCCGGCCCGCTCGCCTGCCGCTCACCACTGCCTGCCCGCACGCTGACGAACGGGCGGCGTCCGGCCGAACCTACGGCGCCGGGAACACCGCATCGGCCAGCCGCTCGACCTGGTCCGGGTCCGGGGACCAGCAGTAGAGCATCACTTCGTCCGCGCCGATCGCCCGGTAGGCGGCCACCGCCGTACGGATCTGCGTCCCCGTGGTGAGCAGCCCCTCCACGACATGCTCGGTGTAGCCGCTCGGCCGGTAGTACGCGCGCAGTTCCTCACGGGCCCGGTCGAGCGTCGGCTCCGGACCGAGGGCGACATTGATCTGGGCCAGCAGCCGCGGCCGGCCCGTACGTCCGGCCCGGGACCAGGCCTCCTCCACCGCACGGAACATGCCGTCCATCTGCGGGGGCGCGAGCGCGGCGCCGAGAAAACCGTCGCCCCAGCGGGCCACGCGCTCCCTCACGGCGGGCACGAAACCACCCAGCAGCACCTCGGGCCCACCGGGCCGGGCGGGGGCCGGACCGATCGGGCCGACGTCCTCGGAGAGCGGCTCACCGGACCAGATGCGGCGCATGGTGGCCAACTGCCGGTCGAGCCGCCGGCCGCGGGTGCGGAGGTCGACACCGGCGGCCAGATAGTCGTCGTCGCGTCCGCCGATACCGATGCCGAGGGTGAAGCGGGAGCCGGACAGCAGATCGAGCGTGGCGGCCTGCTTGGCGAGCAGCGTCGTACGGTGCAGCGGGGCGAGCAGCACCTCGGTCTGGAGCCGGACCCGGGAGGTCGCGCCGGCCAGGGTGGCCAGCGTGATCAGTGGCTCGGGGTTGGCGAACACCAGCCGGTCGAGCAGGGCGACGGTGGTGAAGGGGGTGGTTTCGGCACGCCGGGCCCAGCTCAGCAGCTGCGCGGGGTCGCCGATGGGAAGGCCAAGGCCTACGGACATGAAGGGTCCTCCAGAAGGACATTCGGGCATGAGTGATCGCGGACTGTCGTGTCGCCCACTCATTCGGCTCCGCGCGTTCGCTGCGCGCGGGCTGCTCCCGTTCTGCGACGTCCTTCTGGAGAGCTCAGGTCAGAGTGCGGCCACCCTAGGGGAAGGGAACGCACCTCCGCATCGGCTTTTCGCCCCGGCGCCCGCGTCGCCGCCGGACTGCCGTCCCGTCCTCCGGTTCCTGCCGTCCCGTCACCCCCGGCGCGCCGCCGCCACCGCGGGCGCCAACGACTGCGGCAGCAGGTGGGCGGGACGGGGCGGCAGCAGCAGCTCCACCTCGACCCCGTCCGCGAAGCGGTACGGCCGGTGCGCCAGCACGCTCGCGAAATGGCGGCGCAACCGGGACAGTTCGGCCCGCACCGTGACCGTACGGCTGTCGTCGCCGAAGAGGTCCCGGGCGAGTTCGGCGGCGCTGCGCCCCTGCGGATGCGCGGCGAGGACGAACAGCAGCTCGGCATGGCGCGGGGTCAGCTCGTGCGACCAGCTGCCGGCCGGTCCGCTGACGGTGACCGTCGAGCCGTTGCGCCCGCTGAGATCCAGCAGCACCCGGCTCGGCCCGATGTCCCGCTCCTGCCGCCCGACCCGGATCAGCCAGCCGCCGGGCAACGGCTCCAGGGTGCACATGCCGTACCGCGGCAGCCACAGCGGCCCGGCCTCGGGCGTCTTGGGCAGCGCCACCCGGTCCGGCGGCGTCAGGCCCGTCACCCCCACCACCCAGCCGCTCGGGTCGACGGCCAGCGCCCGCACGCCGCCGATCCGCGCCAGCATCGGTGCCGCGCTCGACCGCAGCCGTTCCAGGGACAGATGGTGGCGGGTGCGCAGTTCGCCCTCGGCGAGCCGGGCGACGGCGGACACCAGCGAGAGCGTCGTGGGGTGGAAGGAGGGCGCCGGACCGCTGATGTCCACCGTGCCCAGCAGCCGCCCGTCGCGCGGGTCGTGGAGCGGCGCGGCGGCACACGTCCACTGGTGGTGACTGCGGACGAAATGCTCAGCGGAGTGCACCAGCACCGGCCGACGGGCCACCAGCGCGGTGCCGATGGCGTTGGTGCCGACGACGTCCTCCGTCCAGTCGGCGCCCTTGTCGAAGCCCAGCCGGTCGGCCATCCGCCGGACCGGCGCGCTGCCCTCGCGCCACAGCACCCGGCCCTCGGCGTCGGTGACGACCATGATCTGCTGCGCGGCGTCGGCGGCCGGCAGCAGCCCCTCGTGGAGCACCGGCAGCACCGTCGCCAGCTGGGACACCTGCCGACGGTGCTCCAACTCCGCCACGGAAAGGGGGCATTGGGGGCGGTCCCGGTCCGGGTCGACGCCCGAGACCAGCACCCGGCGCCAGGATTCACCGATCACCGCGCGCGGCGCGCCGGGCGGGGCGTCGGGCCCCTCGCCCGCGAGCACCGCCCCGTGGACCGTGGCGAGGCGGTGCGCGGTGGTGCGGTTGTCCTGGGCCGACCAGACGGCGCTGTCGATCGCTCTGTCGCTCACGCTGTTCTCCGTAGTGCCCTGAGCCTCGGGTCGTGCCTCTCGTGCGCTCACCGGTCCGTCCTGGAGGGCCCATTGTCCCGGCCCGCCTCCGGGGGCTGCAACGCACTGCAACCGTTGTCGCTCATGGTGTGTTCCGGGAGGCTGGCCGGAGCGGCCGATGGTGTCCCGCCACCGCGGGTTCGCCGGTCACCCGTCGGGGACCCCGCCGGTTGTCGCCGGGGATTCCATCGGCCGCCAGGCGCGACGTCGGCACGGTGCGCCGGCCCTCACCGGCCTCGTCGTCCCGCGGCGCCGGGGACCCGCCGCAGCCCCCGGGATGCCCCTGAGACCGGGAGCGGTGCCGAGTCGGCGCGGCACCGCTCCCTGACCGACGCGGCGGCGGTATCCCCCGTTGCCTCGTGAGGCAAACGGCCCGGAGGCGACGGGAGCCGCCGCCGCGTCGGGCCGGCGCGGCGCTCAGTCGTCGGTCACCGGCCGGGCCCGCGCCACCACGGCGGCGAGATCCAGCGTGTGCGGCAGCGTCCCGAACGCCGCGCCCGCGTCGCCGCCGAGCCGGGCGGCGCAGAACGCGTCCGCGACCTCGGACGGCGCGTGGCGCACCAGCAGCGAACCCTGGAGCACCAGCGCCATCCGCTCCGTCAGCCGCCGCGCCCGCGCCTCGATGCCCTCCAGATCGGCGAGTTCGGTGAGCATCCCGGTGATGGCACGGTCCAGCCGGTGGTCCGCGCCCCGCGCCGTCCCGATCTCGGTCAGGAACGCGTTCAGCGCCTCCGGTTCGCGCCGCAGCGCCCGCAGGACGTCCAGCGCCTGGACATTGCCGGCGCCCTCCCAGATCGAGTTGAGCGGCGCCTCGCGCAGCAGCCGCGGCAGCCCTGACTCCTCCACGTAACCGTTGCCGCCCAGGCACTCCAGCGCCTCGGTGACCATCGGCGTGCAGCGCTTGGTCACCCAGTACTTCGCCGCCGGCACCGCCAGCCGCAGAAAGTGCCGGTCCTGCTCGGTGCCGCTGTCGTACGCCGCCGCCAGCCGCAGCGCGAGCGTGGTCGCCGCCTCCGACTCCAGCGCCAGATCGGCCAGCACATTGCGCATCAGCGGCTTGTCGATCAGCCGGTCCCCGAAGGCCTCCCGGTACGCGGTGTGGTGCAGCGCCTGCGTCACCGCCTGTCGCATCACCGCCGCTGACGCACTGACACAGTCCAGCCGGGTCGCCGCGACCATCTCGATGATCGTCGACACCCCGCGCCCCTCCTCGCCGACCCGGCGCGCCCAGCTCTCCCCGTCGAACTCGACCTCCGCCGAGGCGTTCGAACGGTTGCCGAGCTTGTCCTTGAGCCGCTGGATGCGGAAGGCGTTACGGCTGCCGTCCGGCAGCACCCGCGGCAGCAGAAAGCAGGTGAGCCCTCCCGGCGCCCGGGCCAGCACCAGGAAGGCGTCCGACATCGGCGCCGAACAGAACCACTTGTGACCGGTCAGTACGTATTCGCCGGGTGCGGCCAGCGGCTCGGCGCGGGTCGTGACGGTCCGTAGGTCGCTGCCGCCCTGCTTCTCCGTCATGGCCATCCCGGCCAGCGCGCCGCCCTTCTCGGCGACCGGGCGCAGCTCGTGCTCGTACACCCGCGAGGTCAGCAGCGGCTCCCACTCGGCCGCCAGCTCGGGCTCGGCGCGCAGCGTGGGCACCGCCGCATGGGTCATCGATACGGGGCAGCCGTGCCCCGCCTCGGCCTGGGTCCACACGATGAAGCCGGCGGTGCGGCGGAGATGGCCGTCCGGCCGGGACCAGGCGCCGGTCAGGCCGGCCGTGACCGCATGGCCGAGCAGCCGGTGCCACGCCGGGTGGAACTCCACCTCGTCGATGCGTCGGCCGTAGCGGTCGTGGGTGCGCAGGACCGGTGGGTTGGCGTTGGCCTGCTCGCCCCAGCGCTGGGCGTGCGCGGAGCCGGCCGCCTTCCCCAGCGTGCTCAGCTCTTCGCGTACCTCGTCGAGCCGGACGTCGGCGACATGCCGGGTGATGCCCTCGGTCAGGGCCGCGTCGCCGGCGAAGACGTCGTATCCGACCAGGGGCGGAGGCTGGTTCGTGACCATGTGAGTGGTGGCTGCCATGCCAGATACGGTAAGGAGGTGCAGCCGGCAAACGAACCAACCGAGCGGCCCGCGGGCCGTCTGACCAAGGCCCGCGCCCTCTATCGCAACGTCTCCAAGCGTCGGCTGGCCTGGCTTCTGCTCAAGGACACCGTCAACTCCTGCATGAAGTACCGCGTCACCGGCCTGGCCGCCGAGGCCGCCTTCTGGAGCCTGTTGTCGCTGCCGCCGCTGATCCTCGGGCTCCTGGGCGTGCTCGGCTATACGAACGCATGGATCGGGCACGACACCATCGACAGCGTCCGCCGGCACATCCTCGGCGCCGCCGGCACCGTGCTGTCCGGCAAGGGCGTGAACGAGATCGCCCGGCCGCTGCTCGACGATGTCTTCACCGGCCGCCGCCCGGACATCATCTCCCTCGGCTTCGCCATCGCCCTGTGGTCCGGATCCCGGGCGATGAACGTCTTTGTCGACACCATCACCATCATGTACGGGCTCGACGGCCGGCGCGGCATCATCAGGACCCGGCTGCTGGCGTTCGCGCTGTACCTCGCCGCGCTGGTCGTGGGGGCCGTCGCACTGCCGCTGATGGTCGCCGGCCCCGACACCGTCGTCAGCTGGCTGCCGGCCAGCGAGCACATCATCCGGGCGCTGTACTGGCCGGTCGTCCTGCTGCTGTCGGTCGCCTTTCTGACCACGCTTTACCACGCGTCCGTACCGGTCCGTTCGCCCTGGCCGGAGGACATTCCCGGTGCGGTGGTCGCGCTCGGCATGTGGGTGCTCGGCAGCATTCTGCTGCGGCTCTATCTCACCTCGACGGTCGAGGGGCCCACGATCTACGGCTCGTTGGCGGCTCCGGTCGCCGTACTGCTGTGGATCGGGGTGTCCGCCTTCGCGGTGCTGGTCGGGGCCGCGATGAACGCCTCACTCGACCGGGTGTGGCCGTCGGTCGCCACGGCCGCGGCCCGCGAGGAGGTCGCACGGCGGGCGGCGGCGAAGGCGGAGGCGAAGACGGGAGCCGGTGAGGCGGACGCCGGCGACGCGAAGGGGGCGGCGGACGGCGGTGACCGCGGCCGTGGCGGCGACGGCGACGGCGGTCGCGGCGAGGGGCGTCACGATGACGGTGGCCATGGCGGTGGCCGCGGCGCCGACGGCCCGCGCGACGACTGAGCCGGCGCACCCCGTCCGGCCGCACCGTGGGCCGCCGTGCCTTCTGCGCCGCTGTCCATGAAGGCGTGCGCAAGCCATTGACAGCCCCGGGACTCCGGCAGATGATCCATGCCGACTCCTTCGCGAACGAAAGTTCACCAGGCGAACTTCCGTCTTCCGGCCGTCACCTCGCGCTGCGTGCCGCGTGCCGCACACGTCGCGCCTCGTGCATCGTGAATCCGAGGTCCCCATGTCTCCCACCGGCCCTCCGCCGTCCACCGGCCCGTCCGCCGACTCCCACCGCCGGCACACCTTCCGCTCCGTCGCGCCCGTCCTGGCGCTGTGCTGGCTCGCCGTCTTCTTCGACGGCATGGACGTCAACATCTACGGCGCCGTCATGCCGCACATGCTCGACGACCCCGGACTCGGCCTCACCCCCGGCGGGGCCGGCACGATCGGCAGCTGGACGACCTTCGGCATGCTGATCGGCGCCCTCGGCACCGGCACCCTCACCGACTGGCTGGGCCGCCGCCCGGTCCTGGTCGCCAGCGTGCTGCTGTTCTCCGCCGGGTCAGCGGTCTGCGCGCTGTCCGGCGCGCCGGGGCCGTTCGGCGCCGGCCGCTTTCTCGCCGGTCTGGGCCTCGGCGGCCTGATGCCCCTCTGCCTCTCGATGGTGATGGAGTTCGCACCGCCCCGGCGTGCCGCACTCGCCACCGGCCTGCTGATGACCTCGTACCACGCGGGCGGCATGTTCGCGACGGGCCTGGGCCTGACGCTCGCCCCCGTGCTCGGCTGGCGCTGGGTGTTCTGGGCCGGTGTGCTGCCCGCGGTCATCGCCGCCCCGCTGCTGCTGCGCCTGCTGCCGGAGTCGCCCAACGTGCTGCTCGCCAAGGGCCGTACCGCCGAGGCCGACGCGGTTGCCGACCGCTACGGCATGGCCCGCCCCGTCCCCGCCGACGCACCGGCCCAGGGAGCCAAGGGCCGGCTGGCCGCGGTCCTCGCGCTGTTCCGCCCCGGCGCACGCTGGGCGACGCCGCTGCTGTGGCTCGCCTCGTTCTGCGGTCTGCTCCTGGTGTACGGCGTCAGCACCTGGCTGCCGCAGATGATGCGTGCCGCCGGCTACGGCCTCACGTCCTCGGTGAGCTTTCTGCTCATCATCAACGCGGGCGGCATCGTCGGCATGCTGATCGCGGGACGCACCGCCGACCGCTACGGCCCCGTCAAGGTCTCCGCCGTCTGGTTCCTGCTGACCGCCGCCGGTGCGCTGCTCCTCGGGGCGCAGCTGCCGCTCGGCCTCACCTATGTGGTCGTCGCCGTCACCGGTGTCTGGCTCTTCAGCGCGCAGGTGATGGTCTACGCGGCGGCCGACCGGGTCTATCCGGCCGCCGAACGGGCCACCGGCATCGGCTGGGTCACCGGCATCGGCCGCACCGGCGCGGTGGTCGGCCCCTGGCTGGGCGGCACCCTCGCCGCCACCGGCAACGACCAACTGGGCTTCACCGCCTTCGCGTTGGCCGGTCTGCTGGGCGCGCTCGCCATCGGCCTGGTGCCGCTCGCCCGGCGCCTCGGCCGTCCCGCGGCGACCGCACCGGCACCGACGGCGGTCAGCGCGGAGCCGTGACGGCGGCCGAGGGCGCCGCACCCGGGTACCGATCCCGCGAGAGGCCGAGGACGTCCGGCACGGGCTCGGAGCGGGCCGGGCGCCGCACCCGGCTCAGGTTCTTCCGGCAGCGCGGTGAAGGGCGGGCCGGGCGGCCTCGGGTGCCCGGCTGCCCCCGCGCCGCCGTCGCACGCCGGCGGGATCACCCGTCGCGCCCGTAGGGGCGTTCACAGCGCCGGGATCCGCGCATACCGTCCCGCCACGTGCAGGTCGGCCTCGATTTCGGCGGCGGCGGTGCGCAGGGCCGGGAGGAGGGTGTCGCGGGCCTCGGCGGGGGTGCAACGGCCCGCGTGGGTGGAGACGTTGACGGCGGCGACGACACGGCCGGTGCGGTCCCGTACGGGGACGGCGAGGGAGCGCAGGCCCTCTTCCAGCTCCTCGTCGACGAGGGCGTAGCCGTGGGTGCGGACCTCTTCCAGGGTGGCGAGGAGCTGTTCGGGGTCGGTCACGGTGTGGCGGGTGAGCGGTTTGAGGTCGGTGAGGGCCAGTCGTGCGGAGAGTTCGGCCGGGGGCAGGTCGGCGAGCAGGACGCGGCCCATGGAGGTCGGGTACGCCGGGAAGCGGGTGCCCAGGGTGATGTTGACGCTCATGATGCGCACGGTGGGGACCCGGGCGACGTACTGGATGTCGTCGCCGGAGAGGACCGCCATCGAGGCGGAGTCGTGTACCCGCTCGACCAGCGCGGCCAGGTGTGGTTGGGCGACGGCGGGCAGGGTGAGGGCCGAGAGGGGGGCGAAGCCCAGCTCCAGCACCTTCGGTGTCAGGCGGAAGAGCTTGCCGTCGGTGGCGAGGTAGCCCAGGTGTGCCAGGGTGATCAGGGCGCGGCGGGCGGTCGCCCGGGCCAGGCCGGTGTCCTCCGCCACTGCGGTGAGCGGGAGTTCGGCGCGCCCGGCACCGAAGGCGGTGAGGGTGATCAGCCCGCGGGCCATCGATTCGACGAATTCGGGGCCCAGTTCCTGCTTGGACGCCCGCATCCAGGTGGCGTGCGAGGTGTGGGAGGGGCCGGGCGCCGCGTCGGTGGCGGGTGGGGCCTCCCGCGGCAGGCTCAGGGCGTACTCCATGGCTGAGACCGTCTCGCGGAGGCGCGGGAGCACCGCGTCCGGCAGCTCGGCGGCGCTCAGCCGGCTGGTGTGGCTGACGACGCTGAGGGCGCAGACCGGGCGGCCGGTGGTGTCGTGGACCGGCATCGCCACCGCGACCAGGCCCGGTTCGATGAGCTGGTCGTCCAGGGACCAGCCGGTGGCGCGTGCCGCGGCCACCCGGGCCTCGAAACCAATGGGCGCCGCGGCATCCGTGCCCGGCCCGGCCGTGGGGTCCGCCCCGTCCTCGGCGCGCCGCGGGGGTACGGCCGGAAAGCCCGCGTCCGTCGGGTCGGCCGCGCGGCGCGACCGCCAGCGCCGCCAGTCCGCCGCGTCCCACCGGTCCGCGAACAGCGCCCCGGGCGCGCCCCGCTCGGCGGGCAGCAGATCGCCGATGCGGAAGGCGAGCGACATGGCGCGGCGGCGGGTCGCCTGGTGGACGAAGCGCACCCCGTCGCCGTCCGGCACCGCGAGGGAGAGCGACTCGTCCAGCTCGTCGGCCAGCCGGTCGGCGAGGGGGCCGAGCCGGTCGGGGAGTTCGGAGGCGGCGAGGTAGGCGTTGCCGAGCTCCAGCAGCCGGGGCGCGAGCACCGCGTCCCGCCCCTCGGTCCGTACGTAGCCGAGGCGGGCGAGGGTGCTCAGTACCCGGTCGACGGTGGAGCGGGCGAGGCCGGTGAGGCGTACCAGGTCGCCCACCGGCCGCCGGCCGCCGCCGGCCGCCAGCTCCCGCAGCACGGACAGGCTGCGCATCAGCGGCCCCACCGCTTCCGGAGGGGGCGGAGGCGGTGCGGACGGGGCGGTGGCGGCGGGCTGGGTCATGGCCTCTCCATGGTGCGGCGATCTCGTCGGAACCGTACCCGGGCGGACCGTTGACAGGGCCGGGGGCCGGGGCCAAACTCGGGGCAGCTCAATTATGAACTTAAGTTCACTGTGCGAACAAGTTGATGAGGGGCGGCCGTGAGGCCGGGCCCCGGCACGACCCGAGGGCGAGGACATGGCCGACATCCGTTCCCTGCACGATGCCGTCGCGGAGCTGATCCACGACGGTGACTCCGTGGCGCTGGAGGGGTTCACCCACCTCATCCCGTTCGCCGCGGCGCACGAGATCATCCGTCAGGGCATCAAGGGCCTCACGCTGGCCCGGATGACCCCGGACGTGGTCTACGACCAGCTGATCGGCGCGGGGGTGGCCGCCAAGCTGGTCTTCTCCTGGGGCGGCAATCCGGGCGTCGGTTCACTGCACCGCTTCCGGGACGCGGTCGAGAACGGCTGGCCCGCCCCGCTGGAGATCGACGAACACAGCCACGCCGGGATGGCCAACCGCTACGCCGCGGGCGCGGCACGGCTCCCGTTCGCCGTGCTCCGCGGCTACCGCGGCAGCGATATCCCGGCCCGTACGTCCACGGTCTCCACCGTCGTCTGCCCGTTCACCGGCGAGGAACTGGCCGCCGTCGCCGCCCTCGCGCCGGACGTCACGGTCATCCATGCGCAGCAGGCGGACCCGGCGGGCAACGTCCAGCTGTGGGGCCTGACCGGGGTGCAGAAGGAAGCGGCGCTGGCCGCCAGGCGTGTGCTGGTCACCGTCGAGGAGGTCGTCGAGGCACTGGAGCCCCGTCCCGGCGGCGTCGTCCTGCCCACGTGGGTCGTCGACGCGGTCGCGGTCGTCCCCGGTGGCGCCCATCCGTCGTATGCGGCGGGCTACTCGGTCCGTGACAACGCCTTCTACCGGGAATGGGACCGCATTTCGCGGGACCGGGCGGCGTTCGGGCGGTGGCTCGGGGAGTGCGTGAACCGGGAGCCCGGGGAGGAGGACAGGCCCGGGGCGCAGGAGGAGCAGGGCGGCCAAGGCGAACGGGGCGACGGGAGCGAACGGGGGGAGGCGGACCCGGCGCGGATGCCGGCCACGGTGTCGGTGACGGGAGCCACCGCTGCCGCGATGGCCGCCGCCCCGTCGACAGCCCGCGCCACCACCCCTGGCGCCGCCCCCGAAGCCGTACCGGAGCCCGCCCCTGAGGCGGCCCCGGAGTCCGTCCCCGAACAAGCCCCCGAGCCCGTCCCCGAGTCCACCCCTGAGGGAGCCCCGGAGATGGCCCCCGAATGCACCCCCGACGAGCTGATGGAGATCAACGCCGCTCGTGCCCTGGCCGGTGCGCGGAGCTGCTTCGTCGGCATCGGGCTGCCCAGTACGGCCGCCAACCTCGCCCGCCGTACGGTCAATCCGGATCTGGTGCTCGTCTACGAGTCCGGCACCATCGGCTCGAAGCCGACCCGGCTGCCGCTGTCCATCGGGGACGGCGAGCTGGCCGACACCGCGGACTCGGTGGTGTCCGTGCCGGAGATGTTCAACTACTGGCTGCAGGGCGGCCGGATCGATGTCGGCTTCCTCGGCGCCGCACAGGTCGACCGGTTCGCCAATATCAACACCACCGTCGTCCGGCGTGGCCCCGGCCGTCCCGAGGGGCGGCTGCCCGGTGCGGGCGGTGCTCCCGAAATCGCCGCCAACTGCGGGCAGGTGCTGATGGTTCTGCGGCACAGCCGCCGTAACTTCGTCGGTTCTCTGGACTTTGTGACCACCCTCGGCCACGGCACCGGCCCCCGGGACCGGGCGGCACTCGGACTGCCCGGCGCCGGGCCGACCGCGGTCATCACCGACCTCGGCGTGCTGCGCCCCGACCCGGTCACCGCGGAACTCGTCCTCACCGATCTGCACCCGGGAGTGACGGTCCGACAGGTACGGGAGGCCACCGGCTGGGACCTCAAGGAGGCCGGCCGGATCGGTGTCACGGCCCCGCCCACCGCCGCCGAACTCACCGCCCTGCGGGCCCTGAAGGCGGCCACGCACGACACCTCCGGTGTACCGGCGCACGACACCCCCGCCACAGGCACGGCCGACGCCCACCGCTCCCGGAAGGACGCCTGATGCTCACCGACCGCCCCCGGGACGTCCATGTCGTCGATGCCGTCCGCACCCCCTTCGGCAGATACGGCGGCATGCTCTCCGCAGCCCGTCCCGACGACCTCGCCGCGCATGTCGTCAGGGCCCTCGTGGACCGCGCGCCCGGACTGGATCCGGCCAGGATCGATGACGTCTACCTCGGCAACGCCAATGGCGCGGGTGAGGAGAACCGCGATGTGGCGCGGATGGCGGTGCTGCTCGCGGGGCTGCCGGTGACCGTGCCCGGTGTCACGGTCAACCGCCTCTGCGGCTCGGGTATGGAGGCGGTCATCCAGGCCGCCAGGGCCGTCGCGCTCGGCGATGCCTCCGTGGCCGTCGCCGGCGGCGTGGAGTCGATGAGCCGCGCGCCCTGGGTGCTGCCCAAGCCCGAACGGGCCTTCCCCGCAGGGCCGCAGACCCTGCACTCCACCACCCTGGGCTGGCGGCTGACCAACCCGCGGATGCCCGACGAGTGGACCGTCGCCCTCGGCGAGGGCGCGGAACTGATCGCCGACCGTTACGGCATCACCCGTGCGCAACAGGACGCCTATGCGCTGGCCAGTCATGAGAAGGCGGCGCGGGCCCGGAAGGACGGCGCCTTCGACGCGGAGGTCGTGCCGTACGAGGACGATGCCGTGGGTGCGGCCGTGCGCCACGACGAGTGCATCCGTGAGGACACCTCACTCCAGGCGCTGGGAAAGCTGCGGCCCGCCTTCCGCAAGGCGGGCGAGGCGAGGCGGGGGCCCGGCCGGCCGGAGGCCGGGGGAGGCACCGTCACCGCCGGCAACTCCTCCCCGCTGAACGACGGGGCGGCGGCGCTGCTGCTGATGGACGAACAGGGGCTGCGCGCCTCCGGGTGCGAACCACTCGCCCGGATCCGCAGCAGCGCCGTTACCGGGATCGCACCGCAGTACTTCGGGCTCGGCCCGGTCGAGGCGGCCGGGCGGGCCCTGGAGAAGGCCGGGCGCGGCTTCGATGCGCTGCGCACCGTCGAGCTGAACGAGGCGTTCGCCGCCCAGGCGCTCGGCTGTCTGGCCGGCTGGCCGGATCTCGACCCCGGCCTCGTCAACCCGCACGGCGGCGCCCTTGCCCTCGGTCATCCGCTCGGCGCCTCCGGGGCCCGGATCACGGGCGCGGTCGCCCACCGACTGGCCGCCGCCGGCACGGGTACGGGACTGGCGACGCTGTGCATCGGCGTGGGGCAGGGGCTCGCCGTGGTGCTGGAGAGGTAGCACCCGCACACCCCCACCTGCTGCGCCCGTCCCGTCCGCCCGCCCGTCGGCCCCAACCCGTGACCCACCGCATGGAGATGGCACCCATGGCCCTGCCCCCGACCACCCCGCCCGGCGGCTCCCCCGTCCCCGTCCCCGCTCCCGCCCCCGTTGCCCCGCCCCGGCGCGCCCCCGTCGCCCCGCCCCTCCCCACCCAGGCCGACATCAGCCGCGAGATCGCCGCCCTGCACACCGCCGGCGAACGCGACCGGGCGGCGGGCGCCCCGCCCCTCGAACACCCCGCGCGGGACTACGCCCCGTACCGCAGCAGCGCCTTGCGCCACCCCCACCGGCCGCCGGTCGAGATCGACCACCGTGCCGATCCGGAGGCCGTGGAGCTCCACGGACCCGCGTTCGGCGTCACGGACATCACCGAGCTGGACGCCGATCTCACCCGGCAGCACGCCGGTGAGCCGCTCGGCGAACGCATCACCGTCACCGGCCGCATCCTGGACCGCACCGGCCGCCCCGTACGCGGTCAACTCGTCGAGATCTGGCAGGCCAACGCCTCCGGCCGGTACGCCCACCAGCGCGACCAGCACCCGGCCCCGCTCGACCCCCACTTCACCGGCGTCGGCCGCTGTCTGACCGATGACGAGGGCCGCTACGCGTTCACCACCGTCAAGCCCGGCGCCTACCCGTGGCGCAATCACCACAACGCCTGGCGCCCGGCCCATATCCACTTCTCGCTCTTCGGGTCGGCCTTCACCCAGCGGCTGATCACCCAGATGTACTTCCCCGGCGATCCGCTCTTCCCCTACGACCCGATCCTCGGTTCGGTCACCGACCCCGCGGCCCGCGCCCGCCTGGTCGCCGCCTACGACCACGAACTGTCCCGCCCCGAAACCTCCCTGGGCTACCGCTGGGACGTGGTCCTGGACGGCCCGTCCGCCACCTGGATCGAGGAAGGCCGCTGATGCCCCGCGCCACCACCCGCCACGACCCGGCCGACCGGGCGCCCGGCGCACCGCCGGTGCCGCACGCCCCGACCCCCGCACAGACCGTCGGGCCGTTCTACGGCTACGCCCTCCCCTTCCCCGGCGGCGAGCGGATCGCACCGGCCGGCCACCCGGGGACGGTCACCGTGCACGGCTGCGTACGGGACGGCGCCGGCACCCCCGTGCCGGACGCCCTGCTGGAGTTCTGGCAGGCGGGCCCGGACGGCAGCCTCACCGGCGCGCCCGGTTCGCTGCGCCGGGACCCGGCGACCGGCGCGGTCATCGGCCGCAACGGCGTGGACTTCACCGGCTTCGGACGGGTGCCGACCGACGCCGACGGGCACTACGCCGTCCGCACGCTGCCGGCCACCGCTCCCGCCGGGCGCCCGGACGCCGCGCCGTACCTCGCCGTGTGTGTCTTCGCCCGTGGACTGCTCCATCACCTGTTCACCCGGGTCTACTTCCCCGAGCATGCGACGGCCCACGCCGCCGACCCGTTGCTCGCGCGGCTGCCCGCTGACCGGGCGCGTACGCTGCTCGCCCGCCCCGACGGCCCCGGCCGGTACCGCTTCGACGTCCATCTGCAGCAGGCGGAGGACGGCACGTACGAGGAGACGGTCTTCCTTGCCTTCCGCTGACCTGCCGGGGGCCGGCACGTCCTCGTCGGCCGAACTCCCTTACGACGACGCCGACATGGGGTTGCTGGCTCCGTCCTGGGCCGGCTCCGCCGTGGCCCGCGTCACCGGTGACGCCGGCTATCTGCGTGCCCTGCTCGACGCCGAGGCCGCGCTGACCCGTGCCCAGGCCGCCCTCGGCCTCGCACCGGAGCAGGCCGCCGCCGCCGTCACCGCCGCGGCCGCCGGCCTCCACCGCGACGACCCCCGAACCCTCGCGCTGCGCGCCCGCGCCGCGGGCAACCCGGTGGTCCCGCTCGTCGCCGACCTGACGGCCGCCGTCGCCTCCCGCGACCCGAAGGCCGCCGCCTATGTCCACCGGGGCGCCACCAGCCAGGACATCCTTGACACCGCCACGATGCTGGTCTGCGCCCGCGCCGTGGACACGGTGCTGGTGGACCTCACCCGCACCGCCGACGCGCTGCACCGTACGGCCGCGGAACACCGCGACACCCCGATGGCGGGCCGCACCCTCACCCAGCACGCGGTGCCGACCACCTTCGGCCTCAAGGCCGCGGGCTGGCGCAGCCTCGTGCTCGACGCCCGCGACCGGCTCGCGTCCGTACGGGCCGCGCTGCCCGTGCAACTGGGCGGTGCGGCCGGAACCCTGGCCGCGTTCCACGCCTACGCCGAATCCGAAGCCGAATCCGAAGCCGAGTCCGAATCCGAAGGCGGACCCGGACCCGGACCCGAACTCGAAGCCGGGCCCGCACCCGAAGCCGAGCGCGGGCCCGCGCCCGCCCCCGACCTGGGCGGACAGCTCCTGGCCCGCTACGCCGCCGAGACCGGACTCGCCGAACCGGCCCTGCCCTGGCACACCTTGCGCACCCCCGTCGCCGATCTGGCCGGTGCGCTCGCCTTCACCGCGGGCGCCCTCGGCAAGCTCGCCGCCGATGTCCTCACCCTCTCCCGCACGGAGCTCGGCGAGCTCTCCGAGGGCACCGGCGGGGGGTCCTCCGCGATGCCGCACAAGGCCAACCCGGTGCGCGCCACGCTGATCGCGGCCGCCGCCCGGCAGGTCCCGGCCCTGGCCGCGGTGCTCTACGGGTGCCTCGCCGCCGAGGACGAGCGCCCGGCCGGCGCCTGGCACGCCGAATGGCAGCCGCTGCGGGACGCCCTGCGGGTGGCCGGCGGCGCGGCCCGGGACGCCGCCGAACTCACCGCGGAACTGCGGGTCCACCCGCACCGCATGCGGCAGAACCTCGACGCGACCGGCGGACTGGTCGTCACCGAACGCCTCGTCGCGGCCCTCACCGCCCTGACCGGCCGCGACGAGGCCCGCCGCATCATGGACACGGCGGCCCGGCGCACCGCGGCGGAGGGCATCGAGCTGGCCACGGCGCTGCACGACGCGCTGCACACGGCCCGGGGCGAGGACGGGGCTGCCGCCGGGCCGCCGAAGGGTTCCGCCCCGTCCGCTGCCCCGGCTGTCCCGTCCGGCGCCCCGGCCGTGCCCTCCCTCCCCGAGTCCCGTCTGCGTCAACTCCTCGATCCCACAGCCTATTTGGGGTCCGCCGGTGCCCTGGTGGACCGCGCGCTGGCCCGCACCGAGAACGACCCGCAGGAGTCCGAATGACCCAGTCACCCGCCGCCCCGCTCCTCCATCACACCGTGGACGGCCCCGAAGACGCCCCGCCACTCCTCCTGGGCCCCTCGCTCGGCTCCTCGCACGCCGTATGGGACCCCCAACTCCCCGCCCTGGCACGCCGGTACCGCGTCGTACGCTGGGATCTGCCCGGCCACGGCGGCACCCCCACCGACGTACTGGCTCCCGCACCGGTCCCCACCACCACCGTCCCCGAGCTGGCCCGGCTGGTCCTGGATCTCGCCGACTCCCTTGGCATCGAACGGTTCGCCCACGCCGGGATCTCGCTCGGCGGCGCCGTCGGTGCCTGGCTCGCCGCCCATCACCCCGAGCGGATCGCCTCGCTCGCCCTGATCTGCTCAGCCGCCCGGTTCGGCGAGCCGGCCGGATGGCGGGAGCGGGCCGCCCTCGTACGGGAAGCGGGGCTCGGACCGGTCGCCGAGACCACCGCGACCCGCTGGTTCACCCCGTCCTTCGCCGGCTCCCCGCAGGCCGTGGCCCTGGTCGACACGGTGCGCAGCGGGGTGGCGCCCGCGGGCTACGCGGCCTGCTGCGACGCGCTCGCCGGCTACGATCTGCGCGCCGATCTGGCCCGGATCACCGCCCCCACACTGGTCGTCGCGGGCCGCGCCGATCCGGCCACCCCGCCCGCCTGCGCCCGCGAACTCACTGACGGCATCCCGGACGCGAGCCTGGTCGAACTGGCCGCCGCCGCCCACCTCGCGAACGTCGAACGCCCGGCCCCGGTGCTGGCCGCCCTGCTCGGCCATCTCGCCGCGCACCCGCAGGACGGCCCGGCGGATCCGGCCGCCGGCCTCCCCGCCGCGGACGACCGATCCCGGCACGCGGCGGGCACCGCCGTACGCCGTGCCGTCCTCGGCGACGCCCATGTGGACCGGTCCCAGGCCCGCACCAGCGCCCTCACCGAGGTCTTCCAGGACTTCATCACCCGCTACGCCTGGGGTGAGATCTGGACCCGCCCCGGGCTGTCCCGCCGGACGCGCAGCTGCATCACCCTCACCGCGCTGGTGGCCCGCGGCCACCACGACGAACTGGCGATGCATCTGCGGGCCGCCCTCCGCAACGGCCTCACCCCGCAGGAGATCCAGGAAGTCCTCCTCCAGTCGGCCGTGTACTGCGGCGTCCCGGCCGCCAACACCGCCTTCGCCGTCGCCGACCGCATCGTCGCCGCACACCTCGACGACCCGGCACCGCACACCGCGGAAGGAACCGAGAAGTGAACCGCACCCGCCACAGCACGGTCGGCATCATCGGCGGCGGCCCGGCGGGGCTGCTGCTCGCCCGGCTGCTGCACCGTTCCGGCGTCGACTGTGTCGTCCTGGAGAGCCGGGACCGCGCTTACGTCGAACAGCGGCAGCGCGCGGGAATCCTGGAACAGGGCACCGTCGATGTGCTGCGCGCCTGCGGGGCGGGGGAGCGGATGGACCGTGCGGGCCTGGTCCACGACGGTGTCGAGCTGCGCTGGGACCGGCGCGCCCACCGTCTCGATTTCCCGGCGCTGACCGGCGGCCGACGGGTGACGGTCTACGCCCAGACGGAGGTGGTGAAGGACCTGATCGCCCTGCAGCTCGACGACGGGGCGCCGCTGCTGTTCGGGGCGCAGGCGCTGGAGGTGACGGGCGCGGACACCGGCCGGCCCGGTATCCGTTATCGCCACCAGGGCCGCGAGCAGACCCTGACCTGTGACTACGTCGTCGGCTGCGACGGCTTCCACGGCGTGGCCCGGCAGGCGGTACCGGAGCACGCACGCCGCACCTACGAGCGCGGCTACCCGTACTCCTGGCTCGGTGTGCTCGCCGATGTCCCGCCCTCCTCCGACGAGTTGATCTACGCTCACTCCGCACGCGGCTTCGCGCTGTTCAGCATGCGCACACCGACCGTCAGCCGGCTCTACCTCCAGGTCCCCAACGGCACCGACCCGGCGGACTGGCCCGACGACCGCATCTGGGACGAACTGGAGGCGCGGGCCGCGATCGACGCCCCCTGGAAACCGGCCCGCGGGCCGCTCACCGCCAAGGCCGTACTGCCCATGCGGAGTTCGGTCACCGAACCGATGCGGTACGGGCGGGTGCTGCTGGCCGGCGATGCGGCGCATATCGTGCCGCCCACCGGGGCCAAGGGCCTCAACCTCGCCGTCGCCGATGTCACCGTGCTGGCCCACGCCCTCGACCGGCTGCACCACACCGGCTCGACGGAGCTGCTCGACGCCTACTCCGACACCTGTCTGCGCCGGGTCTGGCGCGCCGAACACTTCTCGTACTCCATGACGACGACCCTGCACACCGCCCCGGACCAGAGCCCGTTCGACACCCGGCTGCAGCTCTCCCGGCTCGACCGGATCGCCGCCTCCCCGCATGCCGCCGCGGAGCTGGCGGAGAACTACACGGGGCTGCCCTTCGACGTCGGGACTCTCCACTGAGGCCGGACCGCCCCCTGACATCGGGGCTGCCACTGACATCGGGGCAAGCAACTGCGTGTTTCCCAACTGGGCGACACATCCCGGTACTTCGGGATCTCCTTGGCGTCCTTCCCCTGCTCACGCCCGTGTTAGCCGGACGTTAGCGGAGCGGCAGCCTCGCGACAGTGGCCCCGATCAGAGTGGGTGACGTACCGAGAGACCACGACACCGACTGCCCCGGGGGAATCCGAAATGAGCTCCAGCACCACTGTCCGCACCGCTCGTCGCCGCACGCTGCGCGTTGCCGCCGCGGCCCTGACCGCGGTCGCCGGTCTCACCCTGACCGCCTGCTCCGGCTCGGACGCCGCCGGCGCGAAGCCCGCAGGCCACACGGACACGGGCATGGCCGCCGCCGAGTCCAGCGGCGCGGGCTCCTCCGCCGGAGCGCAGGGCTCCGATGCCCAGGCGGGCCCCGGTGCCAAGGCCGACACCAAGGCCGAGACCAAGGCCGACACCAAGGCGGGCGCCGCGGGCAAGCAGTCGGGCAGCACGCACGCCACCGGCGGTGGCAAGGCGGCATCCCCGGTCCGCACCCAGCGCCTGGCGGACGGCATCAGCAAGGCCGAGATCTACACGCTCGGCGACCAGCACTACCGTGCCAAGATCGTCGCCCGCGGATCGGTCCTGGCCACGCTGGAGACGACGGGGCGCGACGCCGGGCTCGACGCCAACGACATGTTCGTCACGCTCACGCTGGACGGCCAGGTCCATTCCTGGATGGGCGGCGGACACCAGGGACCGGGCACCTTCAAGCTCGCGGGCGGCTGGACGGCCAAGGTCACGAAGGTCGGCGAGCTGCGGTACCGCGCGCAGATCCTCGGCCACGACGGCGTAGCCGCCACGCTGGAGACGAACCAGCACGACGTCGGGGTCGACGCCAACGGCGTGTACATCGTGCTCAGCAACGGCGGTGTGATCAGCGCCCACAAGTAAAGACCCGCCTGGCTGCGGCGGTCGAGCCACCTCCGGCGGGGCGGCTCCACCGCCGCAGCGGTCGCCGTTCCACCGACCGCCACCACCGCCTCCGCCGCCCCGCCCCGGCCTGACGCCGGTTCAGCGGGCCGCGCGATAGCGGACCAGCAGCATCGCCGCATCGTCGTGCAGCGGCCCCTCGACATGCTCGACCAGGTCCTCGCGCACCGCGCGCAGCGCGGACTCCGGGTCGGGGTCCTTGAGCAGTGCGGCGCGCTCGTCGAGGGGGTAGAAGCGGCCCACCGCATCGCGGGCCTCGGTGACGCCGTCGGTGTAGAAGAGCAGTTGGTCGCCGGGCGTGAACGGCACCTCGTAGGGGATCGGCGCCCCGGCGTCGTGAAGGCTGAGGCCGAGCGGCAGGGCGCGGTCGGGCGGTGCGGCGAAGGCCACCGCGCCGGTGGGGCGGACGACCAGCGGCGCCGGGTGGCCGAAGTTGAGCAGCGTGGCGTTCGGACCGTCACCGATCTCGGCGAGTACGGCCGTGACGAACCGTTCGCCGGACAGATGGCGGTTCAGTGCCCGCTCGACCCGCTCGCCGACGGCCGGCAGATCCGGTTCGTCGTGTGCCGCCTCCCGGAAGGCACCCAGCACCACCGCCGCGCTCTCCACTGCCTCCAGGCCCTTGCCCTGCACATCGCCGACGATGATCCGCACCCCGGCGGGCGAGGTCACCACCTCGTACAGATCGCCGCCTATCCGGGCCTCGGCCACCGCCGAGGTGTACGAGACCGCGATCCTCAGCGGGCCCGCACCGCGCGGCACCGGGCGCAGCAGCACCCGCTGGGCGACCTCGGCGATGGAGCGGACGCTGGCCAGCTCCGCCTCGCGCCGCTGCCGCATCACCGCGGCGACCACCCCGGCCGCGGTCACCCCGGCCACCGACAGCAGCGCGGTCAGCCCGCGCCGGTTCTCGAACACACCGTTGTAGACCCCCAGGCCGAGGCAGAGCACGAACGCCGTCAGCCCGACCACGGCGGTCCGCCGCCAGCCGCCGACCAGCCCCGCGAACGCCGGCCCCAGCGACACCAGGGGGAGAAACCCGACGCCCGGACCCGCGGTGAGGTCGACCGTGGTGACCACGGCCATGACCGCGTACGGCAGCGCGGACAGCACACGGGAGCCGGTGCGCTGCTCCTCGTTCTCCACGGTCAAGGTGTTCTCCGACGGTGTCAGGTGAAGTGATCGGGTGAGGGGCCGTCGGCCGTCGGAGTGTCCGAAAGCGGCCCCCCGACCCCCGACCTGAGCATATGCAACATATGCCGTACCGAAATACCTCGAATGCGCCCTGTTACCGAATTGCAGTGGCCAGGACGGCGGGGAGGCCGCTGCGCCGGACGCGGCCGCGGATCTTACGGACCCATGACACGGTGGCTCAGGCGCGGGCCGGCACGCCCTGTCCCGCTTAGCGTGACCAGCATGCGTGTATTGGTCACCGGCGGCGCCGGCTTCATCGGATCGCAGGTCGTCGAGGCGCTCACGGCGCGCGGCCACGAGCCCGTCGTGCTCGATGCCCTGCTGCCCTCGGCGCATCCCGAGCCCCCGCCGCCGCGCCCGGGGGAGCGGCGCATCGTCGCCGACGTACGGGACCGGGCGGCGGTCGACGCGGCCCTGCGGGGTGTGCGGGCGGTCTGCCATCAGGCGGCGATGGTCGGCCTGGGCAAGGACTTCGCGGACGCGCCCGACTATGTCGGCTGCAACGACCTGGGCACAGCGGTGCTGCTGGCCGCGATGGCCGAGGCCGGGGTGCGCGAGCTGGTGCTCGCCGGGTCGATGGTGGTCTACGGGGAGGGGCGCTACACCTGCCCCGGCCACGGGGTGGTGCGGCCCGGGCCACGGGCGGTGGCCGATCTGGACGCGGGGCGGTTCGAGCCGCGGTGCCCGCACTGCGGTGCCGCACTGCGGCCGGGGCTGGTCGGCGAGGACGCGCCCACCGATCCGCGCAACGTCTACGCGGCCACCAAGCTCACCCAGGAACATCTGGCCGCCTCCTGGGCGCGTGCCACCGGCGGCCGGGCCGTCGCGCTGCGCTACCACAATGTCTACGGGCCCGGGATGCCGCGCGACACCCCGTACGCGGGGGTGGCCTCGTTCTTCCGCTCGGCGCTGGCCCGCGGTCAGTCGCCGACGGTCTATGAAGACGGCGGCCAGCGGCGGGACTTCGTCCATGTGCGGGATGTCGCCACGGCCAACGCGGTGGCCCTGGAAGCCCTGCCGGGCCGGGCGGCGGGCACCCTGACCGCGTACAACGCGGGCAGCGGGGTGCCGCACACCGTGGGCGAGATGGCGCGGACCCTGGCCGAGGCCTGCGGCGGACCGGCGCCCGTCGTGACGGGGGAGTACCGGCTCGGCGACGTACGGCACATCACCGCCTCGTCGCAGCGGATCGCCGAGGACCTCGGCTGGCGGGCCGCGACCGGATTCGCCGAGGGGATGCGGGAGTTCGCCCGGGAGGGGATGAGGGCGGCGCCGACGGGGTGACCCACGGCGCCGCCGGCCCTCCGGCATCCACCTTCCACGAGAACCTGAAAATCCCTGTTGTCCGCTTCTGATGCATAGGTGAAGGCGTGACCCACTCCCCTCCTCCCACCCCCCGAACCGCCTCGGTGGATGTCGTGCTGCCCTGCCTCGACGAGGCCGCCGCGCTGCCCTGGGTGCTCGCGCGGATCCCGGCCGACTGGCGGGCGATCGTCGTGGACAACGGCTCCACCGACGGTTCCGCCGAGATCGCCCGCGGGCTGGGCGCCACCGTGGTGCACGAACCGCGCCGCGGCTTCGGTGCCGCCTGCCACGCCGGGCTGCTGGCCGCCGACGCCGACATCGTCTGCTTCTGCGACTGCGACGCCTCGCTCGACCCCGCGCTGCTCACCCCGTTCGTCCGCGCCGTCCGTGACGGCGCCAGCGATCTGGTGCTGGGCCGCCGCCGCCCGCAGGGACGCGGCGCCTGGCCGCCGCACGCCCGGCTCGGCAATCTCGCCCTCGCCCGGATGCTGCGCCGCCGTACCGGACTGCGGCTGCACGACCTCGGCCCGCTGCGCGCCGCCCGGCGTACCGCGCTGCTCGGCCTCGACCTCACCGACCGCCGCAGCGGCTACCCCCTGCAGATGGTCGTCCGGGCCGCCGACGCGGGCTGGCGCGTCGAGGAACGCGATGTGCCCTACCGTCCGCGCACCGGCCGTTCCAAGGTCACCGGCACCTGGCGCGGCACCTGGCACGCGGTGCGCGATATGCGCACCGTCCTGAACCAGCCACCGCTCGCGCCCCGTACGGAGGAGACGGCCCGATGACCGAGCCCGCAGACCGCCCGGCATGTCCCGGGCCGACGACGCTCCTGGTCATCGCCAAGGAACCGGTGCCCGGCCGGGTCAAGACCCGCCTCACCCCGCCCTACACGCCTGACGAGGCCGCCCAATTGGCCGAGGCCGCGCTGTACGACACCCTCCAGGCCGTACGTGCCATGCCCGCCCGGCGGCGGGTGGTCGTCCTCGACGGCCGCCCGGGGAACTGGCTGCCGCCCGGCTTCGAGGTCCGGCCGCAGTGCGCCGGCGGCCTCGACGAGCGGCTCGCCGCGGCCTTCGCCGACAGCGCGGGCCCGACCCTGCTCATCGGCATGGACACCCCTCAGGTCACCCCCCAACTCCTCGCTCCCGCGTTGGACTTCGGTGGCTGGGACGACTGTGATGCCTGGTTCGGCGGAGCCGAGGACGGCGGATTCTGGGCGCTCGGCCTGGCCGTTCCCGACCCCCGGCTGCTGCGCGGCGTCCCCATGTCCACCGAACACACCGGCGCCGCCCAGCGCGCGCGGCTGACCGCCGCCGGGCTCCGGGTGCGGGACCTGCCGCCGCTGCGGGACGTCGACACCGCGGACGATGCGGAGCGGGTCGCGGCCGCGGCGCCCGCCGGACGGTTCGCCGCCACCCTCGCCCGGCTGACCCCGGTCACCGGACGATGAGCACCGCCATGCCGCCCACGGCACAAACCGACCGGCACGACACCGTCACCTGGGGCGCGGACCCCTACGCCGACGCCCTGCGCAGCGGCCGCGGCCCGCTCTTCCTGCGCCGCAGTGACGGCTGGCTGCTGCCCCTGGAGGTCGAGCGCTGGTGCGCCGGCGCGGACGCCGCCGATCTGTCGGCGCTGCGCCGCTGCGAGGGCACCGTCCTCGACATCGGCTGCGGCCCCGGCCGGCTGGTCGCGGCGCTCGCCGCACAGGGCCGGCGGGCGCTCGGTATCGACGTCAGCGCGGCCGCGGTGGCCCGCACCGCAGCGGTCGGCGGCTCCGCACTGCACCGCTCCGTCTTCGACTCCCTTCCAGGCGAGGGGAGTTGGGGCACCGCACTGCTCCTCGACGGCAATATCGGTATCGGCGGCGACCCGTGCGCCCTGCTCACCCGCACCGCGGAACTGGTCGGCGGGCACGGTCTGCTGATCGTGGAGACCACCGCGGCGGACGTCGACGAACAGGTCCAGGTCCGGGTCGAGCGCGGGTACCACCCCTGCCCCGGTACACCGGAGGCACCGGGTGAGCTGTTCCCCTGGGCCCGGGTCGGCGGCCCCGCGCTGCTGCGCTACGCGGCCGCCGCCGGCTGGACGCCCGTCGAGCAGTGGACCGTCACGGACCGGGCCGATCAGGTACCGGGCGCCGAACGCTGCTTCGTCTCCATGCGCCGCCGGGACCTCCCGCGCAGCCGCTGCTGAACCGTACGGCCGGCCAGCCACAGCGCGGACAGTGCGCACAGCCCGGCGGTGACCAGCAGCCAGCGGGTCAGGAACACCCCGCCGGGCAGCCTCGTCGTGGCCTCGTAGTGTGCCGCCGAGCCGCTGCCCACCGAGCCGGCGATCAGGGGGAACCACACCAGCAGCAGCAGCCCGGACAGCGCGGCGGGCACCCGGACATACGCCGTCCAGGCCCGGTGCCCGCCGGTCCCCGCCGTGCAGCGGACCACCGCACGGTCGGCGAGCGCATACAGCGGCAGCAGCACCAGATCGTGCAGCAGCGCCGCCCCGGCGAACCAGCCGAGCACCAGCGGCCACTGCCCGCCGGCCAGCAGCCGCACCCCCGCGAAGGCGGTGAGCGCGAACGAGGCGAGCATCAACAGCAGATGCAGCGGACCCTCGCCGTACCGGCGCGGGGGGCGCAGCGCCCTGAGTACCCGCACCGCCCGTTCGCGCCGTGCCGATTGCCTCGTCCGCACCTTCACCACTCCCCGAACGTCAGCCGCGCGACCCACTTGGTGTTGAGCACCCCGGGCGCCGCCGGGACGATGATCCGCGCCGGATAACCATGGTCGGCGGACAGCTCGGCGCCGCCCACCCGCAATGCGAGCAGCGCCCGGGGATCGCGCACCTGGTTGTCCCGCAGTGCGGCCCGGCGGAACGCGCCGTGCAACTGGAGCGACTCCACCAGCACACCGGGCGGCCGTTCACCGAGCCCCACCAGCGCGGCGAGGTCCCGCAGCCGCACCCCGCTCCACTGCTGATCGTCCGTCGACCAGCCCTCGACACAGGCGATCGGCAGCGTCGCCGTGTGCTGCGGCAGCCTCAGCAGCTCGGCGCGGCTGATCCGCACCCGCCGCCCGCCGCCCTCGACCGTCAACCGCCAGTCCCCGCCGGTCTCCTGGGTCCGGATGCCGACGGCCGCGGCGGTCTTGTTGATCTGGAAGCCGTTCGGGCCGCTGCCCGGATCGCGGCCACCGTGCGGCGCCAGCACGGCCGTCCGCCGCCACCACCCGCCGATGCTCTGCCCGGCCGTCGTCGTGAACAGCAGCAGTGAACCGGCGCCGACCAGTCCCAGCGCTCCCCGCCGGGTCACGGTCGGCCGGTCCGGCCGGGCCGCCACCAGCCCGGTGTCATCGTCCGCCGCACCCGGGTCGGTGCGCTCGCGCAACGCCCGTACGGTCCGCGGCAGACGCAGCACCAGATGGGCGGCGAAGGCCCCGATGAACACCCACGCGCCGTAGAAGTGCAGCGGATAGAACGACCCGGGGAAGAGGTACTCCAGCTGAATGTTGAGGATGCCCGTGATGAACTCGAACAGCGCCCCGCCGACCAGCAACAGTAGCGAGAGCCGCTCCAGCGCATGGCCGGGGGACCGGGCCGGCGGCAGCGTGAACAGCTTCGGGATCACCGACCACAACTTCGCCAGCAGGACGGGCACCAGCGCGATCCCGACGGTGACATGCAGCCCCTGGGTGAGCCGGTAGAGCCAGTACGGGCCGGTCGGCCAGCTGAAGAGGTAGAAGCCCAGCAGGCCCTTGTCGGGCGTCTTGTCGTTGACACCGCCGGCCAGATCCGGGTTGTACGCGGCGTACGACAGCAGACCGGTCACGAACAGCAGCGTGATCCCGGCCAGCAGGACGACGCCGAGCAGCGCGGTCAGCCGCGGGCCGCGCAGCGGGCTGCGCCAGAACGACGGCGATGCCGGGGAAGTGAGAGGGGGAGGGGCACTCATGGTGTGTCCTTGGCGGTTGGCGCGACGAGGGTCCGCCGCCTGGGCCGGGCCGGCGGTCAGGGCCGGCGGGCCTGATCTCGACGGTATGCCGCGACCGGTGCGCCGACAGGGCCGTGACGCATGACGAAACTCTGACGTCGGCGCGCGGTCAGGCCCTTCGACGGCAGGGCGCCGGGGAAATCTGACGGAACGATGACGCCGCGCCCACCGAGCGGCCGTTGCCGCCGGCCGGCGCCTAGCGTGCCGCTGTGACCTCCCGTGCGACCACCCGTGTGATCCCCCGTCCGGCCTCCCCTCCGCCCTCCCCGCAACGCGTCGTGCACCGCCTTGATCTGGCCGCCGCCGCGGCCGGCGCCCTCCTCGTCGTGGCTGCCGCGCTGGCCGGTACCGTCATCGAGCACGCCAACGGCAGCCTGCACGTCAACTGGCCTCCGCTGTACGCCTCGTGGTCCCCGCACCTGGGCCCCGGCACCCCCGCCGCGCTCGCGGTCGCCGTCGTGGTGATCGTCCACGGGCCGCCCCTGGCGGCCCGGTTGGCCTGGCGCCCCCTCGTCCTCACGGGCTGGGCCGCCACCATGGCCTGGACGTGGGCACTGGCGCTGATAGACGGCTGGCGGACCGGTATCGCCGGCCGGCTCACCACCGAGTACGAGTACCTGACCGTCATCCGCCGCTTCGACGCTCTCGGGCCGGCGCTCCGCGACTTCACCCACCACATCCTCAACAACGCGCCGGACCACTGGCCCGCCCATGTCGCCGGGCATCCACCGGCCGCCGTCCTCACCTTCGTCGGCCTGGACCGCATCGGTCTGGGCGGTGGCGGCTGGGCCGGCGTCTGGTGCATCACGGTCGGCACCTCCGCCGTGGCCGCGGTCCTCATCGCGCTGCGCGCCCTCACCGACGAGCCGACCGCCCGCCGGGCCGCCCCGTTCCTCGTACTGGCCCCGGCCGCCGTCTGGGTGGGCACCTCGGCGGACGGCTACTTCGCGGCCGTCGCCGCCTGGTCCTTGGCGCTGCTTGTCCTCGCCGCCACCCGCCGCACCCGCCGTCCGGCCGCCGCCGCCCTGGCCTCCGGGCTTCTCCTCGGTCTGACCTGCTATCTCTCCTACGGCCTCACCCTGGTCGCGCTGATTGCCGCGGCGATCCTGCTGCTCACCCGTACCGCGCGCCCGCTGCCCCTCCTGGCGGCCGGGGCGCTGACCGTCGCGGCCGTCTTCACCCTTGCCGGATTCCGCTGGTGGGAGGGCTATCACCTGCTGATCGAGCGCTACTACCAGGGCGCCGCGGCGGTCCGCCCGTACGCCTACTGGGTGTGGGGCAATCTGGCCTGCACCGTCCTGATCACCGGCCTGGCGACGGTGGCAGGTCTGCGCCGCACCCTCGCGGCGGCCCCCACCGCCCTGCGCGGGCTGCGCCCGTCCGCCGGGCCGCTGCGCGCCCCCGCCGACCGGCTGGCCGTCCTGGTGTCGGCGGTGCTGCTCGCCGTGCTGGTCGCCGATCTCTCCGGGATGAGCAAGGCGGAGACCGAACGCATCTGGCTGCCGTTCGCCGCCTGGCTGCCGGCCGCCTGCGCCCTGCTGCCCACGACCCGGCACCGCACGTGGCTGACGGCCCAGGCCGTACTGGCGCTGCTGATCAACCACCTTCTGTACACCGGATGGTGACGGTGCATCAGATCACTGTGGCGGGAGTCAGGCGAGGTAGGGGCGGGTCGAGTTCACCCCGCCGGGGCGCAGGATCCGGATCGGGCCGAGATTGCAGGACGGGCAGTCGTTGAGGGTCAGCGGCGAGGGGACCCGGGAGCCGCGGGCGAAGTAGTCGGCGCGCCGGTGGCCGGCCAGATCCGTGGTGTGCCGGATCTCGTACTCCTCCTCCCAGCCGTGTCCACAGTGCAGACAGACGAATGCATACGCCTCGTGAACCGTCTCGGTGTCCCGTTCCATGGTCATCACGCCCTCTCGGGCCCGCCGCACTCGCGCCGGGCCGGATGCATGCCGCACTTCCCATTATCGCGCTCTGCAAGGGGGTTCGCGGGGGCAGATTTCCGTATCCCCGATGGCCTTCGGCAGGGCCTGCCACCAGGCACGATGCCCTCACCGGGTATAAAGGCGCCATGGGGCACGACGCGCAGCGCGCACCGCGGCAGGCCGGGGCGGCCGCGCCCGGCGAGGATCTCGATCACGATGTCGAGGAGGTCATTGCCGCGGTGCTGACCGCCTCCCGGCTGCTGGTCGGGATCTCCGCCCGGTCGCTCGCACGCACGGCCCCCTCCCTCACCCTGCCCCAGCTGCGGGCCCTGGTGGTGCTGGACGGCCAGGGCCCGGTCAAGCTCGCCGCGCTGGCCGCGGCGCTGGGCGTCAACCCGTCCACCGCGATGCGGATGGTCGACCGGCTGGAGGCGGCGGGCGGCGTCACCCGGCAGACCAACCCCGGCAACCGCCGCGAGGTCGTACTGAGCCTGACGGAAGAGGGCCGCCGCCTCGTCGAGCGGGTGCTGGCCGACCGGCACACGGAGATCGCCGAGATCGTCGCCCGGCTGCCGGCCGCCCAGCGCGCCGGGCTCATCGACTCGTTGCGCGCCCTCACCGGTGTGGCGGGCGAGCCTCCGGTGGCACCGCGACCGGCGCCGCCGCCCGAATCGGCCGCTCCATGAGGCGGCCGGGTCTCACCTGCGGGTCTCCTCCAGAGCCCGGTACACCGCCCGGACCAGGCCGCGGTTGCGCGGGTCGTCGCCCGTCGTGCCACCGTCGTACTTGTTCATGGTGTACGCGTAGGACAGCCGGTTCTCCGGATCCGCGAAGGCGTACGAGCCGCCCGCACCACCGTGCCCGAACGCCCCGGGATTGGGCCCGGCCTGGCCCCGGTGGTTGAGCATGTAGCCCAGACCCCAGCGGTGTTCGTGGCCCGCCGGAGCGAGCGCATCGATCGTCAGATCGCGCTCGCCCGGCAGGCTCTGCGACCGGCGCATCGCCTCCAGGGTGCCGGGACCCACCAGCTTGCCGCCCGCCAGCGCGCCGTACACGGTCGCCAGCCCACGGGCGTTGGCGTGGGCGTTGCCCGCCGGGATCTCGGCCGACCGGTAGGCGGCGCTGTTGACATCCCCGGTGGGGATGTACGTCAGGGCCAGCATCACCACGGCCAGCGGATGGTCGGACAACGTCCGGAACGGCGGCGCGGGTACGCCGGGGAACCGCTCGGCGATCCGCGCCTCGTCCAGCTGCCCGACCATGTCCGCACAGCGGGCGTGCTCCTCGGCGGGGGTGCCGATGAACACGCCCGCGTCCAGCGGCCCGGTGATCTCGCTGCGCAGGAACGCGCCGAGGGACTGTCCGGTGATCCGCCGTACGACCTCGCCCACCAGGTATCCGAAGGTCACCGCGTGATAGCCCTGCGCGGTGCCCGGCTCCCACCACGGCGGGGTCGCTGCCAGGGTGGCGCACACCCGGTCCCAGTCGTAGGCGTACCCCGCGGGAAGCGGCTCACGGGGCGCGATCAGGCCGGCGCGGTGGCTGAGCAGCCAGCGTACGGGTATGTCCTGCTTGCCGGCCTGTCCGAACTCGGGCCAGTACCGGGCCACCGGCGCATCGAGGTCCAACTCGCCCCGGTCCACGAGGAGATGGGCGCACAGCGCGGTCATCCCCTTGGATGTCGAGTAGACATTCACCAGGGTGTCGCGCTCCCAGGCGCGGGTCCCGGCGGCGTCCGCATGGCCGCCCCACAGGTCGACCACCGCCTCGCCGTCCACGGTCACCGTGACCGCCGCGCCGATGTCGCCGTGCTCGCTGAAATTCCGCTCGAACGCTTCCTGTACGCCGGTGAAGTTCGGTGCGCAGTGGCCATTGACGGTGGCTGGTCCCACAGTGGCTCTCCTCGCGTCGTCCGTGTGCGGTCATCCCGTGCTTCCGTACGTGCGTACGGCGTCCCCTACCGGATGATCCGTCCGGCTCGATGCCCGTGGCAACCATGTGGGTCCGGACGGCTCAGCGGCGCGTGTCCGGATTCCGCCCCGGCGGGGTGAGTACCGGCCCGCCCGGCACACACCGTGGCCGGGCGGCTTTTGCCGCGGGCGACGAGGCGGTGCCCGATGCGGCGCGGGTGCTCGACCGGCGCCGTGACCTGCTCGTCCGTGCCCGCGCCCGGGGGCCCTCGTCGTCCCTCTGCAGAACGACGGTGCACCCGGAACCGTCGGTGAGCCGCATCCCCCTGGCCGGCGGCTCCAGCTGCCCTCGGCCGAGGTCACCTTCATCGCCGCCCGCCCGGGCTCCCGTGCACCGATTCCCGCACCGATTCCCGCTCGGACCGATGAATCAGCACCCCGGACGCGGTCTGTCCCACCGACCCCATAGGCCACGCAACCGGAGGAGACCATGTCTGCCACCCGATCCCCATCCCCATCCCCATCCCCGTCCCCTGCCCCCGCCGCCGTCCAGCCGGTGATCGTCACCCCTGACCTCGATCGTCTGCAGGCCTTCTACAGCCGGCTGGTGGGCGCCGAGGAATTCACCCGGGTGCCCGAGGAGGGTCCGGCCTTCTTCGTCGGGCTGCGGCTCGACGGCTCGGAGCTGGGCATCGTGGCGGACCGGAGCGTCGAGACCGGCACCCCGACCCGGATCCTGCTGAGCATCGCCGTGGCGGACGTCGACGCCCTGCTGGACCGGGTCGAGCCGCTCGGCGGAAAGGTGCTCGGCCCCGCCAACGACATGCCCTGGGGCCAACGGGTCGCCCATATCCGGGACCCGGACGGCAACGCCGTCAACCTCACCCAGCCGGTCTGACGGCGGCCCCGGCCGGCGGCCGGTTCCGGGGTGCGGCCACCGTCCGTCCGCCCCCTTCGCGCGCCTCCGGTCGCACACACCGGTCCGCGGGGCGAGCCTGGAAGCGTTCGGCTCCCGGAGGACGGCCGCAGAGGAAGGTCACCACAGTGAACAGCGCGAAACCGGCAGACACGGAACATGTATCCGCCGAGGTGATGGTGGAGCTGGAGAGCTGCGCGACACAGGACGCGCATGCGGTCTTCAGCGCGCTGCGCACCTCCTTCACCTCCGACCGGGCCGCGGACGACGTACCCGAGGAGGTCGCCGGGGCGGGCTCGACCGTGTGGACCTCGACCTTCGACGTGAGCGAACTCAAGTCCGCGGCCGAGCCCCGCCGGCTGACCGCCCCCGTCCTGGTCAGCCTCCAAGGCGGCTACTGGGCGGTCGACCAACTGTGCAAGGGCCTGGAGCCCGCGTTCACGGTGCACGTCCTCGGCACGGCCGCCGGAGACCAGGAGAAGGAGGTCGAACTCCGACTGGAGACCCGTTAGCGGGTCACTCACGGCGAGGGAGCGGGGACCCGCGCGACCACGCGGGGCCCGGCCCGCGGCAGCTGCCCCCACGGCCTGGAACGTGGATGCGCGCACCGGGCGGGGCTCCCGGAAGCTACGCCCTGGAGCCGGCCATGGACGAACTCGCCGTCCTGCGGGACAGCGCCCCCGTCGACCTGCGGATCCGTAAGGAACCGGACACCGAGCCGGACCGCGACCGCGCCGTCAGCAGCCGTCACCTCGTCGGCTGTCCGCGCGACGGTGCGGAGCTCCGCGGCTGCCTGCCGCATCCTCAACTCCCTTACGGGGCACTCCAGTTCATCGGCGGCATGACCGTGGGCCCGGGGATACCGGCTCGACGAGGAGGACCCCCACCTCACCCCGAAGGGCAGCAAGGGCATCGGGGAGATCGGCGTCGTGGGCACCGCGGCGGCCCTCGGCAACGCCGTACGGCACGCCACCGGTCCTCCGGTTGCGCGGACCTCCCGCTCGCCCCGGACAAGGCCCTGGCGGGGCTGCGGACCGGCCAGGACGGTGCCGTGTCCGGGAATTCCGGCGGTTCATGATCTGTTGCGGAACCCGCTCCGCGGGGTCACCATGTCAAATGACCCATACGTGATAAATGCTCACTCTTCGTGTTTCGGGGTTCGTTGGTCCAACGAGGTGAAGGGCATGAGCCTCGCGGTGAGGAGCCACGACATGACACTTCCCAGCGACCGGCACTACACGGTCGAACTGCATGCTTCGGCGGAGCGTGTGCCGCAGATCCGGCGAATTCTTACCGCGCACCTGCGGTACTGGGATCTCGAACTGCATATCCCGCCCGTATGCCGGGGAGTGGCGGAACTCCTGACCAATGTCCATCGCCATATCGGGCCGCAGGCCCGGTGCGTCGTCGAACTCCGCTGGACCGGCCGTCACCTCACGGCGTCCGTCGCCGACGAGGGGCCACGGCTGCCGAAACTGCTCTCCGTCGCCGGCGGTGGACTCTCCACAGTGGCGGCACTCAGCGACAGTTGGGGCACCTGTGGCACCGCGGACGGCAAGGTCATCTGGTTCACCCGCCGGGTCCAGGCGACCCGCAAGTCCCGGCTGACGAGCCGCACTCCGCTGCGCAGCGTGCCCGACGCAAAGGTCCAGCCGGCGGTGCCGCCGGCCGAACCGGTCGAGCCGCCGGCCGAGCCCGCGCCCGAGCCCGCCGTCGCGGCCGCCGCCGAGGCCGCCCCGGCGCGGTCCGCGGTGTCGCTCGTCGTCTGACCACCACCGATTCGATCTCGTCCGACACACCCTCGACGGGGCCGGCGAGGCGACTGACGCTCACCCCTGTCACGCCTCGCCCACGGGCGCGGTATCCGTCCGCCGGGCCTCCCCTGCGCGCGCTCTGCGCCGCCGCCCGGGACATCGCCCCGCACTCCTGCCGGCACGCCAGTTGAGGAGCTCACCGCCGTCGAGCGGTCGCCTGTCACGCCGCGCTGCCGAACGTGACACCGTCCGGGCCCTGGTGTTCAGCCGCGGCGCACCGTAGCGTGGCGCGGGGGCCGTTGCCCGGACCTGTGTGCGTCGCGGCCCGTTCCAGGTGTGGGCCTGCGACTGCGGGGCGTTGCCCTGCCGTGAAGCCGCCCACCGGCCGCGCCTCCCGCCGCTCGCTCCGGTGTCCTGAGGGCCGCCGCCCGGCCCGCCGCGCCCCCTTGCCCGGAATGCCCGGGGATGTGGTGTGCCCCGCCCGACCAGGGAGTTCGCCGCGCGTACCGCGATGTGTCACACCTGGGACACCCCCCCTTCCCCACGGCTCGTTCCTCTTGGAACACTCTGCTGACGTCAGTTTCCTCACAGCTCCTCACACCACCGCGCAGCATCGTTCGCCAGTCGAACTCCCCACACGACATGAGGTCCCCAAAGTCATGCCTGAACTGAATCGGCGGCGTTTCCTCCAGATCGCCGGCGCCACCGCGGGTGTCTCGGCCCTGTCGAGCAGCATCGCCCGTGCCACGGCCATCCCTGCCAAGCGACGCTCCGGCTCCATCGACGACATCGAGCATGTGGTCGTCCTGATGCAGGAGAACCGTTCCTTCGACCACTACTTCGGCTCGATGAAGGGCGTACGCGGCTTCGGCGACCCGCGCCCGGTCATTCTCGACAGCGGGAAGTCCGTCTGGCACCAGCCGGACGGCTCGAAGGACGTGCTGCCCTACCACCCGGACGCCGAGAACCTCGGCATGCAGTTCATCGAGGGCCTGAACCACGACTGGGCGGGCGGCCACAAGGCCTGGAACGACGGCAAGTACGACAGCTGGATCCCGGCCAAGGGCACCGGCACGATGGCCTATCTGACCCGCAAGGACATCCCGTTCCACTACGCGCTCGCCGATGCGTTCACCATCTGCGACTCCTACCACTGCTCGATCATCGGAGCCACCGACCCCAACCGCTACTACATGTTCTCGGGCCACGTCGGCAACGACGGCTCGGGCGGCGGCCCGGTCCTGGGCAACGAGGAGGCGGGGTACAGCTGGACGACGTACCCCGAGCGGCTGCAGAAGGCCGGGGTCTCCTGGAAGATCTACCAGGACATCGGTGACGGCCTGGACGCGAACGGCAAGTGGGGCTGGATCGACGACGCCTACCGTGGCAACTTCGGCGACAACTCGCTGCTCTTCTTCAACCAGTACCGCAACGCCAAGCCCGGCGACCCGCTCTACGACAAGGGCCGTACCGGCACCAACGCCAAGCAGGGCGACGGGTACTTCGACCGGCTCAAGGCCGATGTGAAGGCCGACAAGCTTCCCCAGGTCTCCTGGGTCGCCGCTCCCGAAGCCTTCTCCGAGCACCCCAACTGGCCCGCGAACTACGGCGCCTGGTACGTCTCCCAGGTGCTGGACGCGCTCACCGCCAACCCCGAGGTGTGGAGCAAGACCGCCCTGCTCATCACGTACGACGAGAACGACGGCTACTTCGACCACGTCGTCCCGCCGTTTCCGCCGGCCTCCGCCGACCAGGGCAAGTCGACCGTCGACAGCGCGCTCGACAGCTTCGGCGGCAACGCCACCTACTCCGCCGGCCCGTACGGCCTCGGCCAGCGTGTGCCGATGCTCGTCGTCTCCCCCTGGAGCACCGGCGGCTACGTCTGCTCCGAGGTCTTCGACCACACCTCCATCATCCGGTTCCTGGAGCGCCGCTTCGGTGTGCACGAGCCGAACATCTCGCCGTGGCGCCGTGCCATCTGCGGCGACCTGACCTCCGCGTTCGACTTCGGCCTGGAGAACACCAAGCCGGCCGCGCTGCCGGCCACCGACAGCTACCAGCCGCCGGACACGGACCGGCACGACAGCTATGTGCCGAAGCCGCCGGCCAACCCCGTCCTGCCCAAGCAGGAGCCGGGCTCCCGGCCGTCCCGCCCGCTGCCGTACGTGCCGCTCGTCGACGGGTCCGTCACCCCCTCCACCGGGCGCTACACCCTCACCTTCAGCGGTGGCGACAAGGCCGGCGCCTGCTTCACCGTCACCGCGGGCAACCGCACCGACGGCCCCTGGACGTACACCACGGAGGCCGGCAAGACGATCTCCGACACCTGGAACACCTCCTACTCCAAGGGCACCTACGACCTGTCGGTGTTCGGTCCGAACGGCTTTCTGCGCTCCTTCAAGGGCGACGGCAAGAAGGCCGGCCCCGAGGTGACCGCCCGCCACGACGCGTCCGCCGGCCGGATCGAACTCACCCTGACCAACCAGGGCAGCACCGACTGCCACCTCACCGTCACCCACGCCTACGGCGGCGCACACGAGACCTTCACGGTCCGCGCGGGCGCCACCGTCAAGAAGCCGGTCGACCTGCGCGCCAGCAAGCGCTGGTACGACCTGTCGGTCACCTCCGACGCCGACAGCACCTTCCTGCGCCGGTTCGCCGGGCATGTGGAGAACGGTGAGGCGGGCGTGAGCGACCCGGCGATCATCACCGGCTGAGCGGACCACGCAGGTCCGGCGCACCGCACACAGAACGGGGCACCCGCCGATCCGGCGGGTGCCCCGTGACGCCGCGATTCAGATCCGGTCGACGGACCACCAGTTCTTCGCGACATTGCTGTCGGGTTCCAGGACGACGACCTCGCCGAGCGCACTGCCGTAATACGGCGTCATCACCTGGCGCGAGGAGCGCGAGGTGATCTTGAACTGACCGTCGGAGCCCCGCTGCTGCAGCCACCACTGGAACTCATAGCTGCTGTTGCACGCGCCCTGCGTCACATACGTCTTGCCGTACCACGGGCCGCCCGGCTTGAGGCACTTGCCGGTCTTGGTGTTGCGGATGAGATAGGCCCCGTCGACCTCCTCGAACGTCCACTGGTCACCGCCGAGGGTGTAGCCGGGGTTCCAGGCGTACATCAGGATGCCGTCGGAGGAGTCGCTGCCGTAGCCCGCCGGCAGCAGACTGCCGCCGGTCGCATTGTTGAGGATGCGGTAGGGGGGAGTCTCGGCGACAGCCGTGGCGGCGCCGGCGGTCAACCCGCCGAGCAGGGCGGTGAGCAGGCCGAGAACCAGGAGAAACCGGCTGAGGACGCGATGCATGACAGACCTCTTTCCGTGCTTCGTGGGGGTGCGGTGAGCGGTGCGCCGCACCGGCCCGGGGAGGGGTGCGGCGCCCTTGGGAAGGTAGCGAAGTCACCATGCTTCGATGGGTTTTCGCACTGTCTTTCATGCGATCAGGTGTCTAGTCCCTTTTGAAACTCCCCACGGAGGAGCCGGGGAGGCACAACGGCGTGCTGGGGGAGCGGCGGGCGCGGCCGTCCGGCGGGCCGCGGCCCTGGCGTGGGCCTTTCTCCCGGGGCGGATCCGGGCCCGATGGCCGAGAGCTGGCGGGGTGTTGACGAGGTTGGCCGAATGCACCGTGCCGGCCGCGGTGGTGTGCGCCGTACCACCGGCGGCCGCACGCCGTCAGTCGGTCAGCCGTAGCTGCAGCCAGCACGAGAGCCGCACGTCCGGGTGGCCGAGGTCGATCCCGAACAGCTCGTGGGCGCGGCGGAGGCGGTACTTGAGGGTGTTGGGGTGCACGGTCAGCCGCCGCGCGGCCTCGCCGACATTGCCGGCCGCGTCCAGCCAGGCCAGGACCGACGCGGCGTAGTCGGTGTGCCGGGCGCGGTCGTGCTCCCGCATGGCCTCGATACCGGGGTGGCGCAGCCGGGGGCGGCGGTCCAGCGCGTCGGCGCAGTGCAGCAGCAGGACCCGGGCGTGTACGTCGTCGAGCGCCGCGACGTCCGGGGCGTCCGCATCCGCGGTCGTCACACGGAGGATGTCGTCCACCTCGGCACGCAGCGCGGGCAGTTCGGCGGGGTCGTCGGCGGGGCGGCTGACCGCGCAGCGCAGCGGTGTCTCCAGGGTGCGGCCGAGCGCGGCCACGGCCTGCCCGGACAGCCGCCGGGCCTCGGCCTGGCCGGCCCGGGGCAGCAGGGTATAGACGGTACGGCCGACGGTGGCCACCGCCGCTTCGCCGTGCACGGCGGCCCAGTGCCGTCCGGCCGCGGCACCCAGCCGGACGGCCGCCGGACCCGTCCGGTCGGGGCCGCCCACGGCCGGCGCACAGCCGAGGAGCGTGAGCCGCGAGCGCTCCGGCAGACCGAGCTGAAAGCGGATCTCCGGTGCGGTGCCGTCGCCACGCAGCGCCGCACGCAGGGTGTCCTCCCTCGCCCGCAGATCCAGCTCGGCCGAGCTGCGGCGGCGCAGCATGTGCAGCGCGGCGAGCCGCGCACCGTCCAGCAGCGCCCGGTCACCGGCCGCATCGAGCCGGGACTCCCCCTCGATCGCCCAGATGGTGCCCAGCGGCAGATCGCCCGCGCGGACGGCTGCCGCGGCGCGCGGAAGCTCGTCGGGGGCGAGCACCGGCAGCCGTACGACACCGGGCGCGCCCAGCACCTCGCGGTACTGGCGCCGCTGCTCGGGCTCGTCGGGCACCCGCCGGTCCAGGATGCCGCGGCGGCGCAACTCGTCGATCCGCTGGCCCGGTACCGACGAATACGCCAGCACCCGGTGGTCGAGGTCCTCGATCGCCACCGAACCACCGATCACCGCGGCAACGGCATTGGCCAGCGCGAACAGCTCCTCGCTGGTACCGCCGAAGCCACGCGGGTTTGGCGAATCCGTCAGTTCCACGGTCGGACCCTAGGCGATTGCGCCAACGACGGGGAAGGGGGTGGGCCCCAGCATGGTGCGGAGCCGATACGGGGCCGGGGCCCGACGGGCGCACCGCGCGTCCCGTACCCCGACGCGCCCCAGCAAGGAGCACTTCCATGGTTCCCGGGACCACCACCGCAGCGCCCGTCCCCCCGTCCGCCGACGCCCTGCTCGGGCTGTTCCCGCCCGGCACCACGACCGCGCCGGACGGCGGGCTGCGCATCGGCGGATGCCATGTGGCGGAGCTGGCGGCGCGCCACGGCACACCCGCGCTGCTCATCGACGAGGGTGCGCTGCGGGACCGGGCCGGCCGCTACGCCGACGGGCTGGCCGCGCGCCGGCCGGACTCGATGGTGGCCTTCGCCTCCAAGGCCTTCCCGTGCACCGCCGTCTACCGGCTGCTCGCCGAGGAGGGGCTCGGCGTCGATGTCGCCAGCGGCGGCGAACTGGCGCTGGCCCTCGCCGCGGGCACCGACCCGGCCAAGGTGATCGTGCACGGCAACGCCAAGACGGAGAGCTACCTCCGGGCGGCCGTCGAGGCCGGTGTCGGCCTTGTCGTCATCGACAACTTCGACGACATCGACCGGCTGGAACACGTCATGGACCGGGCCCATGGCGCGGGCCGCCGCGAGCAGGCCGTCCTGGTCCGGGTCACCCCCGATGTCCGCCCCGACACCCACGAGGCGGTCTCCACCGGCCAGCGCGGCTCGAAGTTCGGTCTGCTGCTGCCGCAGGCGCGCGAGGCGGTCGCCCGGCTGCGCGCGAGCGCCCGGCTGCGCCTGGACGGACTGCATGTGCACATCGGCTCGCAGATCCTCGCCACCGAACCGTTCGTCCGGGCCGTGGCGGCGGTGGCGGAGCTCGGCCGGTTCCCCGTGTACGACCTCGGCGGCGGGCTGGGAGCGCGCTACACCTACGACGACCGGCCACCGGCGGTCGAGGCCTATCTCGACGCGCTGACCGCCGCGGCCGATGAGCTGCTGCCGGCCGGTGCCCGGGTCATCATCGAACCCGGCCGGTCGATGGTCGCCGAGTCCGGCGTCTCGCTCTACCGCGTGGTGACGGTCAAGCGCTCCGGCGGCGAGACCTTCGTCGCCGTGGACGGCGGGATGGGTGACAACCTCGAAGTCTCGCTGTACGGGCAGCGGTTCGAGGCGACGGTGGCCACCCGGGTGCAGGCCGCCGCCGAGGGGTCCCCCGGCGAACGGTGCCGCGTCGTCGGCCGGCACTGCGAATCCGGCGATGTGCTCAGCACGGGCGTGCTCCTCCAGGACCCGCGGCCCGGGGACCTGATCGCCGTCCCGGCCACCGGCGCGTACACCTACTCCCTCGCCAACAACTACAACGCGGCCCGCCGTCCGCCGGTCATCTTCTGCCGCGACGGCCGCTCCCGCCCCGTCGTACGACGCGAGACCTACGCGGACCTGACGCGCCGCGACCTGCCCTGACGGACCACCCCTGCCCCCTCCCCGGATCGAGGCCCCCGTGCGACCGACCGATGTGCTGCCAGGCCAACCACCCCTCGCCCGCCCGCGGCTGCGCCATCAGCTCCTGCGCCGCAAACCGCCGGAGGCCTTTCTCGCCGAGGCCGAGGCGCCGGCCGACGGCGGCGGACTGCGCCGTACCGTGGGCGCCTTCCAGCTGACCATGATCGGTATCGGGGCGACCGTCGGCACCGGCATCTTCTTCGCCCTCAACGCCGCGGTCCCCGAGGCCGGACCCGCCGTCCTCCTCTCCTTCGTCATCGGTGCCGTGGCTGCGGCGCTCACCGCCCTGTGCTACGCCGAACTCGCCTCCGCCGTACCGGTCTCCGGGTCGTCGTACTCCTACGCCTATGCCACGCTCGGCGAGTTCGCCGCGTACGCCGTCGGCTGGTGCCTGCTGCTGGAGTACGCGGTCTCCGGCGCGGCCATCGCGGTGAGCTGGGGCCAGTACCTCAACGACCTGACCCAGCGGGTCTTCGGCGTCCAGATGCCCGCGGCGATCTCCGCGCCGCCCGGTGACGGCGGCTTTCTCAATGTGCCCGGCGCCGTGCTGGTGGTGCTGTGCGGTCTGCTGCTGGTGCGTGGCGCCAAGGAGTCGGCGCTGGTCAACACCGTGATGGTGCTGCTCAAGCTGGCGGTGCTGGCGCTGTTCGTCACGCTGGGCGTCACCGGCTTCGACCCGGCCCATCTGCACCCCTTCGCCCCGATGGGCATGGCGGGGATAGGCGCCGCCGCCTCCACGGTCTTCTTCTCCTTCATCGGACTCGACGCGGTCTCCACGGCCGGGGAGGAGGTCCGCAACCCGCGCCGGACCCTCCCGCTGGCGATCATCTGTGCGCTGCTGGCGGTCACCACCGTCTATGTGCTGGTGGCCCTCGTCGGCGTCGGTGCCCAGCCGTGGACCGCGTTCGCGGGCCAGGAGGCGGGGCTGTCGGCGATCCTGGCGAAGGTCACCGGGGCGGGCTGGCCGGGGGTGCTGCTGTCGGCGGGCGCGGTGCTGTCCATCGTCAGCGTCACCCTGGTGGTGCTCTACGGGCAGACGCGGATCCTGTACTCCATGGGCCGCGACGGGATGCTGCCCGCCGTCTTCCACCGCGTCGACCCCCGCACCGGGACCCCGGTGCTCGGTACGGTCCTGGTCAGCGGGTTCGTCGCCGTACTGGCCGCGGTCTTCCCGCTGGACGTCCTGGCCGATCTGACCAGCCTGGGCACCCTGGTCGCCTTCACCGTGGTCTCGGTGGGCGTGATCATTCTGCGCCGTACCGCGCCCGGTCTCGACCGTGGCTTCAAGGTGCCCGGCTATCCGGCGGTGCCGCTGCTCTCGGTGGCGTTCTGCGGCTATCTGCTCTACGGACTGCCGCTGCCCACCTACCTCCTGTTCGCCGGCTGGCTCGCCGTCGCGCTGGCCGTGTACCTCTGCTACAGCCGCCACCGTTCGCGGCTGCAGTGAGCGACGGGCCGGGGCCGGCACCCCCCACGGGCGCCGGCCCCGGCCCGCCCGCGGTCAGGAAGCCGCGCCGGGCAGACCCCCACGGACCTCGCGGGCCGCGGTGACCAGGTTCTCCAGGGCGGCCCGCACCTCGGGCCAGCCGCGGGTCTTCAGACCGCAGTCGGGGTTGACCCACAGCCGCTCGGCCGGGATGGCGTCGAGTCCCTCACGCAGCATGGCGGTTGCCTCGTGCACGCCCGGTACGCGCGGCGAGTGGATGTCATAGACACCGGGGCCCACCTCGCGCGGATAGCCGGCCGTGGCGAGCTCCCGGGCGGCCTGCATATGGGAGCGGGCCGCCTCCAGGCTGATGACATCGGCGTCGAGGTCGTCGATGGCCTGCAGGATGTCGCCGAACTCCGCGTAGCACATATGGGTGTGGATCTGGGTGTCCGGACGGACGCCGCCGGTCGTGAGGCGGAACGCCTCGGTGGCCCAGGCCAGATACTCCGCACGGTCCGCGGCACGCAGCGGCAGAGTCTCGCGCAGCGCGGGCTCATCGACCTGGATCACCGAACTCCCGGCCGCCTCCAGGTCGTTCACCTCGTCGCGCAGGGCGAGCGCCACCTGGCGCGCCGTCTCGCCCTGCGGCTGGTCGTCGCGGACGAAGGACCAGGCGAGCATGGTGACCGGGCCGGTGAGCATGCCCTTGACCGGCCGGTCAGTGAGCGACTGGGCGTAGGTCGTCCAGCGGACCGTCATCGGCTCGGGGCGGGAGATGTCCCCGGCCAGGATCGGCGGGCGGACATAGCGGGTGCCGTACGACTGGACCCAGCCGTGCCGGGTGGCGAGGTAGCCGGTGAGCTGCTCGGCGAAGTACTGCACCATGTCGTTGCGTTCCGGTTCGCCGTGCACCAGCACATCGATGCCGGCCTTCTCCTGGAAGGCCAGAACCTCGCGGATCTCGGCCGAGATGCGCTCCTCGTACCCCGCGGTGTCGATCCGCCCGGCCCGCAGATCGGCGCGGGCGGTGCGCAGTTCGGCGGTCTGCGGGAACGAGCCGATGGTGGTGGTCGGCAGCAGCGGCAGCCCGAGGTGCGCGCGCTGGGCGGCGGCCCGCTCGGCGTACGGCTGCGAACGGCGGCCGTCGGCGTCGGTGACGGCGGCGGTACGGGCGCGTACCACCGGGTCATGAGTGAGCGCCGAACCGGCCCGGGAAGCCAAGTCCGCGCGGTTGGCGGTGAGTTCGGCCGCGATGGAGTCAGTGCCCTGCGCCAGACCGCGCGCCAGCGTCACGATCTCCGCGGTCTTCTGCCGGGCGAAGGCCAGCCAGCGGGCGATCTGCGGGTCGATGTCGCGCTCGGCGGCGGCGTCCAGCGGGACGTGCAGCAGCGAGCAGGAGGACGACACATCGACCCGGTCGGCCAGGCCGAGGAGCGTACCCAGGGTGGCCAGCGACTTCTCGAAGGAGTTGATCCACACATTGCGGCCGTCGACCACACCGGCGACCAGCCGCTTCCCGGGCAGCCCGCCGACCGCCGCCAGATCCCCGAGATTGCCGGCCGCGGCGCCGGTGAAGTCCAGTGCCAGCCCCTCGACGGGCGCCTTGGCCAGCACCGGCAGCGCTTCGCCCAGCCGGTCGAAGTAGGAGGCGACCAGCAGCCGCGGGCGGTCGGGGAGCGTACCGAGGTCGCGGTAGGCGCGGGCCGCGGCGTTCAGGACGGCGGGGGAGCGGTCCTGCACCAGTGCCGGCTCGTCCAGCTGCACCCAGTCGGCGCCGGCCGCCCGGAGGTCTTCGAGCACCTCGGCGTAGACGGGCAGCAGCCGGTCGAGCAGCGTCAGCGGATCGAAATCGGGCGCGACACTGGGCGCCGGCTTGGCCAGCAGCAGATAGGTGACCGGCCCGACGAGCACCGGGCGGGCGGCCAGCCCGAGACCGAGTGCCTCCGTCAGCTCGGCGACCTGCTTGGCGGAGTCCGCGGCGAAGACCGTGTCGGGCCCCAACTCCGGCACCAGGTAGTGGTAGTTGGTGTCGAACCACTTGGTCATCTCCAGCGGCGCCACGTCCTGGGTGCCGCGGGCCATCGCGAAGTAGACGTCAAGGGGGCATCCCCTGCTCGAGCGAAGCCGAGAGCTTGGGGAAGGGTCGGCGGCCACCGCGGCGCGGTGCCGGGCGGGGATCGCGCCGACCATCACGCTGGTGTCCAGCACGTGGTCGTAGTACGAGAAGTCACCGGTCGGCACCTCGTGGACACCGGCCTCGGCGAGCTGCCGCCAATTGCCGCGGCGCAGCCCGGCGGCGGTGCTGCGGAGGGTGTCGGCGCTGACGCGGCCCTTCCAGTAGCCCTCGATGGCCTTCTTCAGTTCACGGTGCTGCCCCTGACGGGGATAGCCGTGCACGGTGGCGTGTGCTGCCGCGGCTGCGGACATGCTGGTCACGGAACTCTCCTTCGCGAGTATGTCTCCATGGACCACGGGACGGGTCGGGGGCGCGAAGGGACGGCAAACCGGACGGGCCCCGGCGCATTCCCGCCGTATTGTGCCCGTCTGATGTCCGCCGACCCGCCCTCGAGGTCACCGAGATCTCCCCGCGCACCGGTCGCACGGGGGCACTGGCAGGTCTTCGGACTCGTGGGCACATCCACCAAGGGCGGACATCTACTGGCCGTCGCTTCCCAGACCCGGCCGGGCCCAGTGCGTATGACGGCGGTCGTTCCCACTCACCGCTGCGGGGCAGTCCCGGATTTCCACCGGGTTCCCTCTTGCGACGCGCCTGCCTGGCGGACAGGGCGAACCAGTTGCTCCCGCCACCCTAGGGCATGCCGTCAACGCCGTGCCTTGCGCTGGAGCGCGCTCCAGCTCCTAGCGTGAGCGCAGCACCGGAGAGCTGCGCCGATCGAAGGGAACCACGTGCGCTACACACTGTTCGGCAGGACCGGTCTGCGGGTGAGCGAGCTGAGCCTGGGCGCCATGACCATCGGCGACGACTGGGGCTGGGGCGCGGGAAAGGACACCAGCGGCCGGATCCTGGACGCCTACGCGGACGCGGGCGGCAACTTCATCGACACCGCCAACAACTACACCGACGGCGCCTCGGAACGGATCCTGGGGGAGCTGCTCGAAGGCCGGCGGGAGCGCTTCGTCCTGGCGACCAAGTACACCTGCGCGACCCGCAAGGGTGATGTGAATGCGGCGGGCAGCCACCGCAAGAACCTGGTCCGGTCGGTGGAGGAGAGCCTGGAGCGGCTGCGCACCGACCACCTCGATGTGTTGTGGGTGCACGCACGGGACAACTTCACGCCCGTGGAGGAGGTGATGCGGGCGCTCGACGACATGGTGCGGTCGGGAAAAGTGCTCTACATCGGCGTCTCCGACTGGCCGGCCTGGGAGATCGCGCAGGCGAACACCCTCGCCGAGCTGCGCGGCTGGACCGCGTTCGCGGGCTCGCAGCTGCGCTACAACCTGCTGGAGCGGACGCCGGAGCGCGAACTGCTGCCGCAGGCCCGCGCCTTCGACCTGGCCGTACTGGCGTGGGGGCCGCTCGCGGGCGGCCGGCTCACCGGCAAGTACCGCCGCGGGGAGACGGGCCGGCTGGACGTCGTGGGCGAGGACGGCCAACGGGACCACAACACGGAGGAGACCGTCACCGCGGTGCTGGAGATCGCCGAGCAGGGCGGCTGGAGCCCGGCGCAGGTGGCGCTGGCGTGGCTGCGCAGCCGGCCCGGCAACATCATCCCGATCATCGCCGCCACCAAGGAGAGCCAGCTCCTGGACAACCTCGCCTCGGTGGATGTCACGCTGGACGCCGACGCGCTGGCACGGCTCGAACGGAGCAGCGCGGTACCGCTGGGCTTCCCGCACGACTTCCTGCGGGAGCCGGGCATCACCGAGAACGTCTACGGCGACCGCTGGCCCGAGATCGAGGACCGGCGCTCCACGTATCGCCGTACGACCAGCGAGATCCGCTGACCGGTACGGCCTCGCCGCGCACGGAACGGCGACGGCGCCCGTCGCCCGCCCTGCCGGCCGCCCGGTACGCCGAACGCCGCCGCCCGGATGGCCGGGCGGCGGCGTCTGCGGTCTATTGAGGTGTGCGGCCCGCCGAGGCCGGACCGGCCGGACCGAAGGAGACGGACGCCCGATGAGGAAGACCGCCAGGACGGCCGTCGCCGTGGCTGCCGTCGCCCTGTTCGCCGCGGGCCTCGGCAGCTGCTCGCACACCGGCGGCGGCACCGCCCCGTCGAGATCCCGCACCCCCACGGCGAAGCCGAGCCCCGGCGCACCGGCCGGCACCCGGCTCACCGTCAAGGACTTCGCCTTCAAGCCGGCCGCCCTGTCCGTACGGCCGGGCGCCAGGATCACCGTGGTCAACCAGGACTCCACCACGCACACCGTGACGGCCACCGGCGCCAAGGCCTTCGACACCGGCAGCATCAAGCCGGGCCGGACGGTCACCTTCACGGCGCCCGCCAAGCCCGGCCGCTACCCCTACCTCTGCACGATCCACCCGTACATGAAGGGCCGGCTCACCGTCCGCTGACCCGGCTACCGCCGCTCACCGAGAGGCTTGGAGAAGCCGTGGCACCAGACAACTCCGTCCCGGAGCGCGGGCGGTCCGGCCGCGTCGCCCGCGGTATCGCACGGCTGCTGGCGGCGGCCGGCCTGGCCCTGGACGCCTACGTCCACGCCCGGCTCGCCGGCCGGTACGACGGGGTCACGGCAACCATCAGCCAGGGCATGCTCTTCCGCGTCGAGGCCGCACTGGCCGCGCTCGCCGCCCTGCTCGTCCTGGTCTGGCGCCGGCCGGCGGCCGACACCTTCGCCTGGCTCGTCGCGACGGGCGGACTCGCGCTGCTGCTCCTCTACACCTACGTGGACATCGGCGCGCCGGGACCGCTCCCGGACATGTACGAACCGGATTGGAGCAGCGACAAGAGGCTCGCGGCGCTGGGTCAGGCTGTCGCCGTCCTGGCCACCGTCTTCCTGCTGCTCACCCGCACCCGCAGCCCCCGCAGACACCGCAGATGAGTGCCCGCCGCCCGGGTCAGTGCTGCAGCGCGCTGCGCTGCTGCCACTGCGTCCAGCTCTCCTGCCAGACCTCCAGGCCGTTGCCGACGTCGGTCTTGTTGGTGTTGCTGGTGCCCTTCACCTCGACCGTGGAGCCGATCGGCAGGAAGTCGTAGATCTTCTTGGCGTCCGAGGTGGTCATGCCGAAGCAGCCGTGGCTGTTGTTGTCCACACCGATCGACTTGTTCCACGGGGCGGAGTGCAGAAAGGTCCCGGACGCGGTGAGGTGGGTGACCCACTTGGAGTCCAGGCTCCACTCGTCGCCATGGCCGATGGTGGCGGAGTCCATCGTCTCGGCCGCGTTCTTGCTGCGTACGGTGTGCACCCCGCCGCGGGTCGGGTCCTGCGGAGAGCCCGCGGAGCCGCGGATGCTGTCGACGCTCTTGCCGTTCTCGTACATGGTCAGCGTGTGCGAGGGCACATCGATGACGGCCTTGTGGTCGGCACCGATACGGAAGCCGAAGTTGTAGTCGCGGGCGAACCAGCCGCCGTCGTCACCGGAGTTGATCCCGGACAGCGCGCCCTTGACGGAGACCTTGGTGCCGGCGGGCCAGTAATCCTTGGGGCGCCAGTCGATCCGGTCCTTGCCCGAGTAGTCCTTGACCCAGCCCCACGCACCCTGGACCTTCGGCTGGGTGGTGACCTTCAGCGCCTTCTCGATTTCGGCGCGCCGGTCCTTCGCTATCGGGTGGTCGAAGAGGATCGATACCGGCATTCCGGTGCCCACGGTCTGCCCACCGGTGGGGGTGTTGGTGAGTTTGTTCACCTTGTCGGCCTGCTCCGTGGTGAACTCCGAGGTGGCGGCGGATTCCTTGCCCTGCGACGACTTCGTCCTGGTCCGCACGGTGTAGGTGGTCTTGGGCTTGACCTTGCCGTCCGATTTCCATGACGCGCCGTCACCGGCGAGCTTCCCGGTGACCGTGCCGCCCTTGTCGTCCTTGACCTCGACCGAGGTGAGCTTTCCGCCGTCGGCCCGCACGGATATCTCCGAGCCGAGCTTGGCCGAGGTGTTCCCGGCGGCCGGGGTGACGGTCACCTTCGCCGCAGGCTGCCCCGCCTCCGGCGCATCGGCACCCGCCCCGCACGCGGTCAACAGCGTGCCCGCCGCTATCAGGGCGGGTATCAACCGGGCGGGGTGGCGGCGTGGTCCGGCGTGCACAGGGGTCCCTCCAAAGCAGAACAACTGACAGTGGCGGAGCCCGGCCCTGTGCGGGGATAACCGTCAAGGGCCGCCGATGCACCCGCCGCATAGGCAGAGGGTCTGTTCGCTTCGGAGGTTGTCCGGTGCGCCGGATGAGGAGGACACAGTTCGATATCGGGCATGCGGCGGGTGGCCTTCGGGCTGCCCGCCGCTTTCCCGTACGGGGCGCTTGCTGTCAGGTGGACGGCGGTGTCTTGCCGCCTCCCGGCTGTGACGCCCGGCCGCCGGGTGACCCACCGCTGCCGGGAGACCCGCCGCCCGGTGACCCGCCGCCGGGTGTGCCCCCGGGGGTCGGGGAGTGCCCGGTCGGCCCGCCGGTGGTGCCGGACCCTCCCGTGGTGTCCGTCGGAGACCCGGGGTGGCCGTACCGGTGCCCGGGGTCGAGGGGCCGGAGGTCCCGGACGAGGTCTCACCGGCCGACGGCGACCCGTTTCGGCGGGGGCTCGGAGGTGGTGGGTCCGCTGGGGGTCTCGGCCGTCGGGGCCGTCGGGGTGTCCGTGGTGCCGCCTTCGGGGCGCTTGAACCACGTGCCCGTCTTCGGGTCGCGCAGCACGAATGTGTGCCCGGGGGCGACGCCGTCCGCAAGCGGGGCGGCCCGCCGGTGCTTACGGTGGTGCGTGCATGCCGTGGATGCGGGACAAGTATCGGGACAGGCGTTCTGCGCCACATGGCCGTTTCCTGCATTTTCCTTCCATGCAGGGCGGCCAAGGTGTCCTTCCAGGCGGATCGTTGGTACGCGGTCCCGTGACCGGCAGGAGAGAGCGTGAGCCAGATGCGAGGCCCCGCGTCGGCCGGTTCGCCGGGCCCGGTGCGCCGCCGCGGCGCACCGCCCGCCCTCCGGTTCTGGGCGCAAGCGCTGGGCACGGCCATGGCGGGCATCGTCACCATGATCGTGGTCGCCGCGCTCGGCCTGTGGGCGGCGGGCGCGGCGGACCTTCCCGGCGGGGCGTTCCCCTCCGTGGTCGCGGCCACCGTGCTGGTCGCGGCGGGCGGCTCGGTCGGTCTCTACGGCGACGTCGGCGGCCTTGCGCAGGCCGATGCCGCCCTGGACGTCGTACCGCTGTCGGTCACGCTCGCCGGTGCGCTGGTGACCGCCGCCGTCTTCCTGCTGCCGTTGCGCCACCGGGCGGTGGCCGGCACCCGGGAGCTGCTCGGCCGGATCGTCCGAACGGCGGTGTGCTGGCTGGTGCTTCTGCTGCTGCTCACGCTCGCCGCCCGGCACGGCTTCCGGATCTCCGTCGGCAACGACCTCGCCGATCAGCTCGGCGCCGACCTGGGCGCCACCCCCACCGTCGGCTTCCACGCCGATGTGCCCGCGACCCTCGGGTTCGGACTGCTGTGGGTGCTGGCACTGCTCGTGCTGACCTTCGTCGTCTCGCGGCGGGCCCCGCTCTCACCCCAACTGCTGCACTTCCAGTCCTCCGTACGGCCACCCGCCTTCGCGATGCTGCTGACGCTGCTGGGCTGTGTCGTGATCGGGCTGGTCATCGCCGTTGTCGAGCTCTTCACCAAGGGGCGCCCGGCCGAGACGTTCGCCGTCATCTTCCTCGGACTGCCGAACCTCGCCTGGATGGCGCTGGGCATCGGCACCGGCGGAGCCTGGGTGGGGCATGTCGACAAGGCCATCAAACTGCCCCTGCCGCACGTCCTCGACCAGGTGCTCCGTACCCACGGGAAGCAGACCCTCGACCTCGGCTCGCTGGCGGAGCGTGACGGCCGGGCCTGGCTGTTGGTGGCGGTGGCGGCCGTGGTGCTGCTCGTCGCAGCCTTCACCGCGGCGGTCCGCTCCCCGGCCCGGTTGCCCGCCTGGCGGCACGCCGTCGAGATGGCCGTCGCGCTGGGGCTCACCCTGCTCGTCGTCGGACTGCTCACCCGCATCTCCGCCCACTACGGGCTCTCCCTGCTGGGCATCGGTGACCTCGGTGGCGACCTGGGGGGCGAGGTCACCGTGGACCCGCAACTCCTCCGGCTGGTGGGCGTGGGCCTCGCCTGGGGGCTGGTCACCGGCTTTCTCGGCAGCCTGGCGGCGCGGCGCGTACGCCATCCGGGCGAGGTGGGGGAGCCGTAGCGGGAGCCGGGGTCCGGGGCGTCGTCTCGGCGCTCACTCCTGGTCCCGCACCTGGCCGGCTTCCTGGTTCCGTGCGTCCTCGGTGAGGCGTTGCAGGACGGCGCGCGCGGCGGCGAGATCGTGCTCGGGAAGGTGCGCGGCGAGGGCCTTGTGGGCCGCCTCGGCGCGCGCCGTGATCTTGCGCAATGTGGTGCGCCCTTCGGGGGTCAGGGTCAGCAGCGGGGACGTGCGGTGGTCCGGGTTGGGCAGGAACTCCGCCAGGCGGGCGCCGGTCAGATCGTTGGCCACGCGCTGGACGCCCTGCCGGGCGATGCCGAGCCGGCGGGCCGCCTGCGGAACCGTGAGCGCCTGCTCCAACCAGTGCGCTCAGCCCGGCCGGCCGAACTGCCACGGGTCCACCGGTGTGCGTCAGGCCGAGGCATCCGTGGGGTCGGGTGAAACGCGAGGATGCCGAGCGGGCCGAAGGGCTTCGGCGGTGACGTCGGCCTGGACGTCCTCGGGGTATGACGGCCGCCCGCCGAACTGCCAGTTGTGCACCTCGATGTCGGCGTACCGGTCCTGGGTCAGGACGGCGCGTGCCGTGTCCGGGTCCGGCGCCCGGACCAACGCCGCCGTGCCCAGCCAGGTGGCGCCGTTGTCGGACAACAGCGGCCCGTAGGCGATCAGTTCGTCCCGGTCGGGCGGGACCGCGAGGTCGGCGGCCTGCCCTGTGCCGAGGCCGAGCACCAGGTACCGGTTGCCATCGGTCCGGCCGCCGGGAAAATCCCACATGGTGCGCCCCAGTGTGTTGCGCCACCGTCGCAGCAGCACGTCCCGGTACGCGCCGGCCTGGTAGTTCGGCTCGTCGAAGGCGAACGCGCGGGCGGCGACGGGACCGGGCAGATCGACGATGTGCACGCTGCCGGTGGGTGTGTCGCCGTCGTCGGCGAAGGTCGGGCCCCGGGCGATCAGCTCCTTCGCGTACCGGTCCATATAGGACCAATGCTCTTCCAGTAGCGCGTCGCGCAGCGCTACAGAGCCGGGCCGGTCGCGGTGGTAGCAGAAGAACTCCATGCCCGTAGGGTCTCGTCAAGGAGGCAGCCGGGTCGAGCGGGTTTCCCTGCGATGACTGCTCGGCGGCCTCATCCAGAAGGCCGCCGCACGCACCGCCCCAGGCCCTGTCCCACGCGGATCACGACGGGCCCGCGCGGCCCGGGAACATCGGGGTCGCCCAGCGCGGTGGCGGCGGGGGAGCCGGACTGCGCCGGCCGCCCGGGTCCGCCCGGGCGTCCACCTGCGTCATGGGGTGCGCCGGCGCGGTGCCCACGGGTGACCCGGGGGCCGCGGCGGTCGATGATCCGGACCGGCAGCAGCGGATCGAGCGGCGAGGTCGGCCGCGTGGTGCCAGGAAACCCGGGTGTCGCTCATGACGAGTTCGCTGTCGGGGTCCCGCCCTACGTGATGGACGCGGCTGGGGCTCATCGCCTGGGTGTTGCCGTCGGACTCGACGACGAGTTCCGGCGCGCTGGGCGCATCCTGCCGCTCAGGCATACCGAAATTTTGCGGCGGCGGACCGCGCCCCGCCCGTTGGCGCATACGGTGCCGCGGCGCGCAAAACCCCTTCCCAAAACGGGATTTCGGGACGTGATCCCCTTTTATGCGAGCGAATACGACCGGTTACTCGCGAGAAACGGTGCAGGTCAACTAAGGTGAACGTTCCGATTAGTCCACCTGTAAATTCCATCGAAATACCGGAATTTGCTGCGCTGATCGAAGGAAGTCCTACCGAATCAGGACGCAAAGTGCAGCACAGGGCTACGTGGTGTCGGCGACACCGCTCAACGTCGGCTTTGTAAGACCCAGCCGGCCCGTCCGTCACCCGAAACGCGACGGCGCCGGTTCCTTCTTATTCACCTACCTCGCGAAGGCAAGGCAGAGATGGCACGAGTCTCCCGGCAAAACCCCCAGCAGGCCCACCCCGTCGACGAGGTGCTCCCCGTCGGCAAGCTCACCCTCTACGGTTTCCAGCACGTCCTCGCCTTCTACGCGGGTGCGGTGATCGTCCCGATCGTCCTCGGGAACGCCCTGGGTCTCTCTCATGAGGAGCTCGTCTATCTGATCAACGCGGACTTGCTGACCTGCGGTGTCGCCTCGATCATCCAGGCCCTCGGCGTCTGGAAGGTGGGCGCCAGGCTGCCGCTGGTCCAGGGCGTCACCTTCACTGCGGTCTCGCCGATGATCGCCATCGGCCTGGGCGCGGGCGGTGGGACCGCCGGGCTGCTCGTCGTCTACGGCGCGGTGATCACCGCGGGCATAGCGACCTTCCTGTTCGCGCCGTTCTTCAGCAAGCTGGTGAAGTACTTCCCGCCGGTCGTCATCGGCACCATCCTCACCATCATCGGCCTCACCCTCATCCCGCAGGGCCTCCAGGACGCGGCGGGCGGTGCGCAGTTGGTCGGGCACGCCGGATACGGCGATCCCAAGAACCTCGGATATGCGCTGGGCACCCTGCTGTTCATCCTGGCCGTGGTCCGGCTCGGGAAGTCGTATCTGAGCAGCCTCGCCGTACTGCTCGGTCTGGTTGCCGGTACCGGGGTCGCCTGGCTCCTCGGCGACGTGGATTTCGGCCCGGTGAAGAATGCCGACTGGTTCGGTGTCAGCACGCCATTCCACTACGGAATGCCGAAGTTCGAGCTGTTCCCGGTCATCGCCATGGTCGTCGTCATGCTGATCACCATGGTGGAGACCACCGGAGACGTCTACGCCATCGGGGAGATCACCCGCAAGAAGGTCGACAACGCCACGGTCGCCAACGCCCTGCGCGCCGACGGTGTCGCCACCGTTCTCGGCGGGGTGTTCAACTCCTTCCCCTACGTGGCTTTCGCCGAAAACATCGGCCTGGTGCGGATGTCGAAGGTCATGAGCCGGTTCGTGGTGGTCGCGGCCGGCGGCTTCATGATCGTCCTGGGGCTGCTGCCGAAGGCGGGCAGTGTGGTGGCCGCGATTCCGCACCCGGTGCTCGGCGGCGCCGCGATCGCCATGTTCGGCATGGTCGCCGCGGTCGGCATCCAGATCCTGGGCAAGGTGGATCTGCGCGAGGAGCGCAACGCCCTGATCCTGGCGGTCAGCCTCGCCGCGTCGCTGCTGCCCAACGCCGTCGCGCCGTTCTTCGAGCGGATGCCGGAGGACGTCCGCGCGGTCCTCAACAGCGGCATCACGCTGGGCAGTCTCACCGCCGTCCTGCTGAACCTCTTCTTCAACGTCTTCACCCGCCGCAGCACGATGGAGATCGACTGGGACGACATGGAGGACGACGAGTCGGCGGAGGAGCACGGTCCGATGGGCGCGCACGACCCGGTCGGCGCGCACGGTGCGTGGGGTACGCACGAGCCGGTCGGCGCGCCCGGCCCGGCGGACCCGTACGACCCGCAGGGCCCGCGTACTCAGCAGGGCCTCTACGACCCGCAGGGCCCGCACCACCCGCAGGGCCCGCCCGGACCGCAGGGCCCGCACTGGGGCAGCCCCGGCCACTGAGCCTCGACGGCCGCGGGCGGGGAGGGAACCGTATCCAGGTCCCTCCCCGCCCGCTGCCCTCCGTCCGGCCCGACCGCTCCCGTCAGTGGGTGGCCACGGTGTTGAACGGCGGCGCCTCGCCCGCATCCCCGACCAGATCCCAGAAGTGGTCGACCAGCCGGCGCAGATACGCCGAGCGCTCGGCCGCGACCTCCTTGAGCCGGGAGTCGTCGTTCCGCGCCACCACATGCCCCATGTAGCGCTCGGAGAACTCCGCGAACTCCGCATGCATCGTGCGCAGGGCGTCGCTCACCCGGGTCTTGTTCAGCGTGGAGATCTCCGTGATCGGTCCCACATGCGCCTTCCAGCGCCCGTCGATGGCCGACCGCAGATGCCCGGCCAGCTCGTCGTTCCGGCCCATCACCCCGATCAGCTTCCGCAGCGACAGCCCCAGCGCCTCCACCAGTGCCTTGGTCTGCCGGTAGTCACCGTTCCACTGCTGCGCCGACTCGGCCGCCCAGTACATGGCCGGGTCCATGCCGATCAGCTGCGACAGCCGCTCCACGCTCAACTGGCGGGCCATCCGGTGTTCGGCCAGGGTCCGGGGCTCGATACCCATCAGCATGGTCGGCGGGCACCACAGGACATCGGCCAGGACGAACAGCTGCGACTCGGACGGCGCTTGGGTGCCGTACTCCCAGGCCTCGATCAGCTCGGGATGGACCGGCGTGCCGCACGCCGTCATGGACTGGGCGACCTGAGCCGTACTCAGGCCCACCCGGGCCCGCGCGGATCTGGCCTCTGCGGGGGAAAAGGGAGTGCTGTACACGTACGGGACACCTCGCTGCACCGGCGAACGGGGGGTGCTTGGGGGGAGCGGAGATGGAGGAACCTCCAGGAGCGGGCAGATTAACAGATGGTCGATAGGTACGAATCTCCAGTTCCCCTTCGAGTCGAAGGCTCTCAAGGGCCGCGAAGGCGGATGCGCGGGAGATGTGTACTATCTGTCCGATTTCACGCATCAACCCGCTTACTGGGTATAGCCGATGCCTTGGTGCTTACCGGGCGGTAGCGATACTTGAGACCGCCCGGTCGACGTGACGTAATAAAGGCGTTACGCAGATGAAGGTGTGGTGTCACAGTCAGCGTCAAGGCTGGCGTTGTCGGCCGGCCTCGCCCCGCGGAGCCGGCCCGCCACACCTGACATCCGGTCCTCCCCCCACAATCCGATCAGGATGGGACCCTTCATATGCGATCAGTGCTGGAACGCGCTCTTGCGTTCCGAGGCTTGGAGCCTGCCCCAGCAGCCGTGCGCCCGCGCGCCCTCGTCCGCTCCCGGAGAGATGGGCCCCGCAGAGTGAGCGCGCTTCACATGTCATGCATCTGACAACCGGCTGACGATCCGGACCGCTGCCGCCGAGACGGCGGCCTGCCCGGCTCTGGCATGTCTCCTTGCACGAAAGGACCTTCCCAGGTGCTCACTTCGCACCACCACAACTCAAAGGGCTCACCCACGGCCCTCCTCGACGATGTGCACCACCCCGTCCGTCCGGCCCACCCCCGCCGCGACGACCCCACCGACCCCGCCGACGGCTCAAGGGGCGGCGGTCACGTCCTGGTGGTCGGCCTTCCGGGACCGCGTCTGGAGCGGCTCACCCGGACCCTGCGCTCCACCGGCCACGAGGTGAGCCACGCCCCGCCCGGCGAGGTCGACCGGCGGATGGGGCAGGCACAGCCGGACGCCATCGTCGCCCTCGGCGAACAGGGCGAAGCCGGAGCCCACGACGAGCGCGGCCTCGAAGTGATCCGCGAGGTCCGCACCGCCCCCGCCGGCTGCGCGCTGCCGCTCCTGATGGTCACCGCCACCCCGGAGCCCGCCGGAGTGGCGGAGATGCTGCACCACGGCGCCGACGACTGCATACCCGAGGCCTCCGACCCGGTCGAGCTGTCCGCCCGTATCGAGGCCAAGCTCCGCCGGGTCCCCGTACCGGTCGAGAACCTGCCGCGCGATCCGCGCACCGGCCTGTACTCCCACCCGCACTTCCTGGACGAACTCGACCGCGAATTACAGCGTCCAGAGGCCGCCCGGCACGGCGGCGTGCTCGCCGTGGTCGGCGTGGCCGAGATGGCGGCCCTGGAGGCCCGGCTCGGGCAGCGGGTGCGCCGCGAGGTCGCCGAACGGCTGGCCGGCGTCGCGGAACGGCTCGGCAGCTTCTGTGACCGGCTCGGCTGGGACGACGACGGCCATCTGCTGATGCTGCTGCCCGGCGTCGACGAGGAGACGGCCCGCCGCGGCCTGGAGAAGTTCGCCGCCACCGTGGCCGGTACCCGGTTCATCGTCGCCGACGAGAACGTCCGCCTGACCCCCGCGATCGGCTGGCTCCCACTGACCGGATGCGCGGACGGCGACCGGGCCACCGGCCAGGCCCGGGACGCCGTGCAAGAAGCGCTCCGCCACCGGGATCTGCGCCCGGTCCGCTATGCGCCGTGGATGCGCGGCACACCGCACCGCCACCGGCGCCCGCCGCTCAGCACCCTGATCCGGCCCGTCCTCTTGGCGCTCTCCCCGCTCCTGGGGCTGCTGCTCGGCGTCGCGGTCCCGTTCGTGCTCTACCGGCAGGCGTACGAGCTGGGCTTCGACCTCGGCTCCGGCATGTACTGGGTGGTGGTGGCCGGACTGGTGCTGTCCGCGCTGCTGATCGTCCTGGAGTGCCTCTTCTCGCTCGACGCGGTCACCCGGCCCGAGACGCCCGGAGCGCCGTACCCGCCGGCCAGTGCCGTCATCGCCGCGTATCTGCCCAATGAGGCCGCGACGATCGTGGACACCGTCGAGTCGTTCCTGCGCCTCGACTACCCCGGCGAGCTGGAGATCGTGCTGGCGTACAACACGCCGCACCCGCTGCCCGTCGAGGACACCCTCCGTGAGATCGCGGTCCGTGACCCGCGGCTGGTGCTGCTGCCGGTCGCCGGCTCCACCTCCAAGGCGCAGAACATCAATGCCGCGGTCACCCGCGTCCGCGGCGAGTTCGTCGGCATCTTCGACGCCGACCACCACCCGGCCCGGCACTCCTTCCGGGACGCCTGGCACTGGCTGTCCAACGGCTACGACGTCGTCCAGGGCCACTGTGTGATCCGCAACGGCGACAGTTCTCGGGTCGCCAAGCTGGTGGCGGTGGAGTTCGAGGCGATCTACGCGGTCAGCCACCCGGGCCGTACCCGGCTCTACGGCTTCGGCGTGTTCGGCGGTTCGAACGGGTTCTGGCGCACCGATCTGCTCGCCCGTACCCGGATGCACGGCTCGATGCTGACCGAGGACATCGACTCGACGCTGCGCGCGCTGGGCGAGGGCGCCCGGTTCGCCGTCGACCGCACCCTCATCTCCCGTGAGCTGGCGCCCACCACCCTCAAGGCGCTGTGGAACCAGCGCTCCCGCTGGGCGCAGGGCTGGCTCCAGGTGTCGCTCAAGCATCTGTGGCGGGGCCTGCGCTCACCGGTCTTCACGGCTCGTCAGAAGCTGGGCCTCTTCGTGCTGTTGGGCTGGCGGGAGGTGCAGCCGTGGCTGACGCTGCAGATCCTGCCCATCCTGCTGTACGCGGCATGGAAGGCCGGCGGGCTGCAGCGGCTCGACTGGGCGGTCCCGGTGTGCGTGCTGGCGATGCTGTTCACCATGGCGGCCGGTCCGGTGCAGGCGCTGTTCGCCTGGCGGCTGGCGGTTCCCGAACTGCGCGGCCGCGGACCGTGGTTCTGGTCGTACCTCTTCGTCTCCACCTTCTTCTACAGCCACTTCAAGAACATGGTGGCCCGACAGGCGCATCTGAAGGAGGCGTTGGGGGACCGGCAGTGGCGGGTCACTCCGCGAGCCGTCGCGGCGAAGGCGGTGGCCCGGCGATGAGCAGCACGGATGCCACGGCCGGCAGCCGGACCCATGCCATCTCCGGCTTCCGCGGCCTCGCCGCGATCAGCACCGTCGCCTTCCACGTCTGGCAGCAGTACTTCCGCTACGACGCGCAGGGCAGCCACCCGCCGGTCGACAACCCGGTCCTCGGCGCCGCCCTCTCCCTCGAAGTCATCGACCTCTTCTTCGTGCTGTCCGCGTACCTGCTGACGCTGTCGTACGCACGGGCCGCCCTCGACGGGCGCTCGATCCGACCGGCCCGGCACTTCCTCTTCCGGCGGGCGATCCGGATCCTGCCGCTGTACGTCCTGGCGGTGCTGGTCGTCTGGGCGAGCCGCAATCCGACGCTGCCGGGCAACTGGCGGGACCTGGTCGAGCACCTCACCTTCACCCATGTCTTCGACCAGCAGCGGATCTTCTACACCCTGGGTCCCACCTGGTCGCTGTCGCTGGAGGTGTTCTTCTACCTCGTCCTGGTGGCGCTCGGGCCGCTGGCGGTACGCGCCTGCCGTCCGCTGCGGCAGCGCCGTACCAGGGTGGCGGTGTGCGCGGCGGGGTGCCTGTTCCTGTTCGCCGCGCCACTCGCCTGGATCGCCGTGGCCCACTACGGGTTCGGGGTGCCGCACACCGACTGGGTGGCGTACTTCGGCCCGCAGGCCCGCTTCGGCGGTTTCGCGGCCGGAATGGGGCTGGCCGTGCTGACGGCCGCGCTCGGTGACCGGGGCCGGCTCGGCCCGCGCACCGCGCTGCCGCTGACCGCGCTCGCACTGGCCGGTCTGTTCGCGCTCTCCCTGGACTCCGGTCCGGAGAACTTCACCTTCACCTTCTACCATCCGATCGCCTCGGCCCTGTGGGTGGTGCTGATCTTCAGCACCGTCCATGTGCGCCAACACACCTTCTGGCAGGGGTTCTTGACGTCCCGTTGGCTGACGGCGACCGGACTGATCAGCTACAGCCTGTTCATCTGGCACGAGCCGGTCATGCTCCAGCTCCATCAGGCCGGCCTGCTGCCCACCGGGCAGCCCGGCTTCCCGTTGGCGCTGCTGATCGTGTTCCTGGCAGCGGTGCCCGTGGCCGCCGCGAGCTACTGGCTCATCGAATACCCGGCGAGCCTGCTCGGCGGCCTCAAGGACCACCGCGGCCGTCCGCGGGAGTTCTATCCGGAGCCGGCCACCGGCCCGGAGCCGGCCATCCGCTGACCGCCTTCGCCACCACCTTCGCCGGAGATCAGCGCAGCGTGCGCCGGTCTCCGGCGAAGATCTTCGATGCACGCGGGCGGGGAGCGGTGTGCACCACCGAGGCGGCCCGCGCCGCCGAGCGCGAGGTGTACGGGCCCGTGGGCGAGGCGGGCAGGCGGGCCCTGCGGCAGTACGACGAGCAGCAGCTCGCCGCGGTCCTCGGCTTTCTGGAGGCGGCCCGCCGGGTCCAGGAAGAGCAGGCGGCCCGCCTCAAGGAGTTGCCGGTACGCGGATGAGCGCGTGCCGGCAACACCGGCCTCAGAACGAGGAGTTGGTGAACCAGCGGGTCAGCAGCTCCTCGTCGCCCCCGGTCCGCAGGACGTCCGCGCCGCGGTCGAGGCGCCCGTACACAAGGAGCAGCAGATCCGCGGCGGCTCCCTCGACGACGGCGTCGGCGGAGCCGGCCGCCGCGTCCCCGGTCTGGGGCTCGACCCCGAAGCCGTCCGGCCGCAGGCGGACCAGCCACTCGCCGTCGATGTCCGTGCACCGGAAGCGCAGGGTCTCGCCGTTGCCGCGCAGATGCGCCGTCTTGGGGGCGAAGGAGGCCGCGAACGGCAGATTGACCAGGAACTCGTCCACGCCGTCGGCCGCGAGGCCGGGGTCGATCACCGTGCGGAGACCGACGGCGCGTTCCGCGTCGGTGCGGTGCACCAGGGTCTCGAACAGCATCCGCCGCATCCAGAACCGGGCATGGTGATCGGCGCCCCAGGCCCACATCGGGGCATCCGGGTCGGTCTCGGCGAACGCGTCGGCCGCCTGAGCCGCACCTGCCGTCAGCCAGCTGCCCCAGCCGTTGTCGTCCGCGGGCAGCTCCACCTCCACCTCGCGGCTGCGCGGCGGCTCCTGGACGCGCTGACGCAGCAGGAGGGAGAACAGCCGCTGCACCCTTCCGGTGTGCCTGACCAGGTCGAGGAGCGTCCAGTCGGGGCAGCCGGGCACCGGCAGCGAGAGATCCGCGCCGTCCAGTGCCGCGACGAACCTCGCGGTCTCCGTAGCGACGGCATCGCGGTGAACGGCAGGGGTGACGGTCGCCCGGCCCGAGGTGTCCGACGTGTTCATGGGCGCTGTTTCCCGATCTCCTCGGCCCGGCGACCTGACCCGCCGGGCATCTGCGCGCAGCGTGTCACAGCCGGCCGCGGGGGAGGAGGGCCACCCCGTGTGCGGGTGGCCCCGACGCCGGTCCTCAGAGGCCGCGGGCCGGAGGGGCCGGTCCGCGGCGCGTCAGCCCACGTGGACCCGCGGGCGCCGGGCCGGATCGGGCTCCGCGCGCCGCAGGACCTCCCGGGCGACCGGAGCGACCTCGCCGTCACCGAAGACCAGGAACCGCAGCAGATGGCTGAACGGATGGCCCTCGGTCCAGTTGAAGTAGGCGTGCGGAACCTGCCCGGTGTGCTCGCGCAGCTGCATCAGCACGGCGGCGATGGTGTTCGCCACGCCCGCGCCCTCCACCCGCAGTATCTGCGCCCCGTACCGCTCCTCGCCCCGGACGTGCAGGTCCGTGGTGAAGTCCGAGGAGTCCCTGACGGTCACTTCGAGGAACAGCACCGGCCGGCCGTCGGGTATATGGGTCTCCTCGCGCTGGCTGTACTCCTTCTCCCGGTACTCCGCCGCATCCCGCTCGTCGGGCTCGTTGGCGATGACCCGCAGCGGCCCGGCCGCCATCGCGGTGCCGATCAGCCGCTCCGCCGTCTCGTCGAGGCCGACCTGTACGGCGCGCAGTTCGAAGGCCCGGTGGACGCGTGAGGCGAACGAGGTCAGCAGGATGCCGAGGATGAACAGCAGCGCGATCTTCAGGCCGTCCGGCCGCTCGATGACATTGGTGACCAGGGTGTAGCCGAAGACGAGAGTGATGGCGCCGAAGCCGGCGGTGGCCGCGCGCAGCCGCCGGTGGCGGGCGGCGACGGTGGAGGCGAAGGACGCCGAGAGCATCAGCACCAGCACACCGGTCGCATACGCACCGCTCTGCTCATCGACGCTGGCGTTGAAGAAGAAAGTGATGCCGAAGGCGGTGGCCAGGAAGATCAGCACCAGCGGACGCACCGCACGGGCCCACTCCGGAGCCATGCCGTATCGCGGCAGATAGCGGGGTACGAGGTTGAGCAGCCCGGCCATCGCGGAGGCGCCGGCGAACCAGAGGATGGCGATGGTGGAGAGGTCGTAGACGGTACCGAAGGCCTCGCCCAGGTACTGGTGCGCGAGGTAGGCGAGCGCGCGCCCGTTGGCCGACCCGCCGGTCTCGAACTCCTTCTGCGGGATGAGCAGGGTGGTGGCCAGGCTCGACAGCAGCAGGAAGCAGCTCATGACCAGCGCCGCGGTGGTCAGCAGCCGGCGGGTGCCCCGGATCCGGCCGGCCGGCTGCGCATCGGTGTCGGTGGCGGCGCCCCGTACCTGCGGCATGACCGCCACGCCCGTCTCGAAGCCGGACATGCCCAGCGCCAGCTTCGGGAAGACCAGCAGCGCCACACCGATGATCGCCACCGGTGAGGAGTGCTCGGCGGTCATCGCGCCCCACCAGTTGCCGACCACCACGGGGTGCGACAGCACATTCCAGGCCGCGGTGGCCAGGACGACGACGTTCAGGGCCAGATAGGTCCCGACGAGTCCGACGGCGATGCCGATCGCCTCACGGAAGCCCTTGAGGAACACCGCGCCCAGTGCGGCCAGCAGCACCAGGGTGATCCACAGGTTCGCGCCGTGCAGCAGGGGAGGGGCGAAGGGGTTCTCCACGACATGCGCCGAGGCGTCGGCGGCCGACAGCGTCATGGTGATGATGAAGTCCGTGGCGGCGAACCCCAGCAGCACCAGGACCAGCAGCTTCCCCGCCCACCACGGCAGCAGCCGCTCCAGCATGGCGATCGAGCCCTCGCCGTTCGGGCTCTCCTTGGCGACCCTGCGGTACACGGGCAGCGCGCCGAGCAGCGTCAGCGCGATCAGTACGAGCGTGGCGAACGGCGAGAGCAGTCCGGCAGCCAGCGCGGCGATGCCGGGCTGGTAGCCCAGCGTGGAGAAGTAATCGACGCCCGTGAGGCACATGACGCGCCACCAGGAGTGGCCCTTGTGCTCGGCCGGCGGGGTGCCGTGCGGCCCGGGGTGGCGGGCGGCCTGGCTGCTGAGCCCGTCCAGGAGCCAGGCGCGCCACCGTCGGGAGGTGGAGGTGGGGGGCGTGGGGTCGGCCTGGACAGTGGTCATGCGGGGGAGGTCCTGCCGATCATCGGTCGTCGTTCGGGCAACGAGGAGCGAGTATGCATCACCACGTCAGCGGCGCCTCGTCCCACCCCGCACCGGGCGACATCGGCGGGTTCACCCCGGCCGTCAAGGCTGCGTCAGAAAGCGACCGCCGCCCGTACGCAGGGCGTCAAGGACTGCGCCGCGGCGCTCCGGCTCCGTCTCCGGCGCGCACTCTGGCCGCAAGGGTCCACCGCGGTTCACGGGACCGACCGGTCCGCCGCAGGGCCACAGCAGGAGGTGTTCCCGGTGGCCACGCTTCACCGCCCGGCGCCCTCACCCGGCCCGTACCTCCCCCACACCCCCGACATCCCCCGCACCCCACACGTCCCGCGGGTGACGCTGCCCCGTACGCAGCCGGCCCACCGGGCGCCGCCCGGCCGCACCCTCGCCCGCGACCTCGCGCTGCCGCTCGGCGCCCTGGGAGCGGCGCTGCTGGTGACCGCCCTGATGCTGACCGGTCAGCATGCCCACGCCGCGGTCGCGCTCGCGGTCTTCGCCCTGCTGACGGCGGCCGTGTCGCTGCTCGCCCGGCCGGTGCTGGTACCCGTCGTGGCCCTGGTGTCGTGGATGTTCTACGACGGCTTCGTGCTGAACCAGCGCTCCGACCTGGCCTTCCAACCGCAGGACCGGACGGGCCTGCTGGTCCTCCTCCTCGCCGGTGTCACGGGCGCGGGCTGCGCCGCCGTCGTACGGGCGGTCCGGCGGCACCAGCTGTATTGACCCGCAGCATTGTTGATTCGACTGATGGGCGGGTGGCCGCCGAGTGCAGTGTGGCAGCGGGGATGGTTGTAGGTGTGGAGGAACTCCACGGGAGCTGCGGTGCGCTCGGCGTTGCTGGAGTACGGGCGCACGTACGCCCATTCGTCGAGCAGCGTGCGGTTCAGGCGTTCGACCTTGCCGTTCGTCTGCGGGCGGTACGGTCGGGTGCGTTTGTGGACGATGCCAGCGACGCTCAAGGTCTGGCCGAACAGCTTGGATCGGTAACAGGAGCCGTTGTCGGTTAGGACGCGTTCGACGGTGATGCCGTGTTCGGAGAAGAAGGCGTTCGCGCGTCGCCAGAACGCGGCTGCGGTCTCCTTGCGCTCGTTGGCCAGGACCTCGCTGTAGGCGAGCCGGGAGTGGTCGTCGATGGCTGTGTGGACGAAGCTGTATCCGATGACGGGGCTGCCGCCCTTGCGCGCATCGGTCGTCGCCTGCCTGTTGGCACCGGCCTGCTGCCGGGGCATGATGCGGTGCCCGCCGCCGTCGGGGATGTTGCCGAGCTTCTTGATATCGACGTGGATCAGCTCGCCGGGGCGTGCGCGTTCGTACCGGCGAATTACCTGGCCGGTGGGCCGGTCCATCCAGCGCAGTCGGTTCAGTCCGTGGCGGGTGAGCACGCGATGGACTGTGGAGGCGGGTATGCCCAGGATCGGACCGATCCGTGCGGGGCCGAGCTTTCGCTCGCGCCGCAGCGCGCAGACTTGTTTCTCGACGTCTGAGGCAGTGCGGTGCGGGGTAGTCCGGGGCCGACTCGTGCGGTCGAACAGGCCGGTGTCGCCCTCGGTGCGCCAGCGACGTACCCACTTGTAGGCCGTGGCGCGGGAGATGCCCATTTCGTCGGCTACGTGCGCGACGGGGCGACCGGCTCGGACCCGGTCGATCAGAAGTCGTCTGCCGTAGACGGTCAGTCGGGCGTTGGGGTGGGACACGAAGACCTCTGCTGTGGTGCGGATCTTGATCAGTCGTCTGGGCTCAGGCGGGGAGCGCAGGCACGTGAGGCCGCCGACCCGGTGGTCGGCGGCCTATGGCGCTGTGTGGTGGGCGGCAGGAGGGTCAGGCCGCGAGTCGGGTGCCGCGGCGCCAGATGGCGCGGGTGTTGAGGGTGTCGGAGATGGTGCTGGTGGGGTCGCCGTCGATGAGGAGGAGGTCGGCGCGCATACCCTCGGCGATGCGGCCGCGGTCTTCGAGGCCGAAGCGGCGGGCAGTGGTGGCGGTGGCTGCGCGCAGGGCCTGGGCGGGGGTGAGGCCGGCTTGAACCAGGTACTGCAGTTCGTGGTGGACGCTGGCGCCGTGGGCGAGCCCGCCCAGGAAGGGCAGGGGCAGGGAGACGTCGGTGCCGGCCAGCAGGTCCACGCCTGCGTCGGCGAGGGCCTTGACGGTGGCCAGGACGTCTTCGATCTTGCCTTGGGGGTAGTGGCCGAAGGCGGAGCGCAGGGCCTTGTCCCAGTCCGCATCGAGGCGGGTGGCGACGCGCGGATCGTCGGCGAGGTCGCTTCCGGTGATGCCCATCATGGAGGCGTTCAGGACGACGCAGGGCACGACGAACACTCCAGCGGTCTTGACCAGGTTGATGATCTCGTCGGTGTGGGGCTGGTCCATGAAAAGGTGGGCCAGGCCGTCGATACCCGCCTCGATGGCCATACGGGTGGCCTCCACGGTCAGGGCGTGGGCGATGGTGAGCATGCCGTGCTTCTTGGCCTCAGCCACGCCGGCGGTCAAGGTGGCCTGGTCAAGCATGGGCAGGCCCGGATGCCCTTCGACGCTGCCGTCGTCGACCATGAACTTGATGTAGTCCGAGCCGCGCTCGATCAATTGCGGGATGAATGCAACGGCTTCTTCGGGGGTGGTGGAGAACGGCATCAACGGCGGCTCTCCTGCAGGCTTGGCGCCGGGAGGAGGGCCGGGACGGAAACCCTCGGGGAACAGCTCACTGGGGTGGCCGCCCGGAGGGGTGATACCGAAACCGGAGGAACGCACGTCAGCGACGGCATCGTCCTCGCTGATGTGGGCCCGGTTGTCCCGCGTGTTGGTGCCCTGCATCTCCAACTCGGTCGTCACACCGAACCGCAGCGCCAACGCCAGCGCGTCCCGGCTGGTGTGGACGTGCGCGTCGATCAGGCCGGGGAGCAGCGTGGCGCCGCTGCCGTCGACGATCTCGGCCCCTGCTGGGGCGTCGCCGCCGATGCGGGCGATGTGCCCGCCCTCGACGAGCACGGTGGTCACCCCCAGCGGCTTCTCGCCGTCGAAGACCCGGGCACCAGCAATAGCGGTCACGGACATGGCTTACCTCGATCCTGGAGTACGACCCTCCATCTCAACGTATACCTAAAGCTATGCACATGCATAATGGAATGGTTATGCATGTCGACCAAAACTCCCTAGGATGGGCGGCATGAGCAGCTCGTCAACGCCCCGGGAGACCGGCAAGGGCCTCTTCGATCAGGTCGGACCTGCCCTGTCGCGGCTGCGGCGGCGCACCTCGGGCGGACGCGGGGATCTGACCCGCAACCTCGTCCTGAACGTGGTCGCGGACGCGCCCGGCGAGATGACGGTCGGCGGCATCGCCGCCGAGATGGGCGTCACCCAGCCCGTCGCCAGCCGCACCATTGCCGCCTGCATCGCCGACGGACTGCTGCGGCGATCCGCATCCCAGGCAGACGGCCGCCGCACCGTCCTTGAACTCACTCAGGCCGGCCAAACCGAGCGCCGCCGCTTCGCCTCCGAGCAGCGCGAGACCTTTGAGCACATCACCGCTGCATGGGAGCCGACCGAGCGCATGCAGTTCGCCCAGTTCCTCATCCGCTACAGCCAGGACGCCAGCGCCTGGTCCGCCCGGCAGACCCACCGCAGCGACGATGACACGAGTGCCCGCGCACACGACTGAACCACCCCGCAGCGATGTAGCGCAGGACCAAAGGGCAGGACCCGCGTCACGCCGCAACATCACCCTCGGGCAAGCTCCCGAAAACCGGACGAAGCGAACCCCTGAGCATTGTCAACAACGCTCAGGGG
>NZ_JBSHAW010000015.1:46479-170470 GCF_053611685.1 Streptomyces sp. NPDC054786 | reverse complement strand
GAGTCGACCCGCGCAGCCCCTGCGCTGTTGGCGGGGTGGTGGCTTCTGCTGCTCCTGGCACACGGTTCCTGATGTCGCATCCACAGGTCAGCGCCTGTACGGCACATCGACGGATGCGATGAAGGTGTATGGGGAGAAAGAGCGCGGACTCGCGCCGGCGAGGCCCGCACCGGCACGGGGGCCGCACGGCAGGAAATCCAGGAGGGCAGTCGATAGATGTGGTGCGCTGGCTCAGCGGGCTTTGAATCTCCGCTCGGGACCTGACCTGGGTTTGGTCAACGCTGATGACTCGATGGCGCTCCGCTTGGCCTCGGTGGCGCTGCCGGTGTATTTCGCTTTTGCGCATGGCACACGGCAATCGGGCCTAATGGGCAGTCAGAGCGACTTCATGGGTGGCCACCTCCCCTCCTTCTTCGGCCGGTGATCGTGCAGGGCCGTTCGCGGTACGTCGGGATACGCTCGCGATGTCCGGGGAGTGAGTCGTCGGAGTGCGTCGTTCTGCGGATGCCCCTGGGTAGGAGGTGCAGCACCGGCCTGAGGGAGCGGTGTCCCCATGGTTGGGAACACGGGGCAGTTGCCCGGTTGGGCAAGCCCCGGATGTTGACCACTTGGTGACTTCGCGGAACGCCCTGGAGACTGCCCCGTTCCATCTGCGAGCGCAAGACGTTGTGCGTCTGGAATATATATCGCAGAGCCGGGACTAATTGCCGGGCCCCTTTAGTCGTAGGGCCTGCCCGATGCGGCGTTCGGAAACGGGGCGAGGCGGCTAACGCGTTCCGGAATTATTCCGCCGAGTTGATATCTCTGCGGTGGAAAAAATAGGTGAGAGTGGCAGCCTGTCCTATGCTGACGAAGCACCGGCAGAACGGCGTCAGGTGAAGAGAATTCCGTGGCGCCACGGCGGTCCCAGAGGCTTGAGGGCCTATGGAATTCAATGAGGAGTGCAATGAACAAGCGCATCGGAGTCGGGGTGGGCGCAGCGGTTGCGGCAGCGGTGGCTGCTGCCCTCCTGCCGCTGCCCGCGCAGGCGTCGACCAGCGAGGCTGCCCGCGGGCCGACCTTCAAGGCGTGCAACGCGTCCCATCATTCCGGATTCCTCGTGTTCCCGGCACGTGGTGGCTGGAGCACAGGCCCCGGGGGCATCCACCCTGGTCACTGCTGGAAGTCGCGCAACGGTGGCACCGGCAGCGAAAAGGTGAATGCTTACCTGATGATTCACGGACACTCGAAGAAGGTCGACACGTTCCGGCTCCATCACGGCAAGAACGCCCTGTACAGGTTCAAGACGCACTAGCCGTGTCAGTTGCGGGAGCCTGCCGGCTTGCCGGCAGGCTTTCTTGCGTTGTGCGGGATTTGAGCCGCCCACGCCAACGTCAGCCGTTGACCAGCGTGCTCAGCATCGGCACGGGATCGGAGAAGAAGGCGTGCATCGGCAGGCTGCCCGAAGCGCGGATGAGGGCGCCTTCCCCAAGGCCGGTGGGCACGATGCGCTCGGCGGCCTGGGGGCGGCTGAGCCGCCCTCTCGCTGCGGCGCGGAGTGCGTCGAGATGTTCCGGTGTCTGGAGAAGACCGCCGCCGAGTACGAGCAGTTCGGGGTCCAGGAGATCCAGAAGCATACCGGCGGCGAGGCCGACGTATTCCGCTCGTTCTCTGAGAAGTGTCGCAGCCTCCGCGCTTTCGGACCGGGACTTCGCGACGAGCGATTCGAAGGAACCGCGTGGCCCGACGATTCCGCTTTGACGTGCGCGTTCCAGTACGGCGACGTCGCTCGCCAGCGCCGAGAGGCAGTCGTCGCGTCCGCAGTGGCATCGCGTGCCGGAGGCGGTGCGTCCCAGCGGCAGGTGGTCGATGGTCCCCGCCGCGGAGTCGTGACCGAACCGCAGGCGCCCGTCGACCATCAGTCCTGCGGCCACGATGTTGCCGATGAAGAGGGAGAGAGATGAGGCGGCGTCGCGAGCGACCCCGAGGTAGGCCTCGGCCAGGGCCATCGCGCGCACGCTGCTGTCGACGAAGACGGTATGACCGCCTCGGCCGAGCTCGTCGCCGAGCTTGACGTCCTTCCACCCGAGAAGGGGGTGGTCGACGACGACTCCCGTGCCCGGTTCGACCCATCCTCCTGTGGCCACGCCGGTGCCCAGAATGCGGTCGCGCGAGCCCACCAGTTGCATGAGATGGTCGCGAAGGTCCGTGGCCTCTTTGAGGATCGCCTTGCGGGTACGTCCCTGGTGGGTGATGGCCTGTCCCTCGACGACGTTGCCGGCGAGGTCGAGGAGGCCGCCGGTGGTGCGCCGCAGGCCGATGTGGATGCCGACGAACCGGTAGTAGGAGGTGTCGAGGACCATGGGCACCCGGGGCCGTCCGATGTCGCCTCCTGACACCGCGGTCAGTTCCACCAGCATGCGGGCCCGCGCCATCTGTGCGGTGATCTTGGTGATGCTCGTCGCGCTGAGGCCCGTGGCCTGGGCGATTTCAGAACGTGCCTGCGGACCGCGGTGCAGAAGAGTCCTGGCGACGAGGGCCATGTTGCGGCGCCGTAGGCTCTCGGGCCCGGTGCCGTAGGGCCGTGTCGCCCTGGGGGACGGGCCACCGCCGAGACGCGCGGGGGGCGCTTGATCGCCGGCATCAGAGGAGTACATGGTCGCCTCGTAGAAGGTCGGCCCCGCCGCCGACCCAACTCCCCTGCCTGCGAAACCGGTAGGGGCCGCGACCCACGGGCGTCACCCCTTCCGCCCGTGCAGTCGGCTCCGGTGCGCGAAACGCCGCTGCGCGGGGGCCATCGGGCAGTACCGCCGCACCCGCGGTCCCCACCGAGCGCCCCGCCGGCTCGAGTCCGGTGTTTCCGCCGTCGAGGGGCCGCACCGTCTCGCCATCCGTGATCACGTCGAACGTCACGAGGACGCAGCTTTCCATACACGGGCTTGCCACCACAGCTCGGGCTGCGCTTTCGAGCAAGGTCCAGCCGGTACGTGCGACGCCGGCCTCGGGAAGCGGCACGTCGACCGGATGGAGAAAACCCAGGTGGTGCGATGCGGCGGGGACCTCCTCGATGCCGGGCGCCCTCATCGACCTCATGACGGTTCTCCGGACGGGGACGGGGTGAGGACGGAGGTGTGCGTCAAGTCGAGGCCCTTGCTGCTCAGTTCGCCGGGGAAGTGGCACGCGGCGTACCGTCCGGGCGCCACTTCGGAGAGGGGCGGGCGCTCGGCGGCACACAGGGTCCTTTCCGGCTTGGCCTTGGGGCCGATCGGGCAGCGGGTATGGAACCTACAGGCGGGAGGCGGGCTGATGGGACTTGGTACGTCGCCGGTCAGCACGATGCGATCACGGGTCCGCTCCCGCACCGGGTCGGGCTCGGGTACCGCAGAGAGCAGGCTCGCCGTGTAGGGGTGCTGCGGGTCGGCCGTGATCTCCTCGGAGGGACCCGATTCGACGATGTGGCCGAGGTACATCACCATGATCCGGTGCGAGATGTGCCGCACGGTCGCGAGGTCGTGGCCGATGAAGAGATAGGCGAGCCCGAGGCGCCGTTGGAGGTCCTGGAGCAGGTTCACGATCTGCGCCTGCAGTGACACGTCGAGCGCGGATACCGCCTCGTCGCAGACCAGCAGGCGTGGATTCACCGCCAGAGCGCGTGCGATGACGATGCGCTGCCGCTGGCCGCCGGAGAACTCATGGGGGAAGCGCGAGGCGACACCCGGGTCCAGACCCACCAGTTCCAGTAGCTCGGCCACGCGGCTCTTCGCCTCATCACCCCGAGCCAGCCGGTGCACCAGAAGAGGCTCGCCGACGGCGTCTGCCACGGTGAGGCGAGGATTCAGCGAGGACATCGGATCCTGGAAGACCAACTGGGTCTGGCTGCGGTACCACCGCAGGTCGTCACCGCGCAGCACACCCACTTCCCGGCCGTCGAAGCGCATGGTTCCTGATGTGGCCGGGTGGATCCCCAGCAGGGACTTGGCGAGCGTCGACTTCCCGCACCCCGATTCGCCGACCAGGCCGAGGGTCTCGCCGGGTGAGATCGAGAAGTCGACTCCGTCGACCGCGCTGACGTGGACGGTCCTGCGGCGCAGTGATCTGGTACGCGCCTTCACCGGGAACGTCTTGACCAAGTTGTGCACAGCCAGGAGTGGCTCCTGGTCAGCGTGCTCCGCGACGTGGTTCACCGCCGGCGTCACTTGGGGCGGCGGCGGGAGTTCACCGTCGTGGCCGGAGACCCAACAGGCCCATTCCCGGCGACGATTCTCCTCGCTGAAGAGCGGTGGCACCTCGCCGTGGCACCGCTCCACTGCGGCAACGCAGCGTGGCGCATATCCGCAGCCCGATATCGGCGTGACGAGGTCCGGCGGTCGGCCCTCGATGGGCACCAGAGGCGTCTGGCGGGATGTGGTGAGGTGCGGCGTCGCGGCGAGAAGCGCGCGGGTGTAGGGGTGCCGGGGCTCGGTGAACAGTTCGTCGACCGGGGCCTGTTCGACGATTCGTCCTCCGTACATCACCGCTACCCGCCGGCATGAGCGCGCGACCACACCGAGGTTGTGGGTGATGAGAACGATGGCCGTGCCGAGGTCGCGGTTGAGTTGTGCGAGCAGTTCGAGGATCTGAGCCTGGATGGTGACGTCGAGCGCGGTGGTCGGCTCGTCGGCGATGATGACGTCAGGATCGTTGGCCAGCGCCATCGCGATCATGACCCGCTGGCGCATACCGCCGGAGAAGGCGTGGGGGTAGTCCGCCAGTTTTGCCTCGGGATCGGGTATGCCCACTCGTTCCATGAGCTCCAGGGCGCGGGTCCGCGCCTGCGCACCGGTGAACTTGCCATGCGCGAGCATCGCCTCGACGAGCTGATCGCGGACCCGCATCACGGGATTCAGGGAGGACATCGGGTCCTGGAAGACCATGCTGATCCCGGCACCGCGGACCTGGCGCATCTGGGCGTCGGAGAGCTGAAGCAGGTTGCGCCCGCGGTAGAGCACCTCTCCGGAGACGATGCGCCCCGGTGCCCTTACGAGGCGCATCAGGGACATAGCGGTCACGGATTTTCCAGAGCCTGACTCGCCGACCAGGGCGAGGGTCTCTCCCGCCCGAACGTCGAACGTCACGCCGCCGACCGCCCGGACGACGCCGCGTTCGGTGGCGAAGTGGGTGACGAGATCTCGTACCTGCAGGACCGGTTCAGTCATGAGTGATCGTCCTTGGGAAGTCGGGCAAGCAATCCACCGTCCACGGGAAGGACCGCTCCGGTGACGAACGAGGCATCGGGCCCGGCGAGAAACGCGACGCATCGGGCGACCTCTGCCGGCCGGCCGGCGCGACGCAACGGGCAGGGCGCCACCTCGCCGGCCAGCCGCTCGGGGTCGCCCCAGATGTGGGCATTGCGTTCGACGGCGACGAAACCCGGTGCCACGGCGTTCACGCGAATCCCCAGCGGCCCCCACTCGACCGCCGCGTTGCGCGTGAAGGCCACCAGCCCGGCCTTGGCCGCTGCGTACGCGCCGAAACCGGGCTCGCCACCGAACGCGTGGACGGAGGCGACGTTGACGATGGAGCCGGGCCGGGAGTCGAGAGCAGCAGCGAAACGGCGGCTGAGCGCGACCGGTGCGTGGAGGGAGACGGCGAGGGTGTGTTCCCACCCCTCGTCGGTACTGTCGAGCAGCGCCGAACGCTCTTCCGCGAACGCGCAGTTGACCAGCACTCCGAGCCTGCCGGGCAGGGACGCGGCGACGTCGAGGCACTCGTCGTGAACCCCGGCGGCGGTGACGTCCCCGACCACCGAGCGCCACGAGGCGTTCGCAGCGACCCCCTCGTCGATGTCGACGGCTACGACCTGGCTGCCGAGCTCCTGCAATCGGGAGGCGACCGAGCGGCCGATCCCGCGGGCCGCGCCGGTGACGATGCTGGTGGTGCCCTGAAGCGGGTCCGCACTCATCGGCGCAGCAACCCTCGGTTGAGGCCGTCGGCGATGAGGTTGAAGCCCAGCACCAGCGTGGTGACCACGATGATGGGGCCCAGCGTGTACCACTCGTTCTGGCTGAGGTAGTTGGCGCTGGTTCGCAGCAACGCACCGAGCGAGGGCGCGGGTGGACGGACGCCGATACCGACGAAGCTCATCGCGCCTTCGATGAACACGGCCATGGACAGGCTGAGGGCCGCCTGCACGATCAGCGCGTCGAGCGCATTGGGCAGGATGTGCCGCAGGAGCACGCGCGCCCGGCCCGCGCCGACGACCTCGGCGGCCATGACGTAGTCACGTCCGCGCTGGGCCTGGGTCGCCGAGCGGGTCAGCCGCCCGAACATGGGGACGTTGACAAGGACCACGGTGACCACGATTGCCGCCATGCCAGGACCGATGGCGGTCGCGGACACGGCGACGCCCAGGACGAGGGCGGTGAAGGCCAGCATGACGTCGAAGAGCCGCTGAATGATGGAGTCCACGACGCGGTGAAGCCCGCACAGCAGGCCGAGGGCGGTGCCGATCAGCGCGCCAAGTGGGACGGCCGCACCGGCCACGATGACGTCCTGCCTGATACCGAAGAGGACCCGGCTGAAGACATCACGCCCGAACTCGTCGGTGCCGAGCAGGTGCGCCGAACTGATTCCGGCGAAGGCGCTGCCGCTCTGGGCGTCGACCTCATGCGGCGCTATCCACGGCGCGAGGATGCCGAGGGCGAAGAGCAGCGCGACGAGGGCGATCCCGGTGACCGTCTCGGGATAGCGCAGCGCCCTTGACCAGCGGGAGCGCTCGGGGCGCGCCGCGAGCGCGACGGTCGAGGTTGTGGTGAGGGCGGTCATCCTGCCTCCAGACGAACGCGCGGGTCGACGGCGGCATGGGCGAGATCGGTGAGGGTCTGGACCACGACGAACACGGCGACGGTGAACAGCAGCAGGTCCTGGACGAGGACGTAGTCACGGCTGAGAACCGAGGTCACCAGCAGGTCTCCGATACCGTGCCAGCCGAAGATCGCCTCGACCACGATCGCGCCCCCGAGGAGTTGTCCGACCTGGATGCCGAGGACCGTCAGGACCGGGGGGAGCGCGTTGGGAATCATGTGTGCCCGAACCAGGCGGCTGGTCCGCAGCCCCTTTGCCAGCCCTGTCCGTATGAACTCCTCGTCCTGGACCTGGCGTATCGAGGCGCCCAGGAATCGCGCGAGCGTCGCCGATGTGGGCAGCGCGAGGCACATCGCGGGCATCAGCAGGAACTGGACGGCGATCCCGGGATCGTGGGTGAGGGGCATGTAGCCGCCTGAGGGCAGCAGCCTGACCGTCACGGCGCAGAGCAGGATGAGGAGTACGCCGCTGACGTACGGCGGGAGCGCGAAGGCGAAGGACACGAACGCTCCGACCGACTTGTTGAGCACCCTGCTGCGGCAGACGCCGAGGACGACCCCGGCGAAGCCGCCGAGGACGAGCGCCACGGTGAGCGCGCCCAGGGTCAGCGTGACGGTCTGGCCGAGCGCCGGACCCATGGCCGCTGAGGCGGATTGGTGGCGTACGTAGGAGGTTCCGAGATCGCCCGAGAGCAGCCCCCGGATCCAACTCACGTACTGGGCGACGACGCTCTGATCCAGGCCGAGATCGTGGCGCACCGTCGAGATGGTGGCCGGGCCGGCGTCGGGTCCGGCGAGGACGGCCGCCGCGTCGCCTTTGGCGAGACGTGGAACGGTGAAGACCACCACCGACGCCACGGCCAGCACGAGGACCGCGGACGGCAGTCGCCTGAAGACGTATCTCAGCATCGAGATGTACTCACTTCGTCAGGTACGCATCGTCGAGGTCGATGTAGTCGTACATGTTGTAGTTGAGGTTCTTGAGCTTTGTGGAGATCGTGAACGTGTGGGAGCTGACTACCAGGTCGTCGACGAACTGCTGCTCGAGCAGGTAGTCGTTCATCTTCGCGTAGCCGGCCTTGGACTCTGCCTTGCCGGTCGTCGTCCAGACTTTCTGGGCGAGCGCGCTGTACTTGGCGGACTTGAAGTTGGAGGCGTTCTTGTCGGCGTTGAAGGGGAACGCGCCCTTGACGAGCGTCGCCGGGGCGAGCTGGCCGAATCCGTGGACGTTGACGAACAGCCCGGGAAGGCCGCCGCCGGCGAGCTTGTCGAAGAAGTCGGCTGCCTGAAGCGGCATGAGTTTCGCCTTCAGGCCGGCTTTCTTGAGGTCGAACTGCACGATCTCGGCGATGGACTGGTTCGTCGGCAGTCCGGAGTTGAAGGCGACGTCCACCGGTGCACCCTTGGCGCCTGCCTGGGCGATGAGCTTCTTGGCCCTGCCGATGTCGTGGTGGTAGTGGTCGGCCTTGTGCTTGTCGAATGCCGGAGAGGAGGGCGACCACGGCAGTGAGCTGGTCTGCCCGATGCCGGCGAGCACCTGCTTGAGAACACGGTTGCGGTCGACGGCCCAGGCGACGCCCTGCCGGAACTTCGGCTTGTTCAGGGGAGGGACCTTGACGTTGGAACCGATGTAGTACGCCGCGTCGGAAGCCTTGGACGCGACGACCTTGAAATTCGGATCGCCCTTGAGCGAGACCGTGTCCAATGGCGCAAGGTCGAGGGCCAGTTGGCTCTGTCCTGATCTGAGGGAGGACTTCATCGACTGCGACTGGCTCTGGACGTCGATCTTGACCTTGTCCAGATACGGTCGCCCGTGCTTCCAGTAGTGGTCGTTCTTCTTCAGCTCCAGGCCAGAGCCTGGCGTGTACTTGGCGACCTTGAAGGGGCCCGTTCCGACGAACTTCTTGCCGGCCATGAGGTCTTGGAAGGTGGCCTGGTCCACGATGGGCATGACCTCGAACATGTCGAAGAGGTTCGAGATCGGCTTGGCCATGTGGAGGGTGACCGTGTGGTCGTCGTCGGCCTTCATCGAGGTTATCGCCTTGGCCACGTGCTTGAACTGCGAGGCCACGTCGTTGCGCCGTAGCGCCTTGATGGCGAAGAGGACGTCGTCGGCGGTGAAGTGGCGCCCTGACTGGTAGGTCACGCCCTTGCGTAGCTTCAGCGTGATCGACTTCTTGTCGGGGGACTCCTTCCAGCTCGTCGCCAGCTCGGGCTTGGGCTTCAGGCTGGAGTGGTCGTACCGGGTCAGGGTGTTGAACACGGTCCTGATCACCGAGAAGTTGGGGTTGTTCTGGGACAGGAACGTATTCGGGGCGATGTCGGCACTCTGGACGATGTGCAGGGTGCCTCCCTTCCTGCGCCCGCTTCCCTGGCTGTCGACGGCCGACTTGCAGCCCGCGGCGCCGAGCGCGGCGCAGACCACGACCGCTGTGGCGGCGAGCACGTTTCTCCGCCTGGGCACGCGCCGGAGTATGTGCTGGGGCATGGGCAGGACACTCCCTCTAGAGAGTTGTGGACCAAAGGACTCGAAGACTCGGGTGGCTCGTATCGAGAGCGAGACCGAGGCCGGGACGGTCACCGAGGTGGAGCCGGCCGTCCACGACGCGTTCGCATCCCCCGACGAGATCGGACCGCCAGAACGTTTCGCCGAACTGGTACTCAAGGACCGTGGCGTTGGGGCAGACGGCGAAGAGCTGGGCACTGGCCGCCGTGGCTACAGGCCCTGAAGGGTTATGCGGCGAGATGGCAAGCTCCGGTGCGCTCCGCGCGATGGACAGCACCCGCGCGATGCCGCCCGCGTGCTTCACATCGGGCATCAGCACGTCGACCAATCGCTCGGACACCGCGACACCGGCCTCGGAGGAGTGGAACATGAACTCCCCGCCCGCCAGGGGGATCGTCGTGGCGGCCCGCAACGCACGCAGATCGTCGACCTGACCGATGGTGACCGCGTCCTCGAGCCATCCGATGCCGAGCTCTTCAAGCGCCGGCAGCAGGCCGTGGATCTCCTCCGCTGAAAGCCTCTCGTGGCAGTCCACCTTCAGCTCGACCTCGTCACCGATGGCGTCGCGGACCGCCCGTAGCCGATCAAGACCGATGGCGGGAAGCTGCCGGTCTTCCCGCGCGACGTCGAACGGTGCGCACTTCACAGCCGAGAAGCCGGCCTTCGCCGCTTGGAGCGCCGCTGCCGCCACCTCTTCCGCTTCGCGTCCGCCCGGCACCCGGTTGATGTTGGCGTAAACGCGCACCGGGTCAGGGGCTGAGCCGCCGAGCCACTTCCAGACCGGCTCGCCCGCCGCTTGCGCGGAGTAATCGATCAGCAACTGCTCCATACCGCCCATGAGCGTGGCCGTGGTGAACGCCTCAGGGCGGGCCTGCTCTCCGGCTCGCCGGGCGAGAGAGTCGACGATGTCGGCGCGCTGCGCCAGCAGGTCCTTCCCACGCAAGTCCTTGGCGAGAAGGGCCAGTTCGGCCACCAGCTTCGCGGTATGCCCCGAGTCGGAGCACTCGCCCACCGCGACGTGATCAGCACCCCTGAGCACCACAAAATGCCACTGAGTCCGCTCGCTGACACGCGACTCCAGCAACTCCAATGTGCGACTCATCGGTGCGCTCCCTTGCAGATTGCTAAACAGTAGAAATTAAGTCTGAAGGTGTCAACGACCTCACCGTCACTACGGATCGCGCAGTGTCCGTCTGCCCTTGGCGCTGGGACAGCCATGTCCGCCAGCGAGCTCATCTCGGCCACCGGCATGTCACGGCCCACCGTGCCCGCCGCGGCTCAGTATCTGATCGAGCTCGGCTGGGTCGCCGAGACGGCCGGCGATCACCGGACGAGTACCCCGCGCCGCGGGCGCCCCTCGCGCGGCTTCGCCTTCCGCGCCGACGCCGGTCACGTGCTCGGTGTCGACATCGGTGCGCACACCGCACGAACGGTCCTCGCCGACCTGCTCGGAGAGTCGGTCGCCGACAGGCAGATCACCTCCGAGGACCCGGAGACGGACCCGCAGTTGAAGGTCGCCCTTGTCCGGGACCTCGCCGCCGCCACTGTGCGCGACTCGGGCTTCGAACCAGAACACGTCCTGTCGGTGTGCGTGGGCACCAGCGGCACCATCAGCGAAGCCGGCGTCGTACGCGTCCGCACCGGCACCCCGGGTTCCTCGGCATCGACCTGCGCGCCACCATCGAGAAGGAATTCGGCTGGCACGTCATTGAGCTGATTCCAACCTGACGTTGGTGTCCGTTAGTTGGGCAGCTCTGCCACACGATGAAGCTCCTGGTAGGAGGTGTCACGACCAAGATCCACCGCGCCCTGCCAGGAGCTTCGTGTGCTTGTGTACCCGTCGGTGATCGATCTGTCCACCGCGCAGCTGCGCCACCTGAGCCGCGAACTCGCGGCCCGGCGCCGGGAGGTCGGCACGCGGTGGCGGCGGCTGACTGCAGGACGCCAGGCTCTGCTCACCCTCGCCCACCTGCGGTGCGGTGATACCTACGCGCAGCACGCGAGCACGGCATCATCGACACCCTCGCCATGGCCACCCTCAAGAACTGGCGACTCCTGCGCAAGCTCCGCTGCGGCACCAACCGGATCACAGGCACCGTGAAGGCCGTCCTCGCCCTTCACCTCACGTCAGCGTGAGAAGGGCTCACTCCAGCAGGGGCACCGGGGATGACATCGCGCTGCCCACCGTACGCCGACAGCGGACCGAGGCGACCTGATCCATAGGAGGGCTCCGGATATCGCCTGGTGACTCGATGCCGCGCACGCCAGGGCTACTACCGCTTCCATTGCTCCTGGGTGATCTCGTACCGTACGCCCCCGTGCACGGAACCCTCGATCATCTCCATGTCGGAGGGGATGGGGATGTTGTCCGTGAGCGTCATCTTGAGCTTTTCCATGATGTTGCGCGAACCGTGGTTCACGGACATCGTCTCGGCCCAGATCATGCGCACACCGAGCTCAGTGAATGCCTTCGCCAGCAGGGCTCGCGAGCCCTCGGTCGCATAGCCCTTGCCCCATGCCGCCTGCCGCAGTCGGTAGCCGAGCTCGACTTCGTCCAGCGGGCCCTCTGGTTGTGGACGGGAGTGGAACCAGCCGATAAATGCACCGCCGTCCTTTTCGTACGCGGCGAAGAGCCCCAGTGCGCCGTCCCACCGCTCGTAGCCGGCGAGGATGCGCGGCAGGTATTGCTCTCGGACGACCTGCGGCGCGGTGGGCCGGCCGCCGGTCAGGTAGCGCATCACCGCCGGGTCGCTGTCCAGCTCGATCAGCAGGTCGGCGTCATCGGCAGTGAAGCGCCACAGGACCAGGCGATCGGTCTCCAGATAGGCATCCATGAATAGATCATGACTGGAGCAAGCCGGGCAGCCCAACGGATTTCCTCGGAACCTCGAGAACTTTGCTGCTTCCAAGGCCGCACTGCGACGCCCCGTAATTCCCTCACCCTGACGTGAGGTGAAGGCAGAGGACGGCCTTCACCTCACGTCAGCGTGAGAGTGGAAAGAGCTCACTGCGACACTTCTTCGCCGGCAGCGCCATCGCCGGCGGATTGTCATTGCTTGAGGTCTCTCGCTGGCTGGGGCACGCCACCATTCAGATCACTGCTGACATCTACGGTCACTTGACTCCAGACGCGGGTGCGAGAATGAGGTCCGTGAGGGACGGGGGGGCTTGCCGCAGCCAAGGCCGACCGTGCTGACCCGAAGCCTATGGAGGGGACGAACATGCAGGTCGGAGCTGTTTCGTGAGAATTCTGCACACCTTTTAGCGCTGGCTCTTTACCACGGTAGCGGTGATGCAGCAAACGCGCAGGTGAGGGCGGTGTGCATCAGGGGTGGGTCTTGAGGGGTGCTGACTCGGTGCTGACCTGGAGGCACCCCTCAGCACCTGTCATCACCTGTCCCGTGCTGGTCTGGTGCTGGCTACGGGATATCAAGCGCTGCCATTGAGCATCCTGCTGGCCGGTTTGGCCTATCCCTGTGCTGCTCGGCAGTGGCAAGGCGTGCGCGGTCTTTGCCGTCGTGGCGCAAATAGTCGCCATGGTGTGACGGTGGTGCTCAAGCCAGTGCCTGAATTGAAGTGGCCCGAACATTGAGATCCCATTCGGCGTGCTTGATGTGACTGACTTGTTGGAGGTCTCCACACATCTTGAGTCCCGAAACGGAGCGAAGGAGGGATTGGCTGGGACGGCTACGGATGCCCCTGTGCCCCTTCGTCGGAACGTGGACGAGCCCGCGACGCCGTGTCGGTCGGCATTATTGTGGCGGTGCTCGGAGTGCGAGTGGTGAAGACGCGGACGGAATTGCCCTGACCTGTTCCCTATGACGCATCATGTGGAGTGCGTGGTGATTCTGGAGCGGGCGGGGAAGGGCGCCTGACCTGCGGTTTTGTCCGTGCGCATTATGTGCGGTGTGGGCGTTATGGGCGATATCTTGACGCTGAAATGACGCTCGTGACGCTCATTTGACGCTCGTTCTGATGGGTCGTCAGGTGCCCGGTGTTGCTGGTCAGATGCCCCGCTGGCTGCGTGAGTACGGTGGGGCGCTGAGAGTTCGAGGCGCTGAGTGGAGTGGGCTGTACAGGTGTCCGGTGCGCTCAGCAGGTTCTTCGTCTGCTGGTGGCGCAGGTCTTGCGCGTCGTCGGCCAGCAGAAATGGCGTATGTCGAGGCGGGTGGCGGGTCGCTGGCCCGTCAACGGTCCGGATCTTGGTCCGGACCCGACGTCTCCGACCACGAGGTCTCACGGGCGTGGTGGTGACCTGCACGATCATCACGACCTAGGCCCCCGATGCCGCCAGCCGGGCTGTGGTCCCGGGCCGGTGACGTCGCTTAGAACTCGCGCAAATATGTGCAAGGGCGCCCGTGGCAGCAAGGCAGGCGCAGGCAGCTTGTCTGGGTGATGGCGCGCAGGGCGTCGAAGGTCTCTTGTTCGTGACAGCCCGAACTCGAAGTAACTGGCCGCCGCAAGGTGACCCTGCACGCCCTGGCCCCGAAGACGTACCAGTCCCAGCCTGTATCTACAACCGCGTCTTTGTCCGGCACACCACCGGCACGGAGCTCACCTTCGCTTGCGCGAAGAGCATGGCCCCGCCGGTCCGGGCGTTCCCGACTACCCGCTGCTCGGCAAGCTCCGGATGCGGCTGAGCTTCCACGCGGCGATGAACGCGTGGAAGCCCACCGGGCAGTTGCCGCGGTTGACGATGTGCCTGCCCGAGGTCGTCACAGCGGGCCACGAGAACGCCCCCGAGGACTGGCGTCCCCTGGGCGCCACCGTGACCGTCACCACGATCCCGGGAGATCACGTCAGTATGCTCAGCGCCGGTGAACTCCACCAGGCCCTCACCACGGCCGGTCCCGCCGGCCAAACGCAGCTCAACGGGGAGGGTTGGTGACCACGACGGCCGACGTCCGCGTGCTGCTCTCCGACATCTGGCCCACGACGGGGCCCAAGCGGGGTGCTAGACATCGGCGGCGTACCGATGACGGAAGTCGCCGAGCGATACGGAACACCCGTATACGTCTTCGACGAGGTCGACTTCAGGGAACGCTGCACCATATTTCGTGAGGCGTTCCACGACTTCGACGTGTACTACGCGAGCAATGCGTTCCTCACCCGCACCAGCGCGCGCATCGCCGAGGAGACCGGCCTCAGCCTGGACGTCTGCACGGGGGGCGAACTCGCTATGCCAAGGCCGTGGACTTCCCTGCCGAGCGCCTCCTGCTACACGGAGTCAGGCCGCCCAGGTGGCCGGCGGCGAATCGCCCCACGGCCAGGGTGATTTCCCGCGACAGCGTCGCCAGCGCAGGCGGGGAAGAATAGAGAGAAAACGCGGCTCCACGGGCAGGACGTCTTGGTCGACACCTGTCTCAACGGGGCCGCGTTGCTCTCGTTCCGACCGGTACAAAAACGTCTCACCACTCCCCTTGTGTCACCCAACGACGCGTTGACTACCCGGCCTTGGGGAAACTTCATCTTCACCTACTTCGAGTACTCCGACGACGAGCTGGCGAGCATCGGTGTCTCGCGCGGCACGGTGCGACTGGCCCTCGGCTACAGCAACAACGTCGCGGACATCATCAAGGACCTCAGCCAAGCGCTGTCCCACGTCCTGTCCCCGGCAAGGATTCCGTCGCCTCCTGAGCCATCGGCCACCCGCGCCGTCCCGTTCCACCGGTGTATGCCGACCGTCCCGGCGATCCACACCGGCGCGACGGTCGGTGCCCGCCCCGGGAGGCCCGGGTGGGGTGCAATTCGCCGCCCAGCGGGCGAACGTGTGCGGTGCGGTACCATCTCGTATGGCGTAATGGAAGTCAACGGCTGTGCAACACCGTGCAGGTTGGGTCTGTGGTTACCTCGCTGCCGATTCGGCCGCGCGCGAGCACTGTCCCGCCGGGTGTGCCCGCTCTCAGTTATCCGGAGAGCGCATTCTTCCGACTGTGCACCACCGGGTGGCGACAATCTGCACTGCCCGCACGAGCCTCGCCAACTTCACCGATAGCGGTTTGCAGGCTCTTTTCTGGAGACGACGTGAAAATCCTCCCCGAGATCTCTCGTACGCTGAGTGAATACCTCCTCATCCCCGGCCTGACCACAGAGGACTGCACGCCGGACAACGTGGATCTCGGGGCGCCGCTGGTGCGTCACCGGGTCGGCGAGGAGTCGGCCGTCCGAATCGCCACACCCATGGTGAGCGCCATCATGCAGGCGGTGTCCTCGCCGACGCTGGCGGTGGCCCTGGCGCAGGTCGGCGGGCTGTCGTTCATCCATCAGAACCAGCAGATCCCGGACCAGGCCGCGGAAGTACTCGCGGTGAAGCGGCACAAGGCCGGCTTCCGCACTAGCGAGGTCACGGTGGCGCCGCAGACCCCCCTCGGCGAGGTCGCCCGCCAGCTCTCGGAGGCCGAGCAGGGCGTGGCCGTGGTCACGCGGAACGGCGAGACGGACGGCGAGTTCCTCGGCATCATCAGCCTCGACGACTTCCACCTGGAGCGTCACGGGGCGTCCGAGACCGCCGTCAACCGGATGCGCGGCCGCGACAACCAGGTGACCGCCGACGCCTCGGTCACTCTGTCCGAGGCCAACGAACTCATCTGGCAGCACCATCTGGACGTACTGCCGGTGCTCGAGGACGGCCGGGTCGCCTCCCTGGTCCTCAAACGAGATTACCAGGCCCACAAGACGTATCACCGTGCGTCGGTGGACGGCGAAAAGCGTCTGCGCGTCGGTGCTGGCATCAACTCCCGCGACTTCAAGGACCGCATTCCCGCGCTGGTGGAGGCCGGCGCGGACGTGCTGTGTCTGGACTCCTCCGACGGCTATTCCGTGTACCAGGCGAGGACCCTCGAATTCGCCAAGGAAAAGTACGGTGACGATGTTTTCGTCGGTGCAGGGAACGTCGTCGACGGCCGCGCCTTCCGTTACCTGGCCGACGCGGGCGCGGCGTTCGTGAAGGTGGGGATCGGCGGCGGCGCCATCTGCACCACGCGGGCTCAGAAGGGCATCGGCCGCGGGCAGGCATCCGCGCTGCTCGCCGTGGCGGAGGCGCGCGACGCCTACGCACAGGAGACCGGGGTGTACGTGCCGCTGTGCTGCGACGGCGGTCTGCTCAACGACTCGCACATGGCGATGGCCCTGGCGATGGGCGCGGACTTCATCATGCTCGGCCGCTACTTCGCCCGGCTCGACGAGAGCCCCTCGCGCAAGCTGCAAATCGGTGGCCAGTGGTACAAGGAGTACTGGGGCGAGGGCTCGCGGCGCGCGCAGAACGCGGCCCGCTACGGCCAGCGCGGCCAGATGGTCTTCGAGGAGGGCGTCGACGGCTACGTCCCCTACGCGGGCAGCCTGTACGACAACGTGGAGCGGACCCGGGCGAAGCTGATCTCCAGCATGATCAGCTGCGGGTCGACGACCCTGCGGGACTTCCACCGGGATGCGGTGCTGGTTCCGGTGTCGGCGGAGTCCTTCAAGCAGACCGGCGCGGAGATCGAGGTGCGCCGGCCTGCCATCGACGCCGGGGAGTGACCTGACCGGCCGGACGGCCCGGTGCCCTCAGCCTGCGTCCCGAAGGCGCGGGGCCGTTCACCGTTACTCAGGTTGAAATCGCGATGTCCGCGTCCTGGTGACAACACCGTTGGCTTAGTCGGGTAGCCGGGTCATGGCAACGTGACCCGGCTACCCGACTTAGTGCCGTTCGGCAGCGCAACGATGGCCGCGTAGCGGCTCGTGCCGGGCAGGCGCTCAGCTTCGGATAAGCGCATCCCACTGATCTCGGGTCGGGCCGTCGTGTTTCGGCGTGAAGTCTGGGTGGGCAGCCAGCCAGGCGGTGACGTGTTGGTCCACTTCGTCGGTGCCGTAGGCGTCGTCGGCCAGTCGCAAGAGATGGCGCACCTGGGCTCGGGCTCGTATGACGACGGGATCGTCAAAGGCGCAAGCGGCCAGGGCGGCAGCCCGCCGATCCGCGGGTGGTGAGCCCCCGACCAGGCATTGCTCGTCGGCGCGGTCGGCCTTCATCTGCGCGTCGAACCAGGGGCGGAGGGCCTGTGCTGCCCACGTGTGGTAGTCCATGGGGTCCGCGGCGATCTGGTCGGCATGGGTGGCGAGGTGCTGGGCCGCTCGCAGGCCCGGCGCCGGTGCTGCATCTCACCAAGGCCGCAGACGAAGCCGCCCCCTCTGCCTCCGCGGCCCCCAAGGCTGCCGCTGCTGCCGCCGGCGATTCGACCACGCGGGGCCTGGGCGTCGCGGGCCTGACCGCGGGTGTCCTGGGCATCGGCACGGCCGTTGTCGCCCTCTACCGCAGCCGCTCCGCCCGCCCGTAACCAACCGGAACACCGGGCACGCTCTGGCGAGGCCGGGGCAGGCGGAGTGCTACCGCCCCGGCCCTGCCACGGCTTCCGCGAGAGACCGCACAGCTGTTATCGGCAGCGGGGACTGCCCAGCGCTGCTCGAATGCCTATCAGTGCCACCAGGTTGAGCGCGGCGGTGTATTCAGACGTCGTCTCATTTGGTGAGTCTGCGGCAACAGATGAGGCTGCAGGCGATGGCGGTGAAGGCGAGGAAGTGCTCCGCTTTGCGTTCGTAGCGGCGGTGCAGGCGGCGGCAGCCGGCGCGCCAGGACATGGTGCGTTCGATCGTCCAGCGGTGCCGGCCCAGCAGTGTTGAGGATTCGATGCCCTTGCGGGCGATGCGGTGCCGGATGCCGCGCTGGCGAAGCCATCGGCGTAGGTGGTCGTAGTCGTAGCCCTTGTGCGTGGAGCTTGGCGGGGCGTCGTCTGCGCGGGCCGCGGCGGGAGCGATCGGCGGGATCCCGCGTACGAGTGGCCCGAGCGCCTGGCTGTCCTGGAGGTTCGCGCCGGAGATCCCGATGGATAGGGGTAAACCGGTCCGCTCGGTGATCAAGTGGATCTTCGAGCCTTTCTTGCCCCGGTCTACAGGGTTCGGACCTGTCAGCTCCCCTCTTTCAGCGCCCGCATGTTCACCGAGTCGGTCGCGCAACGCGACCAGTCCAGGTCGCCGCGCGAGCCCAGTTCGTCGAGGATCAGCCGGTGCAGCTTGGCCCACACCCGCGTTGCGGACCATTCGGTGAAACGCCGGTGCGCGGTCGGCCCGGACGGGCCGAAGGCCGGCGGCAACTGCCGCCAGGTACAGCCTGTTGTGGCGACGAAGATGATCGCCGCGAGGACCTCGCGGTCGCCGTGTCGTCGCCGGCCCCCGCCCTGCGGTGGCGTCGGGGCGGGAGGCACCACCCGCTGGAAGAGGTCGTACAACTCGCCTGGCACCAAGCGTTCCACGATCAGCACAAGCCCAGACTGCCGATTACACCAAATGAGACGACGTCTAAAGCAGCATCGGTTCCGTCGTACAACAGGAAAGGTGCGGGGAGCTACGCAAGCGGCTCGGAACGATGATGACTCAATACTGACGTTTCTGAGGGAGCGTCAGGTGTAGTGCCGGGATGGCTGGGCGCTCATCATCTGCCAGTGTGCTCGGTGCGAAGCAGGTGGGGGAGGAACGGAGTTGGGAGTCGCGACCTCCGGCTGCGCTCTGGCGCAGCGTGAGCGCGGCGCCGGTGAGGCCGTCGGCGGTGGCGACGGGGTGGTCGGCCACCTGGCCAACTTCTCACATTGCTGGCGGTAGGGAGCATGGCCGGTGAGGTGAGTGCCCCCATGGCCTTCCGGCAGCGCACACCACATCTCGCTCTGCTGGGATTCTGATGCCACGCCGCAGATCGGGTTGTGGCCAGGTGGCTGTCCTTGTCTGCCCAGCTCGCCCATTCCATGCGGTGGTCCGCCGCGGAGATAGGGGAGAGGTGGCGGCCTCGATGCCCACACCGCAGCATGCAGGCACACCGCGATTCGACCCCGTCTCGTTTGCGAGGAAAGAGAAGTGGAATCAGCGCGACCGCCATCCGCTGCCCCGGTCGGTCCCCACGGCCGGGCCCCGGGGTTGGTGAGCGCAGTCGGTACCGCCGCCTTGGCGCTACCGGGTGAGAAGGGCGCTTACGGTCTTGCCGCCGCATGGCCGGCGGGTCACTGCGGTGGTGCGGGCGAGGCGGTTGACCATGGGCCAGCCGAAGCCTCCGGTGCCGTCGTTCAGGTCGGGGGTGCGAATGCGCGGTCGACGGCCGGCTGCCGGAGGGCTTCCAGGAGGCCCGGGTGGTGTCGCGCGCATCGGCGACGGCGGTCGCGGAGCGGATGGTCGTGGCGTCGATGCACATCGTGTCGATCAGGTTCACCCTGGCCTCTGGCTCGTCAATGCCCGGCCCTGCCTGCCCGTCCCTCGTGCCCGCCCAGGGCTCCCTTAACCCGCCGGGCCCGATTACCTCACCGTCGAACACGCGAAAATCTATCTTGGCTGGAGTAGACATTGGGTGGTGGTGTGGTTATGGTTTCTCTCGTAGCCGAGATCAGCGAGGCCCGGCAGAGACGAACTGGCGGGCAGCAGTACAGGCAGTTGCAGTGTGCAGGACGGTGCGGTGGTGGAGTTCCGAAGCCAGAGCGGTTGCAGGAAGGCGACGGGACTGACGACCGGACCGGGGGCCCGCAGTGATCAGGGGCCGCCGTGAGCAGTACCGCAGTGGCAGTTCAGTAAGTGCAGTTCGCAGTACCAGCAGTGCGGTTGTCAGTAGTTCCTCGGCAAAGGCGTCGGCTGCGGCGCGCGTACCGGGAAGTTCGGCAGTGGGGTTCTAAGCCAGAGCAGACGCAAGATGGGCGACGGGGCTGGCTGCCGAATAGTGGCGCTTAATCAGGTCGCCAGCAGTTCGCATCACCAGTAGTACAAGCAGTACGCAGTCCCCGTTGGCAAGTAGTTGATCAAGAGGGAAGAACGGAGGAGTTGAGCGCCATCAGGATCGCCCGGGCGGAATCACTGAACCCGGGTACCGCAGGACATCGATAGTGAGGTGGTCTCCGGTCAAGCAACCGCGATCCCCGCACCCCCGACAGCATCTTGGTCGGGTCTGCGGAAACAGAAGGCCGGTGCAGTACCAGGACCGGCAGATGGTGTAGCAGTTCCTTCGGGGCCCTGGTGCCAATGGCACCAGGGCCCCTCCACGCGTTCCACAGAGAGGTGCAATGACAGCAGACGACTCGTACGGCCGTCTCGATGACGACGACTACCCCGCCTACACCATGGGCCGGGCCGCCGAAATGCTCGGCACCACGCAAGGCTTCCTCCGCTCCATCGGAGACGCCCACCTGATCACCCCGCTCCGCTCCGAGGGCGGCCACCGCCGCTACTCCCGCTACCAGCTGCGCATCGCCGCCCGCGCCCGGGAACTCGTCGACCAGGGCACCCCCATCGAGGCCGCCTGCCGCATCATCATCCTCGAAGACCAACTCGAAGAAGCCCAGCGCATCAACGCCGAACACCGCCGCTCCGCCGAATCGGCGAATCCAAAGGCCGCAGCCTGAGACGGCTGGGACCTGCGGCCTGCCCCGGCAGCTTCGTCGCTGCCGCTCACGCACGTTACCCGGAACGCTTCAACGTCCCGGGTAACGCTGTGGCGGGAACCTGCCTGTTTCTGCCTGACGGAGTCCGGCAGAAACAGAAGCCCACATCAGCCGCCTGAGCTGCCCCTCGGAGCGCGGCGGCCTGCGGCGAGTGCGTGGGCAGCTCACTGGGCTCGGGCCGCCGTGAATGCAGCGATTGCTGTACGGCGACATGCTCGCCAGCTGCGTGCCGACCACCTGGCTGGACTCACGGCTACTACCTGGATGTGGCGTCGCCAAAAGTCTCACCCGGCACGCCACCAAACCCCAGGCGGGCAAGTACGGCGAGGCAAAGACATGCGACTGGTACCGGGACCTCGACCTGCTGCCCGGCAGCGTCGAGAGCGTCATCGAACTGACAGCGTGTTGGCGGAGACCGTCGACCGCATCCTGCTGGACACGGGCTTGGCCGATCGATGGCGGTTGCCAGGCCCCGCGATGAGGAACTCGGCATCGTGTGCCCGGCACCGGACGCCACGGCCTTCCGACGGAACCCGCCCGGCGCGGCGCCCGCGGCCTCCCACGTCGCATGCTTGCCTCCGGCGGGCAGGCCGTACCTCCCGCAGGAGCGGCGAGACCTAGCGGGGGCTCGGGCGGAACGCGGCCAGGGTATGAATGGTGCCGATGGGGCGGGGCGAGTCCTGGGACCGCGACCCGACGCCTCCGGCAGGGTGTGCTCATCGAGGTGTCGGGTAGGGGGTGGGCGACGGGGGCTCAGCAACCGGACGGAGCCGGCCATGCGCGAGAGCGTCATGACGGCAGGAGCGGTACGGGAGACGGCGTCGAAGGTGTGTGCCGTCCCGGCTCCGACGGTGCTGCCGCAGATCAAGGACCCGCGGCACATGGCTCCCGCCGATGCGCGTGAGCTCACGAAACTGTTCGTGCTGCGCCTTGAGCGTTGGAGGAGGGAACGCACGAGTATCGGTACGTGCGCAACACCCTCATGAGGAAGCCGAGGCCAGCGGGACTCCAGCCGGCCGAGCCGGAGGAGTCGAGATCGGGCTGGGGGCGAAGCCCGCGTCGGCGAGGCAGCGGCGGGCGGGCGGCACCTTCCGGAAGCTCTCCCAGTTCGGAAGGTTGATGGCAACCAGGACCTCGCCATCGTGCGGGTGGCTGTTCGGTGTGCAAGTGGCGATCAGCTCGGACATGGTGACCTCCCGGTTCGAGGCGGCCGGGATAGTTGAGGCCCGGCCGCGCCTGGCAGCCGGGTCTGCTGACGCGGCAGCGGTGTGGGCTCCCTTACGGTCGGGTGAGAATTTCGGCTCCGCTGTCGGTGATGGCGATGGTGTGCTCGCTGTGCGCGGTCCGGCAGCCTGTCGCGCTGCGCAGCGTCCAACCGTCGGCGTCGGTGACGAGTGTGGCAGTGTCGGCCATGACCCAGGGCTCCAGGGCGAGCAGCAGTCCGGGGCGCAGCTTGTATCCGCGGCCGGGCCGTCCGGTGTTCGCGATGTGTGGGTCCTGGTGCATGGTCGAGCCGATGCCGTGGCCTCCGAACTCGGTGTTGATCGGGTAGCCCGCCTTGCTGAGGATCGTGCCGATGGCGTGGGAGAGGTCGCCGGTGCGCGCCCCAGGCTTGGCGGCAGCGATGCCGGCGGCGAGTGCACGTTCGGTCGTCTCGATCATCGCGACGCTCTCCGCTGGCCTGGCCTTGCCCACCAGAAAGCTGATCGCGGCGTCCGCGGCCACCCCGCCCCTGGCTACGGCGAGGTCGAGAGTCAGCAGATCCCCGTCTGCCAGCGTGTAGTTGTGAGGCTGCCCATGGAGCACTCCGTCGTTGACGGCCGTGCAGATGTAGTGCCCGAACGGGCCGCGCCCGAAGGAAGGCGCGTAGTCGACGTAGCAGGACTGCGCTCCCGCCTCGGTGATCATCTCCTTGGCCCACTGGTCGATGTCCAGCAGGTTCGTCCCGACCGTGCTGCGCTGCTTCAGCGTGTGCAGGATGTTTCCGACCAGGGCGCCGGTGTCCCTCGCCCGCTCAAGTCGCGCGGAGTTCAGGATCTCAATCATGGGGGACCTCTCATGTGCGTCCAATAACTATCCCGGTATAACTGTACCGGTATTAGAATGGGGTCATGGTCAGGTTGCCGCTCACCCCCGCCGAGGTAGAACGCGGACAGCGCCTTGGCGTCCTGCTCCGCCGAGCCCGGGGTTGCCGCTCGATGCTGGACGTGGCGCTCGCTTCGCGCATCTCGCCGGAAACTCTGCGGAAGATCGAATCCGGCCGTGTGGCTACCCCCGCCTTCCCGACCATCGCAGCGATCGCCGACACCCTCGGCCTGTCTCTCGACGCCGTCTGGGCCGAGATTAGCCAGGCGGAGCGAACCGTCGAGGATCAGTTGGTCCTGCCTGTCACACGGCATCCATCGCTGGTTTCGTAACGCCGCACTCAGAGAGTCAGCGGTTCACTGACCGCGCTGTGCCGGTACGCCTGCGCGCAGGCTGATCACCTCGTCGACCAGCCCGAGCACCGCCTAGCGGACCTCGGCGGCTACACCGACCTGGCCGCCTGTCGGCTCCATCGCTTCCTGCCCGAAGGGCGCGAGCGCCCTCACCGTCGCGGTGTGCCCGCACTCGGGGAAGGTGTGGGAGACCCGGTAGCCGACGCACTCGCGGCAGGCGGCGACATCGCCGTTCTTCCACTTCGGCATCGCGGTGCGGTTGGCCGCTTCACCGTCGACCCACGTCTTCGCTCGGCCGCCGGCCCGGGCCGGCGGCCGCTTCACGGAGGCGTCAGCGGATGCCACGTAACACGTGATGGTGAGAAAATCGAACCAGGGGCAAGGGTGGGCTCCGAGAGCGAGCACGCCAGGTTCACGAGCCCTTGGCGATGCCGGCCGCGAAAGGAGTCCGTCATGGTGGACGACCACAGTGGCAGCGAGACTCGGGCTTCCGGCCTGAAGGTGGTCGTTGTCGGGGCCACGGGCAACGTCGGCACCAGTGTCGTGCGGGCGCTGAGCGAGGAGCCCGCGGTCGGCTCCGTCCTCGGCCTCGCCCGTCGGCCGTGCCAGCTGTCGGTTGCCAAGACCCGATGGGCGTGTGTAGACGTCGGCGACCCGCAGGCCGACCTCGAAAGTCACTTCCGGGGCGTGGATGAGGTCATCAACTTGGCCTGGCTTTTCCAGCCCACCCACAACCCGGTGACCACCTGGCGTACGAACGTCTTGGGGAGCATGCGGGTCTTCGACGCGGTGGTGGCCGCCGGTGTCCCCGCTCTCGTCCACGCTTCCTCGGTGGGCGCCTACTCACCCGGGCCGAAGCACCGATTCGTCGACGAATCCTGGCCCACCCACGGCTGGCCGGAGGCGGCCTACTGCCGGGAGAAGGCTTATCTGGAGCGGGTGCTCGATGCCTTCGAAGAACAGCACCCCTTCGTCCGGGTGGTACGGATGCGACCCGGTTTTCTCTTCAAACGAGAATCGGCCTCCGAGCAGCGCCGCCTTTTCGCCGGCCCCCTACTGCCCCAACGCCTGGCCCGCCCCTCACTTCTCCCCGTCCTTCCCGATATCCCAGGACTACGGTTCCAGGCGTTGCACACCGACGACGCGGCCGACGCCTACCGCCGCGCGGTACTGCGCCCGGTTCACGGAGCGTTCAATCTCGCTGCCGACCCGGTCATCGACGCCAAGGAACTCGCCGGTCTTTTCCATGCCGGTACCGTGCGGCTCCCGCTGCTGCCGCTACGAAATGCGCTCGCCGCGGCGTGGCACCTCCATCTCGTGCCGGCCTCTCCCCAGCTTTTCGACGCGGTCCTGCGGCTGCCGCTGCTGGACACCACACGAGCCCGCACCGAGCTGGACTGGACCCCGCAGTACAGCGCGACCGAGGCCCTCACCGAGTTCCTCCACGGGCTGCAAGAGGTCGCCGGAGCGGACACAGTACCCCTGGCCCCCCGGCTGCCCGGTGGACGGGCCAGGGAACTGGTCACAGGCGTCGGCCGACGCCCATGACAACGGAGGCGCGCACCGGGAAGTTCGGCGCTGTGGTTCTAAGCAGAGCAGAAGCAAGAGGGGCGAAGGGGCTGGCTGCCGAACAGTGGTGCTGTCACAGACCATCCAGAGCGGCACGGACGACGCCAGCAAATAGAGCTGGCCGAGCTTCTTATGGTCCGTCGTGGTAGCCCGCTCGCTCGAATGGGCCACCTCCTGCCCGCAGCCGCGGCACAAGTTCAACACGCTGCCCAAGATCCGTACCGAGTCGCCGGCCTTCGACCTCCACTACCCGCAGGTGGCCCGGCTCGACGAGAAGCGGTCCGCCGGCCGACGAGATGTCGTCGAGCCCAGCAAAGGCGTAGCGCCGATGACGGATGAGACCAAGGACGACGACGCATGACTCCTCCCTCCGCCCAAGGGCCAGCCCCTGACCCGGCAGCAGGCACCGACAGATTCGAACGATTCCTCGGCGCGGAACACGAGCGTGCCCAGACCCGGAAGCGCTACCATGCCGGCGAACGACCCACTCAGCCCCAGCGCGTGCAAGGGCGGCTCGCACCACAAGAGACAACTCACGAGATACGAGAACGGGTTCGCCGCCGTTGCCTCAAAGTCGCTTTGCTCCTTGGCTCCATCTTGCACTGACCCTGTGCCTGATCCTATGGATCACGCAATGAGCACAATGGGCAGGAAGCATGCCCTCATCGCAGCCATGCCCCGAGCGCATCAGCCTGCCCAGGGCAACCCCGCGCACAAGTGAAACGTCAGTGGCGCTGCCAGGAGCGCTGTCAACGCCCGCTTCCCGGGCCGGCGGCGCATTCGCGGCCATTCTTCCCGAGGCACAGCCCAGCGGGGCGGCTGTGTTCAGGCAGCCTGTGTGAGTTCGGCGCGGCCGAACAGGAGCCCGTATCCGGAGGGGAGCTGGGCAAGGATGCGGGTGAGGAGGCTGTGGCCGGCGAGCTTGGCGACGGACGTGAGAACAGTGCCGGTGTCCCATCGTGCGGTGGCCGGAGTGCCGCCGGTGCGGGCGGCGAGGTCCTTGACGAAGTCCCGGCCGGTGAGGGGCTGGGTGCCGGGGATCTGGGCGGTGAACACCATGGCGGCCTCGACGGGCAGGCGGGCCGCGAGGTCGACGCGCTCCTCACCGGTGAGCTGCCGGCCCAGCGCGGCCAGTACGGCGCGGACGACTTCGCCGGCTCGCTCGCGGGTGGGGTAGGCACCTTCGTACCGGACTCGCTCCAGCATCTGGTCGAAGGTCATACCCGGTGCTGGAAGAGCCGGTTCAGGCTGCAGGGACATCGGGGAACGTCGCCTTTCTGGTCAAAGGATCGTGGTTGAACGTGCGCAATGTGGGCCGTGTTCTGCGCTCATGCAGACTGGGGGCGGCCGAAGAGGAGGTCGTAGCCCGGTGGGAGCTGGAGCAGGATGCGCTGCATGAGCTCTTCGCCCGCCGCGTCCGCGGCGACGCTGAGCACGGCACCGATGTCCCACTCGACGGTCTCCTTGGTGGCTCCCTCGATCCAGGCCGCGGTGGCCTGCACGAACCGCTCGGCGGAGAGCGGTTCATCGGCCTGTAGCGGGTTGAGAAGGATCAGGGCGTAGGTTTCCGGCAGCCGGGCGGCGAGTTCGGCTCGTTCGTGTCCCACCAAGTGGGCGCCGAGCAGAGCCAGGACGACTCGGGCCGCCCGGTCCGCCTCCTGTGGTGCGTCATATTCGCCGCGTTCCTGGACGTGGGTCAGGAACGCCTCCCACCGCAGGGTCATCGCAGATGCCCCCTTCGGAGCGTGCGCGGAGGGCGGGGCCAGGAGGGAGGGGAGATCCGCCCCGTCCTCCGCCGCTAATACAGGTGTGATCGGCTCAGCCGCTGATCTGCTTCTGCGTAGAGTCCCCGCCGATGGCGATCTTGCGGGGCTTGGCGCGCTCGGCGATTGGGATGCGCAGGGTCAGGACACCTGCGTCGTAATCGGCCTTGATGTGTTCGGTATCGAGGGTGTCGGCCAGCATGACCTGGCGCGAGAAGACGCCCAGCGGGCGCTCGGAGAGCTCCATCTGCACGGTGTCGCCCTTGGTGCCCGGCCGGCGCTCGGCCCTGACGGTGAGCATGTTCCGCTCGACGTCGATGTCGATCGCATCCGTGGTCACCCCGGGCAGGTCGAGGGCGATCACGTACTCCTCACCCTCGCGGTAGGCGTCCATCGGCATCGGCGATGGCCTCGACCAGGTGCCGGATGTTCCCAGCAGCTGCTGGGTGAGCCGGTCGAGTTCGCGGAACGGGTCGGTGCGCATCAACATCGCGAAACACCTCCAGAGACTTAGGGCAGTAGCTGCCAATGCGCTTCACCTGACACCGTTGTACCATGTCATCCGATGGACGACAAGCCAGAGAGTCGTCCATCGGGTGACAAGATCGGAGGATCACGGTGCCCCCACCCGACCAGCCCACGCCTTCCCCGAGCCAGCACGCGGCTCCCGTGCCCTTCCTCGCTGCCGCAGCGGCGCTGAACACCATCAACGAAGCCATGCACACCGCCCACACCGCGCAGGCCGACGAACCGCACACCCCCGCCACCGCACCCCAGCAGGCCCTGGCATCTCTGATACTGCTTCGGGAAGTCCGCGAACAGCTGGCGGTCTGGGAGACCGGCCTGATCGAAGCAGCCCGGGAAGCCGGCGCCAGCTGGGCGGACCTGGCCCAGCCCCTCGGCGTCGCCAGCCGCCAGGCCGCCGAGCGCCGCTACCTCCGCCTGCGACCCGATCCCGCCAACACCACCGGCGAAGAACGCGTCAAAGCCACCCGCGACCGCCGTGCCGCCAACCGCACCGTGGCCGCCTGGGCCCGCAACCATGCCGCCGACCTGCGCCAGCTCGCCGGCCAGATCACCGCCCTCACCAACCTCCCCGCCAACGCCCACGCCCCCATCGAGCACCTCAACCGAGCCCTCGCCGACAACGACGCCGCCCATCTCCTCGCCCCCCTGGCCGCCACCGCGCCGCACCTCCAGCACAACCACCCCGACCTCGTCACCCGCATCGAAACCCTCACCCGCCACGCCGAACAACTGCGCCACCACAGCAACGATCAGCGCCGCACCGCCTGAGCTTGGGGACAAGCGCAGGACCGCATGCGTCTGCTGGATGCGCCGATGCTGCACCCAAGGGGCAAGTACGGCAGAAGAGGGACTCGGTTCCGCTTCTTGGGCTCGGAGCCGCGAAGGCATGCGGGCCTGCGCACGCGTCCGCCGCCCGCTGGGAGGGTATGCAGTATCGCTTGGGCGAGCCTTCCGGAGGCCGTGGCTGAAGGCGGAAGCGGCGAGTGGGAGCCGAGCGGGTGAGTTTCCGGTTCTTGTATCGGGCACCTGGACAGTGAATGGCGCGGGTGTACCTAGGGCAGCACCGACCCGTTTTGCGAAGATCGGCTTCTGGAGGAAATATGCAGGTCACCATGCACGGGAATGCTGTTGGAACGCCGCCGGTCGAGCCTGCGCCACCGCCGGTGCCCACGCCGGGGAGGCCGCCCCTGCAGCCGGACCCGGATGCCCCAGAGCCCCCGCCCGGGCCCCTCGATCCCGTACACCCCGACCCGCAACCACCGCCGGCTCCCGAGCCGGAACCACAGCCTGAGCCGACCTAGGCGCTCGGCCTCTGAGGCGCGGGTCAGGAAGGCCGCGCAGGTGGGGCGGTCTTGTCGGGCAGACCCTCGGTGTAGGCCGGGCGGGAGTGGTCGTCCAGGGCGGTGTGCAGGTAGGTGTATCCCATGCCGCCTCGTCGGTCCTTGTTGGTACTGCCGGCTGCCCGGCCGAGGACTTTGTGGCCGCCGCTGTCGGGGATACGGCCAAGTTTCTTGACGTCGATGTGGACCAGTTCGCCGGGCCGGTCCCGCTGGGAGCGGCGGATGGGCTCGCCGGTGGCCCGGTCCAGTGCGGCCAGGGCCGGCAGGCCGTGGCGTTTGAGGATCCGGTGGGCGCTGGAAGCTGCCACGCCCACGCGAGCGGCCCGCCGCAGGGGCCGATCGATGCCCTCTGCGGCGGCGTCGGATTGCAGTCGGCGCGTAGCTCGGCCGCTATCGCCTCAGCGGCGATGCGGACGAGGTCTCCGCAGCGATGGCACGCCACGAGATCCTGCCTCTGCCCGTCATCGACGGCCACCCGCCTGGTCGGCTTGGTGGACTGGCCGACATCGCGCGCCTGCCCGACCCCAGGTCGCCCAGCTCCTTGAAGCCCTCTCGACAGGCTGAACCGACGCGACAGCAGATCGTCTGGAGCCCTGCGGGCTTGCCAGGTGGCGGGAGTTCTCCTTCGGACCTGGACTAGAGATGTGCTCCCGGCGCCGCGTAGGAGTGCCAGTGCCCCAGAGCGCCGGGTGCGCCCATCCACCAGAATCCGGCGGCCGGGTGGCCGTGCCGAGCGGTCCGCCCGCCGGGCCGGAGGGGTGGACCGCGTCGTTGTCGTCGCTCCGTGATCGCGTCCAGTAGCGTTTCGCGTTCAGGCTGATCCGGCCTGGTGCAAGGCTCCTCCTGGCCCCGACGCCTTGGGCGAGGCCACCCCCACATCCAAGGGGCGCTGGGGTGGTCTTCACACCTCACGGGCGCTGTGCATCGCAGGAGCGGGATGTGACAGTCCCTGGGCAGTACTGCATCTGCGAGGAGCGCAGCCATGAGACGTCCACGCACTGGGACCGAACCGGTAACGGCCCGTAGCCCCTTGCGGCTGCGGCTCATCCTGGCTTCTGCCGCGGTGGTGATCTTCGTCGCGGCAGCCGTGGGCCTCGCGATGGGAGTGCGCTCCGCCGGACCACACGATTCCCCCAGTCCCACCGTGCTGTTGGTGCTGGCGGTGGTGTGTGGCGTGCTCGCCATCGCCGCGGTGCTGGATCTCGTGGTCGTCATCCGCCGCCTGCGAAGCGAGAGGACCACGGGCCCGTAGGGCCTGTGCCGCTCGTGCCGGCCTGGCCTCGAGTTGCGGAGGGGCCGGCACGAGATGGAGGTGCCCACGTCGCGGCGAGCGCATTTCGTAGCGGCAGCGGGAGCCACACGGCGCGCGCGTTACTGGCTTCCGGGTAGGTCGGGCAAGCGCAAGCCCGGCTGGACGGGGTACCAGCCGGGCAGTTTGGGGGCGTCCGCGCGTCGATGTGCGGCTGATCTATCAGTGGTGCCCGTGAGCAGAGCTTGAGGCACCGCCGAACAGCCGGGCCACGGCCCGGAATGGCAGGGTGACGACGGTGGCGATGGCCCCGCCGATGGACCGAAGAACATCTGCGATTGCCCTCAACACGGTGAACCTCCGTACTTCTCCAGCACAGTGCGCCGGCTCGGACTTGCCGCTGCACGGCCGATCACTGGTCAGGTGCCCGCTGACCGGCCGAGGAAACAGAGTCGGTGATGGAACAGAACGCCATCCGGCCAGACGGAGCAGTCTCCGCACAGGCTCCCGGAGCGAAAGCTCCAGCCCGACGCCGCCGCGTAGAAGCCCTGAGAGGCCTGCAGGTCGCGGGTCAACAGGTTCACTCGCATAGACCCAGGCGCGGGAGTGGCGGCGGGAGGCGGCATCTGGACCGGCGTCGCCCTCGTCGAGCGGTGTAGCCCTGCCGCAGCATGCGCCGCGCCCGGCTCCGCTACTCCGTGAGGCTCACGACGGTGTCGAGGCCGGCATGCCGCAGGGTGCGCTGAACGGCGCGGCGGGCCCCGCGGGTGGTGACGGAGACAGTTTCCGGCGCTCGTGTGACCGCGCGGAGCAGGGCGTAGGCGCACGCGAGGCCGATGCGCTCAAGGCCGCTCATGTCCCATACCCAGGTGCCTGCCTGCCGCAGGTTCCGGTCGTTGAGGAGCTCTTCGAGCTCGGGCAGAGCGTGCGCGTCCAGGACACCGGAGAACGTCAGGACAGCAAGCTGCTCGTCAGCCTGGGTAAGCGCTACGGGTGCGCGCTCCGGCTGGGCGGGCTGAGGGGGCATGGCTGCCACGGCGACCTCCTTGCAACACGTCGCGAACGTGCCTCCATATTCTCAACATTCTCGACGGACGCTGCGGGGTAGCCCGCTGGTTGACCGTGGCTCGTGCCATGCGGGGTCAGTCCGCGGGGTGGGCGGGGTCCTTCATCACCCAGGTACCGCCGGGGCAGTCTTCCGGCAGGGGAGGGAAGGTGTGGTTCTTGACGTTGGTGCTGGTGTTCCACCGGTGGGACTGTCCGCAGTCGCACTCGTGGATGCCGCTCTGGGGGACGGTTTCGCCCGGGTGGAAGGTCTGCGCTGGTTCGCTCATGTTTCCTGTCCATGGCTGGCAGCCTGGCCCCGCGACCGGAGACATGCGCAGGAGGGATGCATGCAGCTTCGGCGATCGCGGGCCGTGCCGATGCCGTCACTTTGCGAATTTGTCCGGTAGCTTTTTGTGTCCAGGCTGGTCGGTTCCGCGCGGTCAGTTAGTCCTCTCGGCGAGTGGCGGGCGGCCTGGGTGCAGGCCCCCTGTATCTGGCAGCCGGGTTTGCGTGAGCCGCCCCTGCTTCTTTCAGGGACAGGGGCGGCCTTCGCGTCTGCCGACCTCCGATACCCGTTCCCGGGTGCCGTGGCAGGGATGGGAACGAGGAACGGTATGGACAAGAGCGACGAACCGATGGCCGGCCTGGCGCTCTGTGACCTGTGCGGCATGCCCCTTCCGCCGGCAACGCAGACCTGCAGCCTGGTCCCCGATTCTTCCTTCCTCCACCCCTACGACCCGGACCATGACGGCCTGCGCCGCCTGGCAGCCTGCGGCCCCGAACACCTCAGTGAACTCCAGCAGCAGTACCGCGAGCGGCCCTTCGTCAAGGACGAGCTGTGGGCGGGCAAGGTCGTCCGTGCCCTGCGCACGCAGCCGGACCTCGACGAGGACGAGCTCGCCGACGTGACAGGACTGAACTACATCCAGATCGAGCGCGGCCTGACCTGGGAGAGCGAACGCTTCCTGCGGGAACAGACGCCCCCGAACGATCGCGAGGGACCAGCAGGAGCAGCCGGGACGCAGAACACCGAAGAGCCGAACTGAGCCCCAGCCGCCGCTGTGAGGGCAGCAGGGGCGGGTGGTGCGTGGACACAATGCGAAGAGCCACCCTGGTGGCCTGGGGCCAGGGTGGCTCCTTTCTCTCCACCACGGGCTCTGGCACGGCCCGTCTTCTCCGGCGCCTGCCTCCCGGAGGTCTTTCCCCCTTCAGCATAGGCCAATAGGCCCTGGGACCTTCAGGCGTCCTGTGTCCGGTCGCCACGCCCATTCGTCCGCTAGAGGGGCAATTGGGTCCCCAGCGGTGTTAGGCCCCCACGAGTTCGGGAACCCGTGGTGCGAGAGCCGGACGTGCCGGCTGCAGAGCGAGAGGCGGCATGCCATGGGGCATGGCGGCGATGTGATCGCGGAGCTGACCACCGACCACCGGGAAGTCGATGACCTCTTCAAACAGTTCGAGGATGCTCCCCCTGGCAGTAAGGATCGCAGGCGGCTGGTGGATGCGTTGACGATCGAGCTGGTGCGGCACTCCGTCGCCGAGGAGGAGTACCTCTACCCGGCGGTGCGGGAACACCTGGAGGAGGGCGACACGCTGGCGGACAAGGAGCTCGCCGACCACGCGCGCGTAGAGCAGCTCCTTGACGACCTCCAGCAGCGCGAGGCCGATGATCTCGACTTCGACCGGTTGGTGCTGAAGCTGCGCACCGAGGTGACCGCGCACGTTGATGACGAGGAGAACCACCTCTTCACCCAGCTGCGCACCCACGTGCATCCCTACGTCCTCGAAGAGCTGGGCAACAAGATCCGGCAGGCGAAGAAGACCGCTCCTACTCGTCCGCATCCCGGCGCCCCGAGTACGCCGCCGGCCAACAAGCTGCTCGCCCCGGGCCTTGGGATGGTGGACCGGGTGCGCGATTACGTCTCCGGCCGCGGCAAGTAACCGCCGTCTCCTTCCCCTACCCAACGAAAGGTGCAAGAGCATATCTGCGGCACGCGACATCATGACCGCTGCCGCGGAGTGCATCGGCCCTGAGGACAGCGTCCTGGACGCCGCCCGCAAGCTCACCGACCTCGGCGTCGGCGCCCTGCCGATCTGCGGTACCGACGACAAACTCAAGGGTGTTCTGACCGACCGGGACATCACCGTCAAGGTGCGGGCAAGGGCCGCGACCCGCAGCAGACCAAGGCCGGTGAACTCGCCCAGGGCGAGGCCGTCACCATCGGCGCCGACGACAGCGCCGACGAAATCTTCGCCACGATGGCCCGACAACAAGGTACGCCGCCTGGCCGTCCTCGACGGGCACCGCCTGGTCGGCATGGCGGCACTGGCTGACGTCGCCCGCGCCCTGCCCGACCCGCAGGTCGGTGACCTCCTCGAAGCCCTCTCCACCGACTGACGACACCGACGCTGCCCGGGTGGCGACGTCGGCCCGCCGGACGTGGACTGGTATTGCCCGCCGCAGAACCGCCGGGAAGGCTGAACGAAGAAAGGGTGAGCAACCGTGCCTGCAGGATCCAACAAGAAGCGTGAACGGCAGTACGAGCACATCAAGGAACAGGCCGAGGAGCGTGGCACCTCCGAGAAGCGGGCCAAGGAGATCGCCTCCCGCACGGTGAACAAGGAACGCGCCCGCTCCGGCGAAGCCAAAACCGCCGGCAAGGCCTCCACCCGCGACCCGAAATCCGCCCCGCAACGCGGCGGCGAACGCTCCCACAGCGGGCCCGGCGGCCCGACCAGGGACCAGCTCTATGAAGAGGCCAAGAAGAAGAACATCGAAGGCCGCTCCACCATGAACAAGGACCAACTGCGCCGGGCCGTCGGCCGCTGAACCACTGGCTCCGACCCGCTCACATGGAGACAAGGGCCGGGCGCAGCCTGCCACTACTTCGGGGAGTGGCAGGCTGCGCCCGGCAGCTGAATAGGGCAGCCGCAGATCACCCAGACCGTCTCCGGCCCGCGTGTCCAAGAGCTTCGTCGTCGTCCCCCGCCACTGGTAAGTCGAGCGCACGTTGGGTGGTTGATGTCGAGACGGGAGATGCGGGCGGGCTCGTGCGGGCCACCGCCGCCTGGGCCCCGCGCAGCGACGACCAGGTCGATCCCGGCGGTCCTCTTCGGCAGTCTGGCTCAGGCGTCGGCGAGGAGTCCCGCCCGCAGAGTGGCGCATGCACGGGCGAGGAGGCGGGAGACGTGCATCTGGGACAGTCCCAGCTTCTTGCCGATCTCGGACTGGGTCATCTCCGCCCCGAAACGGAGCTCAAGGAGAGTGCGCTCACGCTCATCGAGCTGAGCCACGTGCGGCTTGAGAGCCTGGAGATCCTCGGCCAGCGCGAGCGCGGGGTCCTCGTTGCCGATCAGGTCGGCGATGAATCCGGTCCGCTGCTGGCTGCCACCGGTTTCGATGGGCCGGTCGATGGAATCGGCGTCATAGCCGTTGCAGGCGACCAGGCCCTCGATGACCTCGTCCTCCGCCAGCTCCAGCTGGGCCGCGTAGTCGGCTATGGAGGGCTCGGGAATGCCGCGTCCCTCCAGCTCCTCGCGGGCGCGCGCAAGGTCCACGCGCAGCTCCTGCAGCCGGCGCGGGACGTGCACGGACCAGGTCGTGTCGCGAAAGAACCGCTTGATCTCCCCGGTGATGTAAGGAATCGAGAAAGTGGTGAACTCGTTCTCCCGCGCTATGTCGAAGCGGTCGATGGCCTTGATCAGACCGATCGTGCCGACCTGCACGACGTCTTCCATCTCCTGCCCGCGGCTGCGGAAGCGGCGCGCGACGTAGCGCACCAGTGACAGGTTCATCTCGATGAGCGTGTTGCGCGTGTACTGGTACTCCGCCGTGCCTTCCTCAAGGGTCGCCAACCGCTCGAAGAACAGCTTCGACAGGCGACGCGCATCCGGCGGGGCCATACGCTGGGCCTTGTCCACCAAGGGCAAAGAAGGCGGTGCAGACTCAGGCGCTGCTTGCCTTTCCGAGCGGGTCACGGATGTGTGGATCTGCGTCGCTGGCGTCGCCATGGCTGGCTGCTCCTCTCTGTTTCCTGTCACCGCGTCGCTCCGTCACCTACCCGTCGGCTCCAGGTAAAACATCTTCCATGGGGAAACTGTTTCCGCAGGGCAACTGAGACGGCACATGCCTGCGGCGCGCCCCCGTCGCGGCCGATGAGCCCCAAACAGGCCTTGATCGAGCTGCTCTTGTAGCGCACGCAGACAGGCCATCGGGCAACTGGGCTCCCTACCGCGGAGGCCCGCCCGGATCGTTGCCCAGCGCACCACCACCCACGCGCAAGTCAAAGCCTGCGCACCGGCACCGTCGCAGCGCTGAATCGCACCCGCACCCCACAGGGAGCTCCTCCTCGTCAAGGTTCAGCTGCTTACGCAAGATCCGTGCGATCTTGCCCGCCCACGGCTCCTCGACGAACGAATGCTCGCGGTACGGCTGGTGAAGTTACCGGGGTACTCGCGGCCGAAAGCCCGGGGGTGCAGTCGAGCGCGTGTGGCCGAGCGGAAGAGACAGACTGCGCCCGCGCAGCCTTTTCTTCGGCATCGCCCAGGCACCCGTGGGGCGACCGCTACCGCCGCCCCGACGTGCTGCTCGAGGCCGGATCCTGCCCTGCGCTGTGCAGCCCGCCCGGCTCGTTGGTTTTGTCCACGAGAACGGACGTCAGATGTTCACGTCTTCGGGAGGCGCGGAGAAGGGGATGTCGTTCGAATTCTGTGGCCGCATCCTGTCTGCCAGGACGGGCCGGTCGGGTGCGAGGGCGCTGGCCGGTAGCCGAAGGCGCCCTCCCAGGTGGCCCGGTTCTCAGTCGATGCGCTTGGCGGATGTGATGTAGATCGGCTCGACCGGGACGTTCTGCATGCCGTTCTTGGTTGTCGTGGGGGTGTTCACGATCTGGTCGACCACGTCCATGCCCTTGGTGACCTTCCCGAAGACCGCGTAGCCGGCATCACGGCCGGGGTCGAGGAAGGCGTTGTCGGCCACGTTGAAGAAGAATTGCGAGGTGGCCGAGTCCGGGTTCGAGGTGCGGGCCATGGTCACCGTTCCCCTGACGTTGTGCAGCCCGTTGCTGGCCTCGTTGCGGATCGGGGCCTTGGTGTCCTTCTGTTGCATCTGCCGGGTGAAGCCGCCGCCCTGGGCCATGAAGCCAGGGATCACGCGGTGGAAGATCGTGTTGTTGTAGAACCCACTGTCGACGTACTGCAGGAAGTTCGCTGCCGAGACTGGGGCCTTCGCGCCGTCGAGCTCGATCTCGATGTCTCCGAAGCTGGTACTCAGCAGGACATGGGGGCCCATAGTCGTGTCTCCTGTCACCGATGGATTGTTGATCACTCTCGGTGGCAGCCTGCACCATCCTCAGGCTGCGCGAGGCCCAATCCGGCCAGTCGGCGGCGTGTTCCTCGCTGAGAATGAGGCGCTTGGAGAGGTGTCGACGTTCGATTCCCCAACGGGAACGCTGACTCCCGAAGTGGTGTACAAACGCTGCTCAACCTCGTGGACAAAGCCAGCTCGTCGAGCATGTCCTCCCGCGCTGGAGGAGCACGGGGATCTCGACCGGGCCATGGGGTTCTTGCGCCGGCTCGGCGAGCGGGGCTGCGGCGCTCAGCATCAGCGGGCCGCATGGCGCCGTCGTGCACGCCTGGCGGACGTGGTGGACGACCTCGAGCTGCTGACGCCTGGCCGACGAGGAGGGCCAAGGCGGAGGCTCCTGGAAGACCGTGGTCTCCGCCGGATCCCAGAGGCTCTCAGTGATCTCGTCCATCACACCCTCCTGTAGTCCCCTCGGGTCCTCTTGGTGAGACGCGGCTTTCAGGTCTCGCTCCGTGCGGGCCGGCGGGCACGGACGCGTGGCAACGGTGCCGGCAGTGCGGTGCGGTTTTCCCGCCAGACGGCAAGTAGATATGCGGCAAGTCGGCCCTCGAGAAGTGTGGTGGCACCGATTCCGAAATGTGCCGACGGAACCGGAAGCTGTCCAGGCGAGGACCGGACAGGGTGCTTCTCGCTGGCTGTCTTTGCCTGCGTTGAGCGCCGAAAGAGGACGGCGTTGCTCGCGGTCACCGACCCCGCGCCGGCAGCCGAGGGCTTGGACTGCGACCCCACCGAACCGGTTCCAACCGCTGGCCCGTGGCGCAGCAGCGGATGCGATCACCGGCGATAGCGCGTGCCATGGAGGGGTGACGGAGCAGGAGGGCTCGGTGCAGAGAGGTGCGGCTTGTGGCGCGCGCGGTATGGAGTGGTTCCCTGACCTTTGGGTTGGTCACGCTGCCGGTGCGGATGTACACGGCGACGGAGAGCCACACCTTGCACTTTCACCAGCTCCAGCGCGGCACCGCAGACCGGGTCCGTAACCAGCGGGTCAATGAGCGGACCGGGGAGGAGGTCGCGCCCGACGACATCGTCAAGGGCCTGGACGCAGGCGACGAGTACGTACTGGTCGAGCCGGAGGAGCTGGATGACATAGCGCCTGGCCGGTCCAAGGCGCTGGAGATCAGCGGTTTCGTGGATCTGGCTGAGGTCGAGCCGGTCTTCTTCGACCGGACCTACTACCTGGGCCCGGCGGGTAAGGACTACGCCAAGGTCTACGGCCTGCTGCACAAGGCTCTTGCCGAGGCCGACAAGGCCGGCATCGCCACCTTCGTGATGCGCAACCGCGCGTACCTGGTCGCGGTCAAGGCCGAGGACGACATCCTCGCCCTGCATACCCTGCACTGGGCCGACGAAGTCCGCGACCCGCACGACGAAGTGCCGGATCTCCCTGGGAAGCCGAAACTCACCGATCGTGAGCTGGAGACCGCGAAGCAACTGATCGAGGCCCTGGCCACAGACTGGGACCCCGCGGAGTACCACGACACCTACCAGGAACGCGTGCACAAGCTCGTCGAGTCCAAACGCAAGGGCGAAACCGTGGAGAAGGCGGAGGAGGCACCTGAATCCACCAACGTGGTCGACCTGATGGATGCCCTCAAAGCCAGCGTCGAATCGGCAAAGGACGGCCGTACCAAGCAGGCAAAAGGAGGCGGCAGGGGTGACAAGAGTCGGCGGCGGCGCCAACAGAGACGTTCTTCACCCACCGATCTGGCCCGGTGCAGCAAGGCGGAGCTGTACGAGCGCGCCTCCCGGGCCGAAATCCGGGGCCGCTCATCGATGAACCGGGAAGAACTCATTGAGGCCCTCACTGCCTGATCACATGGCCAGACTCTCCTGCGGCGACGTGCCCACGAGCGACCGGCTCGAGAGCATCGCGCGCCCCCACCGGGCCGTCTCGCAGACGCCCGCCTGCGGCAAAGCCCTAGCTGGCATGAGTGGTACCTGAGAGGTGTCACCATTTCGGCGCCCTGATAGACGGCAGCACACCGGAGGTGTGAGATGGCACCAGTGCCCGATCGCATCGCAGAGCCGTGGGGGACGCGTACACCGTACGGGCTGGGGGAGGAGTGGCCGGCTCGGGTGGATACTCAGCTCGCCGACGGAGTAACCGAACGCGATGTCGAGCGATGGGTTCCCACGACCTCGCTTCTGCACTCCAACGGGGATGCGATGGACGTGGCGGTCGGCGCGGGCCGGATCCTGGGGGTGAGGGGCCGACCCGGCGACAGGGTCAACCGGGGACGTCTCGGTCCCAAGGATCTCTTCGGCTGGCAGGCGAATGCCGCTCCGGACCGGCTTACCCGGCCGCTGGTGCGGGAGGCGGGCCGGCTGATCGAGACCGACTGGTCCACTGCCATGGAACGGATCGTGGACCGGTCGCAACACCTGCTGAGTGAGTGCGGCCCCGGCTCGATCGGCTTTTACACCACCGGCCAGTTGTTCCTGGAGGAGTACTACACACTCGCGGTCATCGCACGCGCCGGGATCGGCACCAACCATCTGGACGGCAACACCCGTCTGTGCACCTCCACCGCCGCGGAGGCGCTCAAGCAGAGCTTCGGCTCGGACGGCCAGCCGGGCTCCTACACGGATTTCGACAGCGCCGACACCATTGCCCTCTTCGGGCACAACATGGCGGAGACCCAGCCCGTGCTGTGGATGCGGGTACTGGACCGGCTGGCCGGCCGCCAGCCACCGAAGCTGGTCTGTGTGGACCCGCGGCCCACGCCCTCAGCCCGCCGGGCGACCGTGCACCTAGCGCCGCGGGCAGGTACCAACGTCGCCCTGATGAACGCGCTGCTCCACGAAATCATCCGCACCGGCCGGATCGACGAAGACTACATCCGGGCCCACACCACCGGATTCGACGAACTGAAACATCGCGTGGCCGAGTGCACGCCGCACTGGGCGTCAGACATCTGCGACGTCCCTGCCGAATTGATCCGGGAAGCTGCGGAGATCCTCGGCACAGCGCACCGGTTGGTATCCACGGTGCTCCAGGGCTTTTACCAGTCCCACCAAGCGACAGCCGCCGCCGTGCAGATCAACAATCTGCACCTGGTACGCGGCATGATCGGCCGGCCTGGTGCAGGAGTGCTGCAGATGAACGGCCAGCCCACGGCGCAGAACACCCGGGAGTGCGGGGCTAACGGAGATCTGCCAGGCTTCCGCAACTGGCAGAACGACGACCACGTTGCCGAACTCGCCCGGGTATGGAACGTCGACGCCGCTACCATTCCGCATTTCGCTCCGCCCACGCATGCCATGCAGATGTTCCGCTACGCCGAACAGGGGTCCCTGCGGATGCTCTGGATCAGCGGAACCAACCCGGCCGTCTCCCTGCCCGAACTCACCCGTGTCCGCGCCATTTTGAGGGACGAGAGCCTCTTCACCGTCGTCCAGGACATCTTCCTGACCGAGACGGCGCAGCTCGCCGACGTGGTGCTCCCCGCGGCGACGTGGGCGGAGAAGACCGGCACCTGCACCAACGCCGACCGCACGGTGCACCTGTCCGAGAAGGCCATCGAGCCGCCCGGCCAGGCTCGCGCCGACCTCGACATCTTTCTCGACTACGCCCGGCGCATGGGATTCCGTGACCGGGACGGAGCGGCGCTCGTGTCCTGGGACAACCCTGCCTCCGCATTCGAGGCGTGGAAGAAGTGCAGCGCGGGACGGCCGTGCGACTACACCGGCCTCACCTACGAGCGACTGCGACAGGTCGGCGGTATCCAGTGGCCATGCACCGCTTCAGAACCCGGAGGGACGGAACGCCTCTACACCAAGGGGTTCACATGGGCCGACGCGGCGCTGTGCGAGAGCTACGGAAAGGACGTCGTCACGGGAGCTGCCTCTTCCGGGATCGAGTACCAAGGGGCGAATCCGCAGGGAAAGGCGATGATCAAGACGGCCGAATACCTTCCGCCGCACGAATTTCCTTCCGCGGAGTACCCACTCCAGCTCACCACGGGACGAACCCTCTACCACTTCCACACCCGCACGAAGACCGGACGTGTACCCCAGCTGAACGCCGCGGCCCCCGATGTCTGGATCGAAATATCCCCGGCCGAGGCAGCCCGACACGGGCTGGAGGAGGGCGACATGGTGGAGGCCGCCACACGACGGGGCTCCGTACGCGGCAGGCTCCGGATCACCTACATCCGCGACGGCATGCTTTTCGTGCCCTTCCACTACGGATACTGGGACACCCCGAAAGGCAGCGGTCCCGCCGCAGACGAGGGCGGCCGAGCGGCGAACGAGACCATCGTCACCGACTGGGACCCTGTCTCGAAGCAGCCGCTTTTCAAAACCGCTGCTGCCCGCCTCTCGCTCGTCGAACGCGGTTTCGGGCGGAGCGCACCCGCCCCGACCACCGGCGCCTCCGCACCCGCCCACTCCGCTATGCCCGATGCGAAGACCGGTGGCCGGGGCCCGGCGTCGCGGCGCACCTCCGACCAGCCGCGAAACGACGGCGCACCACGCAACGGTGGCGCCAGGTGAACGGCATCACCGCCATTCTGGGCGCGCTCCTCGATGGGGAGGACGAGCTTGCGGGTCGACTGCTCGATCTGGCAGAGCGGCACCCCGCTGAGGCCGAGGTGCACCATGTCGCGCGGGACCTCGCCCGGTGGTCCCACGACAGCGGCGACCGCATCAGAGCGACCGGTCCGCATTACGGCCTGCAGGAAGCTGAACGGCCACGCCACCGGAGCGACGGGCCACGGCCCTCTCCAGCCTCCGTACTGCAGGGGCAGGACAGTGGGCTGGTCCTCCTCGGGGAGCTGAGCGAGGTGCACCTCGCGGCCGCAGGGAACTCCCTGCACTGGGACATGCTCAGCCAAGCCGCACAGGCGAACAGGGACGACCGGCTGCTGGAGCTGGCCTCGACCTGCCAGCCGTACACGCGGCGACAGATGCGCTGGACCCACACCGTACTGAAGGAACTCAGCCCCCAACTATTGACCAGCGCCTGAAGCACATGGCCGGGTCGATCCGGGGAGCTCGCACACTGCGAGGCCACTTTCCACGAGACTTCCCATGATCAAGAACGAGCCGGACCGGCAGACACTCGTCACCATCCGGTACGGCGACTTGACCCGCCGCAGGTCGCACACCACATCGCCATCGGAGCGGACGGCCATGATGCGAACGGTGCCGCGCGGGCGAGGGCGGAACGGTTTCACCCCGCGCCACACCGCTCTCCTGGACCTGGGTGACATGCGGTGCAGCAAGTCGAGGCCGCGTTCCCGGGGCCCGGCCAGAGCGACCCAGAACACGTCCCCGGGCCCGCGTGAAATGTTGTCGGGGAACCCCGGCAGATCGCGGACAAGCATGTCGCATTGACCGGACCGTGGGCCGGTCAGCCAGAGTCGGCGGAGCCGGTACGCACCGCTCTCGGCCACGATGACAAAGGAGTCGCCCTCAGCCAGCGCTACCCCGTTGGCGAATTGCAACCCGTCCAGCAGAACTTCAGGGCTACCGCCTGGCCGTAGCTGCAGCAGCTGTCCGGTTCCGGTGTGCTCCAGAATGTCGCCCACCCAGTCTTCGAGGCCGTAACGCCGGCTGGAAACGCTGAAGTAGAGGGTTCCGTCTGCTCCCTCGGCAACATTGCTGCAGAACCGCAAGGGCTCACCACCCACCTCTCGGGCCAGCACACGTACAGCCCCGTTGCGCGTGTCGACATGCAACAGGCCCCGTTGTGCGTCGCACACCAGCAGTTGGCCATCCAATGTGGGCGCCAGGCCGAGCGGCCTCCCACCAGTGAAGGCAGCGGCTGCCGCGCGGACGGCCCCGAAAGCGGAGAATGCCAGCCGCCAAATGGTGCCGTCTGCGGCTCCCGTGAAGAGCCGGCCCTCAGCGTCGACCACCACGTCTTCAGGGCCCTGAATCTCGGTGGCGACCACTCGTGGCGCGGGGAGCTGATGCGGTTCGGCGGACTGAACAGTTCGTTTGTTGCTCTGATTCACGAGCTCTTTCGCGTCCTTGCCGTCCGGAGACACCGCGTCATCTCTTCGGCATAGGGGAGGGCGACGCAGGCGCCGATGGCCAAGCCAAGACCGGCCAGGTACTTGACTGGCAGGGGATTTTCCTTGGGGAGCAGCCTCCAGTCATCTGTCCCGATCCCGCCGCGCAGCGTGGCGCGGACCTGGTCGGCATGCAGACAGCAGGTGAAGGCCATTGCCGCGAGCGGCAAGACCTCCAGGAAGCTGTGTATGTGCTGCTCCACCGGGCGGACTTCCCGCTCGTCGGTCGCCAAGCTGACGTCCCACAGCGCGGTAGCCCCGTGAGCCACGGCGGCACCCCCCATCACGGAGAGTACGAGCGGATTGACCTTGGCGAGCAGGCCCATCGCCACGGGGATGCCCGCTTCCGTCATCATCAGTGCATGCAACGCTGACTCACGCGTGCCCGTGGTGTCCTCGATGTGGGTACGGCGGTGCATGATCCAGTCCGCTACGGCGGGCACACACCACAAAGGCAGCACCCCATACATAAGAAAACGCCGGTTCGCGTCCTCCGCATCGAATGAGCGTGCGGGAACCGACAGATCGCGGGGGCGCCGCCACCGGTGCCAGGCACGCAATACCGGGCCGTGCCGCAGGTTCATGTTTTGCCTCCAGAATCATTTCTCTACCCTGCCTCCGCAGGGCGGCAACTGGAATCGGGTGGTCCTCAATGCGGCTCTTTGCCCCCGCGTCACTGTCGGTAGGCTGGCTCGAGTACCCCGAGCTGGCTCCGACACGCGGTCCTCGGCCAACCAGGAGCAGCAGTCAGCACTCTGTGGAGAGCCAACCGTCCATCAAAGCATCTGTCCCGGTGAGCCCCTTCGCTACTCCAGCTCTGGTGGAGCTGCCCTCACTCCCTTGACCGATGCTCAGCCGGGACGCGTTCAGGATGGCTGAGCCATGAAGTGGGGGCGGATCATTCAAGAGCAGACCAATGAGCTGAGCGGAGCGGGCGGGAACGCTGCTGCGCTGCGCCGAGCCCTCACGCTGGCAGAGCCGCGACTGTTGAAGGCCCGGCAACTGAGTTCCGTGTCGTGAGGAAGGAGGACCCGTTGGAGGCATGACTGGCGCCGTCGGGGACACACCCTGAGGAGAGTCGATAAGGAGCCTGGATCATGTTGATGCCGGACCCGAAGGACGTGCGGGCCCTCCTCAGCCGGTATGCCGCTGCTCGGTTGGCCCACGCGGAGAGGGAAGCCCCGAAGACCGCCGCGCAGCTGGACGATGTGTCGTACACCTTGTGCGTGGCCACGGCGACCACAGAGATCAACGATGCCCTCGCCGCCGCAGACCGTATTCTGGCGCAGACTCCTCCCTCTGCCTGCAGCCACCAGTGAGGCAGTGCGGAGAATCAGCCACGTAACACAGGGGATGGCCGCCGCGTGGGCGTGAAGGCGCGGAGCACAGCGCCCGAGAGGCGGACGCCGACCGCTTCGGCCAGTCGGCGGTTCGCAGCCGCCGGATGTCTCCCCGTAACGTTCGCGCAGGTCGTGCAGGCCTCTGTGTATAGCTCCGCCCGACGCGCCCGGCGGCGACCGCAGCCTCGAATTTCCTGTCCGAGGTTGGGCCGACCCGGATCTCCAGCCTTCGGTCACGTGAGGGAGGGGGCCAACCGGGACAACTACCGATGCGAAACGGTTGCGCACGATCCATTCGGGTACCTGTTCCATTCACCCCGAGGAGGACCGATGGCCATCGCGACGATCCGTACGCTCGTTTTTGATTGTCCCCATCCGTACGCCCTCGCCGACTTCTATGCGCAGCTGCTGGGAGGCGAGATCAAGGGCGAGACCGACAGCGAGTGGGTGGATCTCTACATCAGTGACGTGAAGCGGCTCGTTCCAGCGAGTACCTGATTACGTTCCGCCCGAGTGGCCCAGCACGAGCCACTCGCAACAGCTCCATCTCGACCTGGACGTGGACGACATGGAGGCGCGTGAAAGGGAAGTGCTCGCCCTCGGAGCAAAATCCCTGGACCTTGAGGATGAAGGCGGAAGGCGAGACTTTCGTGTCTATGCCGATCCTGTCGGCCACCCTTTCTGTCTCATTCGACCGTAGTGACGTCCCGCCCCCTACCGAAGGCGGAACGGAACACGATGCAGACGGTCTGGGCGCAATGCCCACGCGCCGGTCTTCACTGGTGTCAGATACGTGAAAGTCCCAAGGAGCCGACGATGGAGGTCTGATCGTGCAGTACGGCTATTTCCTGTCCTGTGAGGAGCACGGGCCGGCAGAACTGGTCGAGCAGGCTCGTATGGCAGAGCAGGCAGGCTTCACCTCGTTGTGGATCTCCGATCACTACCACCCGTGGAACGATGCGCAGGGCCAGAGCCCCTTCGTCTGGTCGGTGATCGGCGCTCTTTCACGGGCAACATCGCTTCCTGTGGAGACGGCTGTGACCTGCCCGACGATGCGGCTGCATCCTGCCGTCACCGCCCAAGCGGCAGCGACTGCAGCGGTGCAGCTGGGGGGACGGTTCCGGCTCGGGGTAGGTAGCGGAGAAGCACTCAACGAGCACATCCTCGGAGACGCATGGCCCCAGGCGTCGGTTCGTCTGGATATGCTCGAAGAGGCCGTGCAGGTGATGCGGAAGCTCTTCACAGGCGAGCAGGTCAGCCACCACGGCAGGCATTACACCGTGGAAAACGCCCGCCTCTATACCGTCCCCGACGAGCCGGTCCCCATCGACGTATCGGGGTTCGGCCCCGCCGCCACGGAACTGGCCGGTCGGATCGGCGACGGCTTTGTGACCATGGTTCCGGATGCTGAGGCGGTCGAGCGTTTCCGACGCAGCGGCGGCGGCACGAAACCCGTTCGCGGCGGATTGAAAGTGTGCTGGTCCACCGTTCGAGACGAGGCCGTCCGGACTGCGCATCGGCTGTGGGCCAACGAGCAGCTCCCCGGTGAACTGCCGCAGATCCTCCCCACTCCCCGGCACTTCGAGCAGGCGGCGCAACTGGTTACCCCGGACCGCGTCGCGGAGAACGTGACGTGCGGAGGCGATGTGGACGCGCACCTCAGCGCGATCAACGCCTACGCGGACGCGGGGTTCGATGCCGTGTACATCAGCCAGATCGGCCCTGACCAACGCGGCTTCTTCGACTTCTACCGCACACAGGTGCTGCCGCAGCTGACGCAATGACTGGCTCGTGAGAATCACGGGAGGGCGTATGGAATCGTCAGGCCGAGGACAGATATCCGAGGGACGCCATGAGTCGGCGGAGGAGCGGGCAGACCGGCGCTGGAACGAATTGCTGCAAGAAGTCCGCGTCATTCAGACCGGTGTGCAGATCCTCTTCGGGTTTCTGCTCACCGTCGTCTTTACGCCTCGCTTCGCCACGCTCGGCCAAAGGGACAAGACCATTTACGTGGTCACCGTCGTCCTCGGCGCAGCCACCACCGGTGCGCTCATCGGTCCCGTCACCCTTCACCGGCTGGTCACCGGACGCCGGATCAAACCTGAAACGGTCCTCTGGGCCTCACGGATGACACTCGCCGGAACCTTGCTGCTGCTGGCCACCGTCACGGCGGTGCTGCTCCTCATTCTGCGCGTCGCGATGCACAACAGCGCCGTCCCCTGGCTCGTCATGGGGCTCGTTGTCTGGTTCCTGCTTTGCTGGTTCGCCCTGCCCACCTGGGCCCGCCACCGGAACTCACGCGAGAACTCACGCGAGAAGTGAGCCGCCGCCCGCGAGCGCTTCGACGCCTGGAGCCCGCCCTCGGCCCCGTGGGCGGTGCTCACCGCCCTGGGCACCACCGACCCGTCATCCGTCCCACTGACGGACAGCTGCTTCACATTCGCCTGGGTCTCTGTTGCCGCGCAGCCCGCTCGCGTCGGAATGTCTGCCAGATGTGGGCGCGCGCTGCCGTCATCTGACCCTGAGCTTGCTCCCATCGATGCCTGGCCTCCTTCAGCCGACCGGTCAACTCCGGTGCCCTCGGACATCACGGCGCATCCGCGGTCTGCGGGCTGCCGCCGACGAGCTGGCGATCGTGGACAGCAATCCGCGCCCATGACCCCTGGGGCAGGTGGTGTTATCCGCCGTATTGGGCAGGCGGAGGGCTGCGGCGCGAGCCAACGGGTGCACATGCGCCGCTGTCCGCCGCGCGCCACAGTGAGAGAGGCGGCCTCCGAAGAAAGGCAGGAAGAGCCCGTGACCAGCAGGAACAAACTGACTACGTATCGTGGCAAGCGGGACTTCGGCCGGACCCACGAGCCGCAGGGCGGGCATGCTTCCGCTGGTGACACGCTGTGCTTCGTGGTGCAGATTCATGACGCCAGTACCTTGCACTTCGACTTCCGGCTGGAGGTCGACGGCGTATTGAAGTCCTGGTCCGTGCCGAAGGGCCCGTCCACGGACCCGCAGGACAAGCGGCTGGCGATGCCCACCGAGGACCACCCGCTGGAGTACCGGGATTTTGAAGGAGTCATCGCGGAAGGGGAGTACGGCGCAGGCACCGTGATTGTCTGGGACGAGGGCGGCTACCGGCCGCTGCCGGGGAAGAAGGGCCGCAGCCGCACGTTCAGCGAGGCGCTGGAACATGGCCATGCGTCCTTCTGGCTCGACGGCAGCAAGCTGCACGGCGGCTATGCGCTCACCCGGTTCCGCGGCGGCGGCACCGGGGAGCGGGAGTCCTGGCTGCTGGTCAAGGAGGACGACGAGCGGGCGGGACGTCGTGGCACTCCCGACGCCCGCCGGGCCCGGTCCGTCCGCAGCGGTCGGACCCTGAAGCGCGTCGCCCAGGAAGAGGCCGAAGGGAGCGGTGATGACCGGGGCCGGTGAGCTGCTGGCGGCCCTGCCTCCGGACGAGCGGGCACTGCTGGACGACGCCCCGGCCGGCGAGGAGTACGCGGTGCGTCCGATGCTGGCCGTGCTCAGCGACCGCCGGGAGTTCGACGACGGCTGGATCTTCGAACGCAAACTCGATGGAGTGCGGACGCTCGGCGTCCGCGAGCCGGACCGCACCCGGCTGCTGTCCCGCACCGGCCGCGAGGTCAACTCCAGCTACCCGGAGATCGTCGACGCCCTCGGTCGCCAGCGGTGCCGGGACTTCATCGTCGACGGCGAGATCGTCGCCTTCGCGCACGGTCGCACCGACTTCGCCCGCCTCCAGCAGCGGATGCAGCTCACCGACCCCGACGAGGCCCGCGCCAGCGGCGTCGCCGTGACGTACTACGTCTTCGACCTGCTGCGGCTGGCCGGCCGCGATCTCACCCGGCTGCCGCTGCGCACCCGCAAATCCCTGCTGCGCCAGGCGCTCGACTTCTCACAGCCGCTGCGCTTCACCCCGCACCGCAACCGCGGTGGCGCCCGGGAGCTGGACGAGGCGTGCGCCCGCGGCTGGGAGGGGCTGATCGCCAAGCGGGCCGCGAGCCGCTACCTGCCCCGCCGCTCCTCGGACTGGCTCAAACTCAAATGCGCGCAGGGCCAGGAATTCGTCATCGGCGGCTTCACCGAACCGGCCGGCAGCAGAATCGGCTTCGGCGCCCTGCTCCTCGGCTACTACGCCGACGGCGCCCTTCGTTACGCGGGCAAGGTCGGCACGGGCTTCGACCAGCAGACACTGCGCCGGCTCCGGGCCCTGCTCGACGCCCGCCGATGCGACCGCTCTCCGTTCGACGGGCCCGTGCGTGAGCGGGGCGCCCACTGGGTCCGTCCCGAACTCGTCGCCCAGATCGGCTTCACGGAGTGGACCCGCGACGGCATGCTGCGCCATCCGCGCTTCCTCGGCCTGCGCGACGACAAGCGGCCCGAGGACGTGGTCCGCGAACGTCCGGCCCGGGGCTGACAGGGGCCCGCGACATGTCCGACACCGCACTCGTCGTGATCGACATGCTCAACTCCTACGACCACGAGGACGCCGAACTGCTGCTGCCCTCGGTGCGCACGGTGCTGCCGCGCGTCACCTCACTGATCGACCGGGCCCGGCGCGGCGATACCGAGGTCATTTACGTCAACGACAATTTCGGGCTGTGGCGCTCGCACCATGACGAGCTGCTGGACACCGTGCTCAGCGGACCGCACGCGGACCTGGTGGAGCCGCTCCGGCCGGATGAGAATTCGCTGTTCGTGGTCAAGGCGCGGCACTCGATCTTCTACCAGACGCCCCTGGAATACCTGCTGCGTCAGCACGGCATCGGCACGATCGTGCTCTGCGGCCAGGTCACCGAACAATGCGTGCTCTATTCGGCGCTCGACGCGCACATCCGGCACATCGGTGTCACGGTCGTCGAGGACGCCTGTGCGCACATCCACCGGGATCTCGCGGAAGCCGCCCTGCGCATGATGGAACGCAATATGCAGGCCCAAATCGTCAGATCCACTGCTGAGGAGATCTTCTGAGTGGAAAGGACGACTCCGCTGTCGAGCCATGGGCCCTTCATGCTCCGGTGTGCCCTTGACCGGGCTCATCCCGTCTCCCCGTGCTGCCCCTGCCGGTGGGGCGTTGCACACCCTGCGCTGGCCGATACGGACTACCACTGTTCCAACGTCGATGAACGGGGTGTTCTCATCAAGGCGCGCTCTTTGCGTGATGCCGGCGCTTGCTTCGCCAGACGACGGGCACCCGCCCGGGAGCTGAGCACTGGCACACCGCACGAGCTGAAGGGCGACGGCATCGACCGAAGGTGCCGGCCTGATTCCTGCGCTGGATCGGGAGCAGCTTCTGGACGACCCGTAGGAGGCGATCATGAATGCGAACCGCAGAGCTGCACTGTTCGACATGGACGGGACGCTCGTGGACAGCACCTATCTGCACGCCGTCACTTGGTGGGAGGCGTTCCGCCAGGCCGGCCACCGGGTACCGATGGCCGCCATCCACCGAACTGTCGGGATGGGGGCCGACCACCTCATCGGCCACCTCCTGGGCCCCGGCCGGGACCGCGATCGCGATGCCGCTCTCAGCGCGGCGCACACGACCCTCTTTGCCGAGTACTGGACCCGTCTTGCGCCCTTGGACGGCGCTGCTGACCTGTTGCGTGCCTGCGCCGGACGCGGCTGGGAGGTGGTGCTCGCCAGCTCGGCGGGCGGGGCGGAGCTGAGCGCCATGCGAAGCGCCCTGGACGCCGAGGACGCGCTCACCGCGGTGACCGGCGCGGACGACGTGGAGTCCAGCAAACCCGCCCCTGACCTCGTGGAACAGGCGCTCGCGCAGGCCGGCACCGAGCCCGGGCGAGCGGTGTTCGTGGGAGACACGGTCTGGGACATGAAGGCCGGTCGCCGGGCCGGGGTGCCGTGCGTGGGAGTGCTCAGCGGTGGCTACTGCCGCCACGAGCTACTGGAGGCCGGGGCGCAGGAGGTCTACGAGGGGCCGGGTGACCTGCTGAGCCAATTGGACTCGTCTCCACTCGGGTGAGACAAGACCTGCGGCACGCCACAGACTGCCCCTCGGCCGTACCGGCGCCTTCACGAGGCGATGGGCCGGGCGCTCCGCAGCTCCGTGCGCGCCGGGTGCGTGCCGCCGTGGCGTTCCTGGCTCATGGGACGCAGGGGACGACAGTGAGCCGCTGTGACCGCGCTGCGGCCAGCCGCGTCGAATTGCCGGCCGCCGCACCGTCTGGTTTCCACGCTGCCAGCCCTGTACGGCTTTCCTGTGAGCCGGGCCGGACATGCGGCCCGTGGTGACTCGATGCCGCAGCCTGGGCCCGCAGGCGGTCGGGGCCTCGTTCTGTGTTCTCTCGTCTTCAGGGGCCCGGGAACCGCTGAAGATGCTCCCTGGGCACCACTGCTCGACGGGCGTGGCCGGCTTCACTGGTGGGTCCGTACCTGCCATCACTGATGCCCTGACAGGACAGACTGAACAGGCCACGACCGTCGGAGTTATCGCGCTTCCCGCCGTCACTGCATGACCCGCACCGTATTGAGCTGGGTGTCGACGGCGTCGGGCACATTCATCCCTGCCTCGATCCCTGGGCGCAGGTACCGCAGCACAGGTTCAGTGAGGAGTTCGCCCGGCAGCACGGTGGGGATTCCCGGCGGGTAGGGCGTGAGCATCTCTGCCGCCACACGGCCGACAGCATCCTGCACGGCGACATCCTCCACGCGGCCGAAGAAGGCATCGCGCGGGAGGCACGTTTGTTCGAGTCGAAGCAGCGCAGGCGGAGGGACGTCCACCATGGGGCCGGTGTGCAGGTCCGGCGAGGCCGCCGAAGCAGCGTTCAGCGCCTCCAGGAGGGTCCCTGTCGTCTCGTGGTCGTCGGCGTGGGTGAGCTGGGTGTTGATGCGGCGATGGTCGGCGAGGTGTACATCGACGCTTCGGTGTGTGCGCAGCCAGTCCGCCACCCGGTATCCCGTCGTATTGAGCCTGCTGACGTCGATGACGACGGGAAGCGGATCGAGGTCCTCTGCCAGGCCGGGCCCGCAGAAATCTGCACGGTCATGTACGTGCAGCCCTTCGATTTCCTCGATCGCCGCCCGCACACGGGTAGCCAGCCCGAGGGCCCGGTCGAACAGGCCCTGGCCGTGCTGAGCCATTTGCCGCCGCCAGCCGTCAAGGCCGGCGTAGATGAGCACAGAGGGGCTGGTGGTGCCGAGCAGGTCGGCGCGAGTCTTCAGGAGGGCCGGGTCGATCAGGTCGCCCTGAAGGTGGAAGACGGAGCCCTGCTCCAAGCCGCTGCCCATCTTGTGGATGCTGGTCACACAGACATCCGCGCCTGCGTCCATCGCCCACGTGGGCAGATCAGGGTGGAAGGGCAGATGTGCACCCCATGCCTCATCAACGATCAGTGGAAGGCCCCGGCGATGGCAGGTGTCCGCGATGGCGCGGAGGTCCGCGCAGGAACCGTAGGAGGTCGGGCTGGTGACCAAGGCGCCCTTTGCGTCCGGCTGGGCGGCGAAGGCTGCCTCGTAGTCGTCGGCGGACGGTGGGTGGGCCAGGTGGAGGTCGGCATCCCATCGGGGCTCCACCCACACGGGGCGAATGCCGGAGAGGATCAGACCGGAAACAACAGATTTGTGGGCGTCCCGGCCGATCAGCAACTTCTCGTGAGGATGTGCCACCGAGAGCATGGCGGCCTTCACCGACAGGGAGCTGCCGCAGGTCGAGAAGAAGGTGTGGGAAGCGTGCACCGCGTCGGCCATCAGTTTCTCGGCACGCTCAAGGACCTGGTTACGGGTACGCCGGTCATCCAGGCCGCCGGAAGCCAGGACGTCCCCGTAGAAGACGGCGTCACCCAAGATGTCCCGGACCCGGGGGTCGGCGCCTCGGGCCTGCTTGTGGCCAGGTGGAGTGAACGAGAGGTGTTTCGAGGCGTGGTACTCGGCCAGCGCTTCCAATACCGGTGCACGGCTGTGGTCAGGTGCCATGCGAGACCGGTTCCCGACGGCCAATACGGCTAATCATGAGCCCTTGGCTCGTCGCTCTTCCGCTGGCGCCGAGAGCTTCAAGGGAGTGGACTGGGGTCGTGCGGGAGGTGACGGTGATGGTCGCAGGTGCAGCACCGGGGGGAGGAGACGATTACGACGCCACTCCGTTTCTGCCGCGCCGTGGTGGTCTCCCGGCGCATCGGCGTGCTGCCGCGCGCTGTCAGGGCTGTCCGCTGTTCGAGGACGCGTCCGGGACGGTCTTCGGGGCGGGCGAATCCTCTGCACGGATCATGTTCGTCGGCGAGCAGCCGGGAGATCAGGAGGACCGGGCGGGCGAGCCGTTCGTGGGGCCCGCCGGACGCCTGCTGCGGACTGCGCTGGGCGAGGTGGGAATCGCCGAGGAGCATGCCTACTTCACCAATGTGGTCAAGCATTTCAAGTTCGAGGTGGCGGGGCGGGGGAAGCGACGGATTCACAAGCCGCCGAGTCTGCGGGAGATGCGGGCCTGCCGCCCTTGGTTGAGTGCCGAGTTGCGTCTCGTGCACCCTGAGGTCGTGGTGGCCCTCGGAGCGACTGCCGGTAAGGCACTGCTCGGCCCGTCGTTTCGGGTCACCAAGGACCGCGGCGCTCTCCTTCCGCTGCCCCAAGCGGAGCAACGCTCGACCGAGGGTCGGGACGGCCAAGAGCCAGGGCTGATTGTCGCCACTGTTCATCCTTCGGCGATCCTCCGGTCCGATGAGCGCGAAGCGGCTTACGCGGGGCTCGTGTCAGATCTCCGAGTGGCTGCCGGAGCGTTGGGCTGAGGGCTGAGCGAGCCGCCCAGGGATCAGCGAGTGAAGGCCGATGGCGAGCCGTCGAGCTCACATACCGCGACGCTTCGTTCTGTGAGACTCCCCATGATCAGGAAGGCAGAGACGGCAGAGACGGCAGGGCCGGTAGGGCCGGTAGGCGCCGCTTTCGGTCACGCCCACGAAGGACTCGTCCTCGGCCGGTTGGCACTGCCGCAGGCCCAGCACAACTTCTGGCTCGCCGGAGGCGCTCGACGAGCCCGTGGCTTGGATGTCGTAGCCGCCGGTCCCGGCCCGGGGCTGGGTGCGGACGCCTTATACCGGCGGGCGCGGGAGACAGCGCAGTGCCCGGGCATGACAGGCCGTCCTGCCGTCCCCACAGCTCCACCCGGCGCAATCCGCGCTGATCCACGCGTTATCTGGCCCCCTTCAGGGGAACGCGTGTCGTGTGGCCGACTGACGGCGGCTGTCCGACCGGTGGGAGGTGTGGCGATGGAGCACGACGCAGGCACCGCTCAAGTCCGAGCGCCCGGCCTGTCCACGAAGGCTCTGCGGCGGGCCCTGCGGGACCGGGTCGACGGCGAGGTCCGTTTCGACGCGGGAAGCCGGGGCACGTACTCCACCGACGGTTCGAACTACCGGCAGCTGCCGATCGGGGTGGTGGTGCCGCGGAGTGTCGAGGCCGGCGCGGCCGCGGTCGCGGTGTGTGCGGAGTTCGGGGCGCCGGTGCTCTCCCGCGGCGGCGGGACCAGCCTGGGTGGACAGTGCACCAATGCCGCTGTCGTCATTGACTGGACGAAGTACTGCAACCGCCTGGTGACGGTGGATGCGGAGCGGCGCACCTGTGTGGTCGAGCCGGGCATCGTCCTGGACGAGCTAAATCGCCAACTCGCCGGTCAAGGACTGAAGTTCGGTCCCAAGCCATCGACGCACAGCCACTGTTCGCTGGGCGGGATGATCGGCAACAATTCGTGTGGAGCGTCGGCGCAGGCGTACGGCAAGACTGTCGACAACGTGCGGCGGCTGGAGATTCTCACCTACGACGGCGTCCGGATGTGGGTCGGGGCCACCTCGGACGAGGAGTACGACCGGGTCGTGGCATCCGGTGGCCGCCGGGCGGAGCTGTATGCGGGGGCGCGGGAGCTCATCGACCGCTATCGGGGGGACGTCCGCCGGGGCTTCCCGAAGATTCCCCGGCGGGTGTCGGGCTACAACCTCGACTCGCTGCTGCCGGAGAACGGCTTCGACCTCGCGCGCGCTCTGGTGGGCAGCGAGGGCACGCTCGTTACCGTGCTGCGGGCAGAGCTGGATCTCGTACCGGTGCCTGAGAGCGAGTCCATGGTGGTACTCGGGTACCCGGACATCTGTGCCGCGGCGGACGACGTGCCGCGCCTGCTGGAGCTGTGCCGCCCCACGCAGCTGGAGGCGCTGGACGGGCGGATGGCGCAGCTGATGCGCGAGGAGGGCGCCTATCTGGACTCGCTGGAGCGGCTCCCGGAGGGCGACAGCTGGCTGCTGGTGCAGTTCAGCGGGGAGACCGTGGCGGACGTCGACCGGCAGGGCCACGATCTGCTGCGGGCGCTGGGGCGTGACGAGGACGACCCGTCGGTGGTGCTTTCCGACGATCCGCAGCGCGAGCAGCAGATGCTCAGGGCGCGCGAGGCAGGCCTGGGGGTGACCGCGCGGCCGCCCGACGACCGCGAGACCTGGGAGGGCTGGGAGGACTCGGCCGTCCCGCCGGAGCGGCTCGGGGATTACCTTCGCGACCTCAAAAAGCTCTTCGAGGAATTCGGCTACGACCACCCCTCCCTCTACGGCCACTTCGGCCAGGGCTGCGTGCACACCCGGGTCCCGTTCGATCTGAAGAGTGCCGACGGCGTGGCCGACTTCCGCCGGTTCCTGCTGCGCGCAGCCGACCTGGTGGTGTCGTACGGCGGGTCGCTCTCCGGCGAGCACGGCGACGGGCAGGCGCGTGGCGAGCTGCTGCCGAAGATGTTCGGGGAGCGCCTGGTGGCGGCCTTCGGGGAGATGAAGGCGCTGTTCGATCCGGATAACCGGATGAACCCAGGGAAGGTCGTCGCCCCGCGCCGGGTCGATGAGGGGCTCCGGCTGGGGGCGGAGTGGCGGCCGGCGGAGCCCGCGACGCACTTCGGCTATCCCGAGGACGAGCACTCCTTCCGCCGCGCCGTGCTGCGCTGCGTGGGGATCGGCAACTGCCGGTCCCACAGCGGCGGGGTGATGTGCCCGTCCTACCGGGCCACCGGCGAGGAGGAGCATTCCACCCGCGGCCGGGCGCGGCTGCTGTTCGAGATGCTCGACGGACATCCTGATTCGTCCGTCACCGACGGCTGGCGCTCGACGGAAGTGCGAGACGCGCTCGATCTGTGCCTGGCCTGCAAGGGCTGCAAATCCGACTGCCCCACCGGCGTCGACATGGCGACCTACAAGGCAGAGTTCCTCTCGCACCACTACGCCCATCGGCTGCGCCCGGCCGCACACTATGCGCTGGGCTGGCTGCCGTTGTGGGCTCGCCTCGCCCGGGTAGCGCCACGTCTGGTCAATGCGGTTCTGCACGCGCCAGGGCTGGCGCGGCTGGGCAAACGGGTGGCGGGCGTAGCGGTTGAGCGGGAGGCGCCGGCGTTCGCCGAGCAGAGCTTCGCCGAGTGGTTCCGGGCCCGGGGCCTACCGCAGCCGGACCCCGCAGACCCCCGAGCGGTGGTGCTCTGGCCGGACACGTTCAGCAACCACCTTCATCCGAACGTCGCGAAGTCTGCGGTGCGCGTCCTGGAGGACGCCGGCTTCCGCATCGCCGTCCCGGAGCAGAGCGTGTGCTGCGGGCTGACGTGGATTTCCACCGGTCAGCTGGAGACGGCGAAGCGGGTGCTGCGTCGGACCATCGACGTGCTGCGCCCCTGGCTGGATGCCGGCACACCGGTCATCGGGCTGGAGCCGTCGTGCACCGCGGTCTTCCGCTCCGACGCGCCGGAGCTGTTCCCCGGAGACCTGGACGTCCAGCGGCTGGCCGGGCAGGTCCGCACGCTGGCCGAACAGCTCGTCAACCACGCCCCCGACGACTGGCGGCCGCCACGGCCTGCCCGCACGGCGATCGTCCAGACCCACTGTCACCAGCACGCGGTGCTGAAGGACGACGCTGACCGGGAACTGATGCGCCGGGCCGGACTGGAGGCCGAGGTGCTGGACGCCGGTTGTTGCGGCCTGGCGGGCAACTTCGGCTTCGAACACGGTCATTACGGCCTGTCGATGGACATCGGGGAGCTGGGCGTGCTGCCCGCTGTGCGCGCGGCGTCGCCCGGGGCGCTGGTCCTGGCGGACGGTTTCAGCTGTCGTACCCAGATCGCGCACGGCGGTACCGGCCGGGGCGCGCTGCACTTGGCCGAGGCGCTCGCGCTCGCCCTCGACGGCCCGGCACCCGCCCACTACCCAGAAAAACTCGTCGACCGCCCGCGCCCCGATGCCCGCGACGCCCGTCTGGCCACCGCAGCGGCCCTCGCCGCCGTCGGCGCGGCGGCCTGCGCAGCGGGCGCGGCGCTCCTGCGACGACGCACCTGAACCGGAAAAGGAGCTTCAGTGTCCACCAAGGTCTCCGACCACATCCTCCAGCGTCTGCGCGAGTGGGACGTCGAGCATGTCTTCGCCTATGCCGGTGACGGCATCAACGGGCTGCTCGCCGCCTGGGAACGCGCCGACAACAAGCCGAAGTTCGTCCAGGCGCGGCATGAGGAGATGGCCGCCTTCCAGGCCGTCGGGTATGCCAAGTTCTCCGGCAAGGTCGGCGTCTGCGCGGCCACCTCCGGACCCGGCGCGATCCACCTGCTCAACGGCCTCTACGACGCCAAGCTCGACCACGTGCCGGTCGTGGCGATCGTCGGGCAGACCAACCGCAGTGCGATGGGCGGTTCCTACCAGCAGGAAGTCGATCTGCAGAGCCTGTACAAAGACGTCGCCTCCGACTTCTGCGAGATGGTGACCGTCCCCGAGCAACTGCCCAACGCCATCGACCGGGCGATCCGTACCGCCTACGGCCGACGGACGGTGACCGCGGTGATCATCCCGGCGGACGTCCAGGAACTGGACTACTCGCCGCCGACGCACGACTTCAAGATGGTCCCCTCCAGCCTCGGCCTCGCCTCCTACGAGCCGGTCCCGACCGATGACGACCTCGCCCGCGCGGCCGAGGTGCTCAATGCGGGGGAGAAGGTCGCCATCCTGATCGGGCAGGGCGCCCGCGGGGCGCGGGCCGAAGTGGAACAGGTCGCCGAGGTGCTCAGCGCGGGGGTGGCCAAGGCACTGCTGGGCAAGGACGCACTCCCCGACGACCTGCCGTATGTCACGGGCGCGATCGGCCTGCTGGGCACCCGCCCTTCCTACGAGCTGATGCAGGACTGCGACACGTTGCTCGTCATCGGCTCCAGCTTCCCCTACACGCAGTTCATGCCCGAGCTGGACCAGGCGCGGGCGGTGCAGATCGACATCGACCCGCACATGGTCGGTATGCGTTACCCCTTCGAGGTCAATCTCGTCGGAGACTCCCGCGCGACGCTGCAACGGCTACTGCCGCAGCTCAAGCGCAAGAAGCACGGTGAGTGGCGAAAGAAGATCACGAAGGACACGGCACGCTGGTGGGAGGTGATGGAGCGACGGGCCGCTGTAGAGGCCGATCCGATCAACCCGGAGTATGTCGTGCACGCGCTGGATCCGCTGCTGCCGGACGATGTCATCCTGGCCGCGGACTCCGGCTCAGCCGCCAACTGGTACGCGCGTCACCTGCGGATGCGCGGCACGATGCGCGGCTCGCTGTCCGGGACGCTCGCCACCATGGGCCCAGGCGTGCCCTATGTCATCGGTGCGAAGTTCGCCCACCCGGACCGGCCGGCGCTGGCCATCGTCGGGGACGGCGCGATGCAGATGAACGGCATGGCGGAACTCATCACCGCGGCCAAGTACTGGCAGGAGTGGCGCGACCCACGGCTCATCGTCGCCGTCCTGAACAACCAGGACCTCAACCAGGTGACGTGGGAGATGCGCGCGATGTCCGGCGCCCCGCAGTTCCTCGCCTCGCAGGCGCTGCCGGACGTGCCCTACGCCGACTTCGCGCGGTCCATCGGGCTCGGCGGCGTACGGGTGGAGAAGCCCGACGACGTCGAGGACGCCTGGCGCCAGGCGCTCACCGCCGACCGGCCGTTCGTCATCGATTTCCGCACCGACCCGGCCGTGCCACCGATCCCGCCGCACGCCAGCCTCGACCAGATCGAGGCCGCGGCCACCTCCGTCCTCAAGGGCGACAGTGACCGTGCGGCGATGGTCAAGCAGGGCTTGAAGGCCAAGGTCCAGGAGTTTCTCCCGGGCCGGAAGCACCACCAGGACTGACGGTGCAACAGCATGCCCGGGGCGCGGACCCCGTTGTCGAGACGGTCGGAACCTCGGTCTACCGGGTTCCCACCGATGCCCCCGAGGGCGACGGCACGCTGACCTGGGAGTCCACCACCATGGTCGTGGTCCAGGTCCGCTCCGGCGACACGACGGGCCTGGGCTACACCTATGGGGCCGCGGCCACCGCCCAGGTCATCGATGAGCAGCTGGCCGGCCTCGTGACCGATCGCTGCGCGTGGGATGTGCCTGGCGCCAACGAGGCGATGTCCCGGGCGGTGCGCAATGCGGGTCGGCCCGGGCTGGTCGCGGGTGCCATCTCGGCCGTCGACATCGCCCTGTGGGACCTCAAGGCGCGGCTGCTTCAGGTGCCGCTCGTCGGGCTGCTGGGAGCGAGCGGCACCGACGTGCCCGTGTACGGCAGCGGCGGCTTCACCACGTACGACGACCGGCAGCAGGACCAGCAGCTGCGCACCTGGGTCGCGGAGCAGGGCATTCCACGGGTCAAGATCAAGATCGGTGAGTCGTGGGGTACCGCGGAGCAGCGCGACCGGCGGCGCATCGCGCTCGCCCGCCGGAGCATCGGCGACGCCACGGAGCTCTATGTCGATGCCAACGGCGCCCTCACCCGCAAACAGGCAATCCGGCTCGGCCCCTGCCTCGACGCGCACGGGGTGACCTGGTTCGAGGAGCCGGTCTCCTCCGACGACCGGGCCGGCCTGGCGCAGGTCCGGGCCGGCGTCGCGGCCGACGTGACGGCGGGGGAGTACGGCTACACGCTGCCGTACTTCTGGCACCTCCTCCAGGCCGGTGCCGTGGACTGTCTGCAGGCCGACGCCACCCGATGCGGCGGCCTGACCGTCTGGCTGCGGGCGGCAGCCCTGGCCGAAGCGGCCGCTCTGCAGATCTCCGGCCACTGCGCACCGCACGTCCACGCCCATGCGGCAGCGTCCGTACCCAACCTGCGGCACCTGGAGTGGTTCCACGACCACGTGCGTATCGAGAACCTGTTCTTCAGCGGCGTGCTGGACCCGGCGGGCGGAACCATCCGGCCGGGCGAGGACCGGTCACCCGGCCATGGGCTCACGCTGCGCGCCGACCGTGCCGACCCGTACCGCGTCACCTGAGGACACGGAGACGATGAGCACCGACCACCGGCCCGGCGAAGACCTCCATTATCCGCCGCAGGACCTGGGCAGTTACGCGCTGCTCGCCGACGGCGAGCGCGGCGCCCTGGTCGGGCCGCGCGGCGAAATCTGCTGGCTGTGCGCACCGCGCTGGCACGACGAGGCGGTGTTCGCCGCGCTCATCGGGGGCGGCGGCCTGTATGCCGTCACTCCGGCGGAGCCGTTCGTGCCCGGTGGCGCGTATGAGGACGGTTCGTTGATCTGGCGCAGCCGGTGGGTGACGCGCAGCGGCATCGTCGAGTGCCGCGATGCGCTGGCGTTCCCCGGGCAGACCGGGCGACTGGTGCTGCTGCGACGCATCGTGGCCTGCGAGGGCCCGGCCCGGTTGCAGGTGGTGCTGCATCCGGTCGCGGCCTATGGACGGGAGCCGATGCGCGAGGTGCGGCGCGACCCGACCGGCGAGTGGCAGGCACGGCTGGGCGGGCTGGCGTTGCGGTGGTCGGGTGCCGAGGACGCCCGGCCGGCCGGCGGGGACGGCGACCGGTTCATGCTGGAGCTCAACTTGGCGGAGGGGCAGCAGCGGGACCTGGTGCTGGAGCTGAGCGCCGGGCCGCTGCGTACCACGGCCGTCGATCCGGGGCGCGCCTGGGCGGCCACCGAGCGGGCTTGGGCCTCGGCGGTCCCCGCTCTCACCGACACCGTCGCGGTCCGCGACGCCCGGCAGGCGCATGCGATCCTGCGCGGAATGACGAGCGCCGACGGGGGAATGGTCGCCGCAGCCACCACCAGCTTGCCCGAGCGCGCCGAGGAGGGCCGCAACTACGACTACCGGTACGTCTGGATTCGCGACCAGGCCTATGCGGGCCAGGCCGTTGCCGCGGCCGCCCCCGGCCCGCTGCTGGACGACGCGGTCCGCTTCACCACGGCCCGACTCCACGCCGACGGACCGGATCTCAGCCCCGCGTACACCGTGACCGGGCAGCCCGTCCCCGACCAGCACCCGCTCGACCTGCCCGGCTACCCCGGCGGCTACGACCGGATCGGCAACCACGTCAACCGGCAGTTCCAGCTCGACTGCTTCGGTGAGGCACTGCTGCTCCTCGCCGCCGCGGCCGAGCACGGCCGTTTGGACGACGACGGCTGGGCGGCCGCTCGCATCGCCGCGGACACCGTCAGGCGACGGTGGCGGGAGGCGGACGCCGGAATCTGGGAACTGGGCAACCGGGACTGGACACACAGCCGCCTCATCTGCGCCGCCGGTCTGCGCCGCCTGGCGGGCGCAGCGCCCCGCGGCCCGGCCGCCCGTGACTGGTCGGGCCTGGCGGACGCCCTCCTCGCCGATACCGAAAGGCGCGCCCTGCACCCTGACGGCCACTGGCAGCGCTCGCCCGACGACCCCTCGCTCGACGCCGCGCTGCTGCTGCCTCCCCTACGGGGCCTGCTGCCGACCGACGATCCCCGCACCCGGGCCACACTCCGCGCCTACACCGCCAATCTGACCGACGGCTACTACGCCTACCGCTTCCGGCACGACGACCGCCCCCTCAGCAAAGCCGAAGGCGCCTTCCTCCTCTGCGGCTTCGTCACCGCGCTCGCCGAGCACCAGCAAGGCCACGACCTCGACGCCTACCGCTGGTTCGAACGCAACCGCGGCGCCTGCGGCGCACCGGGCCTGTACGCGGAGGAATACGACGTTGCCCAGCGCAGATTGCTGGGCAATCTGCCCCAGGCATTCGTCCACGCCCTGTTCCTCGAAGCCTCCGCACGGCTGGCCCGCCCGGAGGCCCGCCGCCCGGACAGCCCCCGCCCCACATGACCACCCCGTTCGAAAGGAGCCGACCGCTCATGTCCCAAACCGTCGTCATCACCGGCGCCAGCGCCGGAATCGGCCGTGCGACCGCCCGTCTCTTCGCCGAACGTGGCGCGAAGGTCGTACTCCTGGCCCGTGGAACCGCAGGTCTGGACGCGGCCGCGGCCGAGATCGAGACGCTCGGTGGGCGCGCCCTGAGCGTGCCCACCGATGTCGCCGACCACACGCAGGTCGAGGCGGCGGCGCAAGCCGCGGAGGAGGCGTTCGGGCCCATCGACGTCTGGGTCAACAACGGCTTCGTGTCGGTCTTCGCCCCGTTCACCGAGATCGAGCCGGACGAGTACCGGCGCGTCACCGAAGTCACCTACCTGGGGTTCGTCAACGGCACCCGTACCGCACTGCGGCGCATGCTGCCCCGGAACCGAGGCACGATCGTGCAGGTCGGCTCGGCACTCGGCGAACGGTCCGTGCCGCTGCAGTCGGCCTACTGCGGCGCCAAACACGCCATCAACGGCTTCACCTCCGCCCTGCGCACGGAACTCCTCCACCAAGGCAGCGCGGTCAGCGTCACCCTGGTGAAGATGCCGGCGGTCAACACCCCGCAATTCTCCTGGGTGCTCTCCCGGCTCCCCCGTCATCCGCAGCCGGTAGAACCCATCTACCAGCCGGAGGTCGCAGCCCGCGCCATCGTCCACGCCGCCGACCACCCCCGGCGCAAGCAGTACGCCATCGGCGCCTCGACCGTCGCCACCGTACTGGCCAACAAGCTCGCCCCCGCCCTCCTCGACCGCTATCTCGCCCGCACCGGCTTCGACTCCCAGCAGACCGACGAGCCGGCGTCGGCGGGCCGGCCCAGCAACCTCTGGGATCCCGCCGACGGCAAGGACGGACACGACTACGGGGCCCACGGCATCTTCGACGACCGTTCCAGCGCCCGCTCGCCACTGACGGCGCTGGCCCGTCACCCCGCGGTCACGAGCGGTCTGCTCGGCGCTGCCCTGGGCGCGGCCTCCCTGTCCCGTGCAGTGCACCGGCGCCGGAACCGCTGCTAGACGAGTCATTCCGAATGATCAGTGGTCGTATGCGATCAGTGACGATCTTGGACGCCCTGTCTGCGTTCCCGGACACCCCGTCAGCATTCGGAATGACTCGTCTAGTCGACACCGTCCGGGCCGGTCCGAAGGCTGCGGAGAGCTCAGTGAATCAGGCTACTGACTGCGGGGCGGTCAGTTGCTGCTGGATAGTCTGGGCGTCGAGCAGGTACCACATGTGCTCGAAGCGTCCGTCGCGGAAGTGGTAGAAGGCGTACTCGGTGAAGGTGACGCTCCGGCCGGTGGGCTCCAGCCCGAGCCACTGCTTGACCGGGGTGCCGGTGTCGGTGAGCCGGGCCGCCACCCGGTTGTCCTCGATGGCGAGGTCGTCCAGACGCCAGACGAAGTCGTCCACGGCGTCCATGTGCTGCTGCATCGTGGCGACGTAGTCGTCCCGTGAGACCGGTTCCCCGTTGAGCACGAGGGTGTCGTGGGCGAACTCGGCCATCCGGTGAAACTCCCGGGCGTTGATGGCCTCGATGTAGTCGAGGTAGAGCTTGCGCAGGTCCTGGGTACTCATGGTCTTTCCTTGCCGGTGGCTGTTCAGAGGGACTTCAGGAGGGTGACGCGGCGGGCGTGGACCGGTGCGTGCACGGAGATGCCGGGTGCGAAGTGGTCCCAGCCGTGGCTCAGGCCAGGCAGGACGTGCAGTTCGGTGCTGACGCCGGCCAGCCACAGTCGCTGGGCGTAGGCGACGGTCTCATCCCGCAAGGCGTCGAGCTCGCCGACCTCAAGGTAGGCCGGGGGCAGGCCGGCATGGTCCTCCAGGCGGGCGGGGACGACTGTCGCGGGCGCGTCGTCGGCGTGGGCGCGGGTGTCGCCGAGTACAAGCTGCCAGGCGGTGTTCTTCAGGGTGTGCAGGTCGGCGGAGAAGGCGTGCAGGTGCGGGGCGAGCGGGGTGTCGCTGTTGTCGAGCATGGGGTAGATGAGGATCTGCCGGGCCAGGCCGATGCCGTCCCGGCGGGCGCGGATCGCCGTGGTCGCCGCCAAGGTGGCTCCGGCGCTCTCGCCCTGCACCGCGATCCGGGCCGCGTCCACGCCCAACTCGTCCGCGTGCTCGATCAGCCAGGTCAGTCCCGTGTACACGTCTTCTGCGGGGGCCGAGCCGGTCGCCTCCGGGGCCAGCCGGTACTCCACCGACAGGAACGGCACACCGGCGGCGGCGACGTACTGGGCGATGAACGGTGCGAAGTGCGCCACCTCCCCGGCGACCAAGGCGCCCCCGTGAGCGTGGACGACGGCCGCGGTCGGGCCGGGCACACCGGGCGGGGTGAACCAGTGCAGGTCGATGTGCGCGCCGTCCCGCGTGGCCGCGGTGAATACCTGATGCCCGACCTCGGGCCGGTCCAGGCCGGCGGTCAAGGTCGGATAGACGGCGGCGACGCTGTCCCGCCAGGTCTTCCAGTCACCGAGCGCCAATGGCGCGGGCGGCGTGTCACCGGCACGGGCGGCGAACACGGCGGCCAGCTCGGGGTCGAGGGAAAGAGTCATGGTGCATGCTCCGGGGTCGTTGCTTCGAGGTACGTCGACGAAGCTACGATCTAGACCTCGGTCTAGGTCAAGAAGGGAGTGAGCATGAACGATGACAACCTCACGATCGGCGAGGTCAGCGAGCGCACCGGGCTGGGCATCCACACCCTGCGCTACTACGAGAAACAAGGACTGCTGCTGGGCTCGGTGGCACGCAGCAGCGGCGGACGGCGCCGCTACTCCGCCTTCGACGTCGAATGGCTCCAGCTCTGCAACCGCTTCCGTGCCTGCGGCATGCCGCTGACCGACATCCGGCGCTACGCCGAGCTGGTCGCCGCCGGCCCGGGCAACGAACAGCAACGCCTTGAACTCCTGCGCACCCATGAGACCCGTGTGCGAGCCGAACTGGCCCAGATGACAGAGAACCTCGCGGTGATCGAGGCCAAAAGCCGCTTGTACGCCGAGCACGTCGAGGCCGGCACCGCAGGCACACTGTGGACCGGCCAGACACCGACCTGCCTCGCCCTGGAGGCTATGGCAAACCGTGACAACTACTGATCTTTTCGTAAGTTCGGTGGGTGTGGTGGCTGGATGGTCAGGCCGGTGTGGGCGAGGTAGGACCATGGCAGGTGCTGGTTGTGGTTGATCCTGTGGACGCCTTGTTCGGTGGCGTCGGCAACGTCGGCGAGGTGGTCGCCGGCGAGGTTGGCGAGTTCGCGCTTCTTGAGCGACGACCAGAGCAGTTCCACCGGGTTCAGCTCGGGTGCGTATGCGGGTAATCGCTCGAGGGTGAGCCAGTCCTGCTCGGTGACCCAGGCTCGCATCGCCCGGCTCCAGTGGGCGGACAGGCCGTCCCAGACCAGGATCACTGGCTCGCCACGGTAGAACGCTTTGACCTGTTCAAGGACCTCGATAAGAGCGATGGTGTCGTAGCTGCCGGGCTTGAGGTGGAAACACAGGCGAGGACCGCGGTCGAAGTCGGTGGAGTGGTAGCCCAGAGCCGCAGCCATCGACGCACGCTTCCAGTTCAGCCGGTGCCGCAGAAGCGGCGTGCGGCCGCGAGGTGCGTAAGTACGGCGGATCTGGGGCAGCAGCGAGACGCCTGATTCGTCGAGGAACACGATCCAGGCACGTGTGTTCACCGCCCCCTTTTGATGCGCGGCCACTCGTGCGTGATCCAGCGGGCGATCTCGGACTCGTCCCGCTCCACCGCCCGCCGCTCAGGCCGCTGCAGACTCCACCCCAGCCGGCCGGTCAGCAGACGCCATACCGACGCCCGTGACAGGGACACTCCTGTCACCCGCTCGACGACCGCGCCGACTCGTTCCAGGGTCCACAGATCGGCCTCGAATCCATGAGCCTGGGCACCTCGCTCCAAGGCGGCCCGCACAGTCTCGACCTGGGCGTCATTCAGCTTGGGCGGGCGACCGGTGGCCTGACGCCGGCGTAAGGCTGGAGCACCCCCTTCCTCCCACACACGCCTCCACCGCCGCACGCTCTCGGCACACACTCCCACCGCCCGCGCGATCTCCGGATTCGACCCGCCCTCCTCGAACAGCTCGACCGCCCGAACACGACGCGCCTCCGCCAACTGCGGCCGTGACAACGGAGGTACGGAAGAACCAGACGCAGAGGACAAAGGTCGATAAGCCATCCCGACAGCCTCCCACCCACAAAGCCACCACATCCACCGAACTTACGAAAAGATCAGTAGACGAGTCATTCCGAATGCTGACGGGGTGTCCGGGAACGCAGACAGGCCGTCCAAGATCGTTCTGTGACGAATGAGCTGGACGCCCTGCTGACCGCACTGTACGTGAAGATCGACGACGAGATCGGAGGTATCCGATGGCTGGGCCGTCCGCCCCGGCTGACCGACTCCGAGTTGGTCTGCCTCGCCGTCGCGCAGGCGCTGTTGGGGTACACGTCCGAGTCGCGCTGGCTGCGGTTCGCGCACTCCCGCCTGGGGACGATGTTCCCGTACGTACCGAAGCAGCCGGGCTGGAACAAGCGGCTTCGGGCCGCGTTGCCGCTGGTCAAGCGTGCAATACGCATTGTGGCGGCGGATACGGACTTCTGGTTCGACAACCACTGGATCGTCGACTCCACGCCGGTGGAGTGCGGCCGCTCGCGTCCGACGGTGAAGCGGTCGGACATGGCCGGCTGGGCCGGGTACGGATACTGCGCCTCGCACTCCCGGTTCTTCTGGGGCTTGCGCCTCTTCCTGGTCTGCACCCCGACCGGGATGCCCATCCTGTGGGCGCTGGCGAACCCGAAGGTGGACGAGCGGGAGGTGCTGGCCGCGATGCTGGACCGCGAACCGCACTTGGCCATGGACCGGCCGGGCCTGCTGGTGATCACGGACAAGGGCTTCGCGTCCAAGGAGTTCGAGACCGATCTGGCCTTCCGGGGCGCGGAGCTGCTGCGGCCTTCGTTCAAGCGCGAGGAGAAACGCAAGGGTGAGAGCCTCCTGAAGTCGGTGCGGCAGTTGATCGAGTCGGTCAACGACACCCTCAAGGGCCAGCTCGACCTGGAGCAGCACGGCGGGCGGACCTTCGAGGGCGTCGCCGTCCGCGTCGCCCAGCGCATCCTCGCGATGGCCGCCGCCATCTGGCACAACCACAAGACCCACCAGCCAGTCGCCCGATCACTGATCGCATACGACCACTGATCATTCGGAATGACTCGTCTAGGGGTCGGCCACTGTGCAGGACAGCTATTGGCAGCCGACCGACTGCGGTCAGGCCGGGGTCCGCCTTTCCGGTTCAGGACGCCGGGTCGACGTCAGGCGATCAGGAGCGTGAGGTCCAGCTGCGCCTCGACAACCGCGAGGCATGAGGCGGCACCTGACAGCTGTCCCCGCTGCGGAGCGGTCTCGTGGTGAGGCCGCCTCACGGTCGAGCCGCGGGCCCGGCTGACAGGGACCTGTACCGGACCACGGCCGATGCAACTGCGCCGTGGGGGAGGGGGCGGACGGCTTCGACGGCTCGTGCGCTTGAGCCTGCCCGGAATCTTCGCGGCATCAGCGCATCGCTCCTTCTTCAGCTGCCAACTGGGCCAGGTGGTCACCGAAGCCGCCGACGGCCCTCGTGCTGCTACGCCCTGCAGGACAAGGTGTGGGTGCACGGCCCCGGCAAGGAGCCGTGGGAGGTCTACGCCGTCAAGGCCGACGCCGACACGCTCGGCAAGAGCGCCGACCCCAACGCGGCCACGAGCGGTGACGCCTGCTGCACCAGCCGGCCGGACAAGGAAGCCCCCGCCGCAGCCTGCACCTGCGCCTGACGCACGGCAGAGGACCGCGAATGCCCTCAGCCGCCGCGCCTTCTGCCGTGCCGAGGCACCCGCTAGTGGCTGCCGGCGAGTTCGCCGCTGAGCTTCTCGTGGATCTGGGCGCTGGGCTGGTTGAGGCCGATGATCTCGACGGTCTTGCCGCGCTCCTTGTACTTGGTCTCGATGGCGTCGAGGGCGGCGACGGAGGAGGCGTCCCAGATATGGGCGGCGGTCAGGTCGATGACGACCTTGTCGGGGCCGGTGGCGTAGTTGAACTGGGTGACCAGGTCGTTGGAGGAGGCGAAGAAGAGTTCGCCGGTGACGGAGTAGACCACGCTGGTGCCGTCGGGGTCGGTGACCGAGGTGACGTTGGCGAGGTGGGCAACGCGCTTGGCGAAGATCATCATGGCGGTGATGGAGCCGATGACGACGCCGATGGCGAGGTTGCCGGTGGCGACCACGCAGGCGACGGTGATGATCATGACGGTGATCTCCCCAACGGGCAGCCGCTTGAGCGTCTTGGGAGCGATGGAGTGCCAGTCGAAGGTCGCGAAGGAGACCATCACCATCACGGCGACCAGGGCGGCCATGGGGATGTCGGAGACGACCGGGCCGAAGACGATGCACAGGACCATCAGGAACGCGCCCGCAAGGAAGGTCGACAGGCGGGTGCGGGCGCCGGACACCTTCACATTGATCATCGTCTGGCCGATCATGGCGCAGCCGCCCATGCCGCCGAAGAAACCGGTGACGATGTTGGCGATGCCCTGGCCGATCGATTCGCGGGTCTTGGAGGAGTGGGTGTCGGTGATGTCGTCGACGAGCTTGGCAGTCATGAGCGACTCCATCAGGCCGACCAGCGCCATGGCGAGCGCGTAGGGGGCGATGGTGGTCACGGTGTCCGCGGTGAAGGGAACATCCGGCAGGCCCGGTACCGGCAGGGAGGAGGGCAGGTCGCCCTTGTCGCCGACGGTCGGCACCGCGATGCCGGCGGCGACCGTGATGACGGTGAGGATGACGATGGAGACAAGGGGGGCCGGGATCACCTTGGTGACCTTCGGGAAGAACACCATGAGCGCCAGGCCACCGATGATCAGCGGGTAGACGGGCCAGGGCACGCCCGTCATCTCCGGCACCTGGGCCATGAAGATCAGGATGGCGAGGGCGTTGACGAAGCCGACCATCACGCTGCGGGGCACGAACCGCATCAGCTTGGCGACGCCCAGCGCGCCGAGGACGATCTGGAAGGCGCCCGCCAGGATGACCGCGGCGACCAGATAGCCCAGCCCGTGTTCGCGGTTGAGAGAGCCGATGACCAGCGCGACGGCGCCGGTCGCGGCGGAGATCATCGCGCGGCGTCCGCCGACGATCGAGATGGTCACGGCCATGGTGAAGGAGGCGAACAGACCGATGGCCGGGTCGACTCCGGCGATGATCGAGAACGAGATCGCCTCGGGGATCAGCGCCAGCGCGACGACGAGGCCGGCCAGGACCTCGGTGCGCCAGACCTTCGCGTCGGACAGCCAGTCGGGACGCAGGCCGCGCAACCGCGCGGCCGGGGACAGTGTGGACGTTGACAAGAGGAATACCTGTCGGGCTCGGGCACGCCCGGCGTCGTGGGGGCGTGCAGGAAAGCGCGGGGAGGCCGGGCGGCCCTCCGCGAAGCCCACGTACCGCGGGCCGAAGTCAGAAGGCAGCCGTGTGCGCGAGCTGGAATGTGCGCAGCTGCTCAGGGGCGAAGGATCACGGCGGGCAAGCGGCGGCGCTGGGCGTCATGGGCATGCGCACGCTCTCTCCTGCGGGCATCGGTCTTCGCCGGGGGCGTCGTCGGCCCCGACACGGCAGAGGTCGCGGAGGTATCCCGCACCATGGAGTGGGGACGGCACATGAGCCGACCCCGGCATCTCATGACTGTACCCTAACGTTACGGTAGAGATCGATGCTGGCCGCCTGTGGCCTCGGCGACAGAGAGGAAGGGCGCCCGCGTGAGCAGCGAGCACATGCAGATCGGCGAGGTCGCCGCACGGACCGAGCTGTCGCTGCGCACCATCCGGCACTACGAAGAGACCGGCCTGGTCCACCCCTCGGCCCGCTCCCAGGGCGGCTTCCGCCTCTATGCCCAAGCCGACGTCGCCCGCCTGATGGTCATCCGCCGGATGAAACCACTCGGCTTCACCCTGGACGAGATGCGCGCCTTGCTCGCCGCCACCGACCGGCTCGACTCCGGCGAGGAGTTGTCCGCCGCAGCTCGCGAGGAACTGCTCGAGCGGGTGCGTGGCTTCGAAGAGGCCGCACAGCAACGAGTGGACAACATGCGTACGCAGCTGGCATGGGCGGAGGAATTCGCGTCCACCCTGCGCGAGCGCCTCACACGAGCCTCCACCGTCTGACCTCCGCCCTGGGGAGGGCCCGCAACCTGTCCGGTGGTGGGTCGGCCGCTTCAACCCGCATGTTCGGCTGGGCTTTCGGAAGCTGTGCGGATGGCTTCGACTCGTCCGGTGGATCTCGCTGTACGCGAGTCGGCCGTGGTCGTCGACGCACAGAGCCCTCGGTCCGGACCGCCGTGCCGTGCGGCGCTGTCCGGGGCGGGCCTCTCCGGTGGTGCGGGGCGTGCCCGGATGCCTCAACTACGCCGCTCCGGCGCGGCGTCGGCCCATCCCAGGGGATGCAGTTCCAAGGCATCCACAGGCGGCTCGCCGCCCGCGTCGTTGAAGGCGGTGAGCGCGTCGATGAGCGCGGAGCGCTGCGCGGGAGCGAGGCGTTCGACGATGGTGCTGATCTCCGCACGACGGCGGGCGGTGACGTCCTCGACCGTGCGCCGCCCCTCGTCGGTGAGCTGGAGCAGGGTCTCGCGCCGATTGTCCGGGTTGGCCTGGCGGTCCGCCAAACCGGCCGCAATGAGCCGGTCCACCATGCGCATCGCGGTCGAGGGAGCGACCTGGAGCAGTTCGGCGAGCGCGACCAGCTTGGTGGCCCCCCGGGTGGAGAGCACCACCAGCATCCGGAACTGGGGAAGCGTCACCCGTTCCTCCACCTCGCCGAGTGACCGCGCGGACACCGCGACCAGCAGCCTTGACGCCGTGAGCACCGCTCGGGTCACCGCATCCTGGCCCCCATCACCAGCGACCTCGTCACGGCCATGGGCGGCTCCGGCGACCACGTCATGTGGTGGGCGCTCGCCATCGGCGCGGACCTCGGCGGCAACGCCACCGCCATCGGTGCCAGCGCCAACGTCGTCGTCCTCGGCATCGCCGAACGCAACCACACACCCGTCTCCTTCTGGCAGTTCACCAAGTACGGCCTCGTCGTCACCGCGATCACCGTGGCGGTCTCCGCGGGGTACGTATGGCTGCGCTACTTCGCCCTGGCCTGACCGATGACCACACGGGCGCAGGCAGCCGTGTCCGGGCCGGCGCGGCCGCAGGCCGGGGCGGCGTCAAACGGATGGGCCGGCAACGCGAGGACCGGAGCAGGCACCGCCGGGCCGAGCGTGCGGCGTATGTGTCGCGTCAACGTCATCGCCGGGAGCCCGGCGATGGGCGACGCTGGGACCAGGGACATTCCAAACAGACGAGGAGCCGACCGTGCGCGCACGAGATCTGGCCGTTGACTACGAATCGGTGAACGTCGACAGCGATGCCCTGGCAGCGGCGCGCCTGATGGCCGAGCACAAACTCCCCGGACTCCTGGTGCTCGACGAGCACGGCGAGCCCAGGGCGATCCTCCCGGCCTCCCAGATGGTCAAGGTCCTGGTGCCCGAGTACGTGATCGAGGACCCGACCCTCGCCGCGGTCGTCGACGAAAAGCACGCCGACCGGCTCTGCCGGGCCCTGGCCGGGCGCAGCGTCAGCGACTGCCTGCCCCGCGACGCACCCCCGCCCCCCATCGCAGATTCCGACGACACCGCACTGGAAGTGGCAGCCCTCATGGCCCGCGTACGCAGCCCACTGGTCGCCGTTGCAGAGAAGTCCAAGGACGGCACACACCTGCTCGGTGTGATCACCGCGTCCCATCTTCTGAACGAGCTTCTCGAATCATCCGGAGGCTGAGGCCGCACCCCCCTTGTCCGGGGATCTTGGCGCCGTCGCCGCTGACGGCTCCGGCAAGATGCTGGACGCTAAGGCCACCTCACTCCTGGCCATGACACTGATGATGCGGGCCGCCGGACTGGAGTTCGGTCAGCAGGGCGACGTGTGGGGACAGGCAGAAGCACACCGCCCCCTGGCGGACGATGTGACTCCGGATCAGGTCAGCGGCATGGTGAGCACCATGCGCCGCCTCCTTCTGATCGAGGCCCCCCTCATGCCTGTGCGCACCTGGACCGAAGGGCTGGAACACAACGGTCGTGCTCTCGCAGAGGCCGCGAGCGACGGGCGACTCACCCTGGGCGTGCGCGGGATCCTCGCGCGCCACGTCTTCTTCCACTGGAATCGCATGGGGTTCACGCCCCGGCAGCAGTCCATCTGGTCGCCCGGGAGGCCGTTCTCGGCTGCTGACCCACGCCGCGGCGCAGCCGGGCCCACCGGCTGCGTCGTCTCGGTGGCCCGCCGGCTGCGCCCGGCGTGGACGTCGTACGGACCGCCGACGACGAGGGCGCCCGCCAGGCCGTCGACCACCTGGCGGCACTCGGACACCGCGACATCGCTCATATCGACGGAGGCAGGGCACCGGGCACCGCCGACCGCCGCCGTGGCTACCGCACCGCGATGACCCGCCACGGCCTCGCCGACCACATCCGCGTCCTGCCCGGCGGACTCACCGAGGAGGACGGCGCCACGGCCGCCCGCACTCTGCCGGCCGCCCGTCCACGGCCCAGCGCGGTCCTCGCCTTCAACGACCGCTGTGCGACGGGCGTCCTCGACGCCTTCCTGCGCGCCGGTGTCCCCGTCCCCGACGAGATCCGTGGTCGGCTTCGACGACAGCCGCCTGGCCCGCCTCGCCCACATCGACCTGACCACTGTCGGACAGGACATCCCGCGCCTGGCGGAACTCGCCGTCGGCCAGGCCATCACCCGGATGGAGGCGGATGCGGTGCCGGGCCCCGGGACCGTCATCGCGCCGCGACTCGTGGTCCGCGCGACAACGGCGGCGCCGCGCCGGGCCCTGTCGTAACTCCCGTCGTCCGCCCGAGGGACAGGCCAGGCGTCGCCCGGCAGGCGCGAGGCCGACAACAGGGCCCCAGGGCTCCGGGCTGAGGGACCAAGGCTGAGGGGATCACCCGAACGGCGCCGACCGGATTGCGCCGGGCGCCGACGCGCGGCAGGGCGCGGGCGCTCCTATGCTGGAGGTTCAGGACCTTGCGGCCCGTGTCCCATGGCACTGTCGTGACCTGCGGCTTCTGTGCAGTCGCGCCGTAGGCGGACACATGTTCATCCCGCGCTCGCGCTCACACGGGTGTGCACACACGCTCGCGCTCGGAGTTGCGGAACGTGGCCTCGCATGGTGGGGAGTCACTCCATGACGCATTCCCGAATACGTTTGCGTCGGGCGGCCGCGACGGCTGCCGCGGCAGGGATGTTCGCACTGCCGATCGCGGGCGTGGCCGGATGCGGTGGCCCCGCCGCGTCGGCGAAACCGTCGCCGTCCGTTTCCACATCGGCGTCCCCGGACGAGGTCCGTGACATCACCCCTGGCGTGACGCGGCAGCTCGACACCGTCGTCCGGCGGATCATGCAGGAGGCGAACATCCCGGGTGTGACCGTGGGACTGTGGACGCCCGACGGTAACTATGTGCGGTCCTTCGGGCTCGCCGACCAGAGCAACGGCCAGGCCATGTTGCCGGATCTGCACATGCGGATCGGGAGCGTGACAAAGACGTTCACCGTGACGGCGCTGCTGCAGTTGGTCGACCGGCACAAGGTGAACCTGGACGATCCGATCGGGAAGTACGTCGAAGGCGTACCCAACGGAAGCAAGATCACCCTGCGCGAGCTGGCCGGGATGCGCAGCGGTCTGTTCAACTACTCCAAGGACGAGGCCTTCTACGAGGCGCTGACGAACGACCCACACCAGCCGTTTACCCCGAAGGAGTTGCTCGGCTACGCCTTCCAGCACCATGTGCTGTTCCCGCCGGGAAAGAATTTCAAGTACTCCAACACCAACCTCATCCTGCTCGGCCTCGTCATCGAGAAGGTCACCGGTCAGCAACTGCACGACTACATCAAGAAGGACGTCCTTGAACCGACCGGCCTGGACCACACGCTCCTGCCGGTCGACGCCACGTTCCCGGTCCCGCACGCGCAGGGATACACGACCCAGACCGCGAACGGCGACGTCCAGGACGCGGCCGACTGGAACCCTTCATGGGCCTGGGCGGCCGGCGCGATGATCTCCAATCTGCAGGACCTGCGCGTATGGGCGCGTGCGGTGGCCACGGGCAAACTGCCCGGCGGCGGCGACCTGATCAGTCCCGACCTGCAGAAGCAGCGGCTCACCACACCCCCGACCCCCATCCCGGGCATCGGGTACGGCCTCGGCATCTTCAGCGTCCAGGGGTGGATCGGGCACAACGGTTCGCTGCCGGGCTACGAGTCCCTGGTGGTCTATCTGCCGTCGGCACGGGCGACCCTCGTCGTCCTGTTGAACACCGACATCGACCATGACAACCAGGAGCCCACCACGCTTTTCGGCGAGGAGATCACGAAGATCGTCACGCCGGGCCACGTCTTCAACCTGCCCGCGGAGCCCGCGGCCAGGTAGACAAGGATGCCGGGGCCGGTGCGGGCGGGAGAGAGAAATCCAGTGCCCCGCCGCCGACCGGTTCTCACCAGGCAGTGCGCGCCGCCCCGTTCTCGCGGCGCGCGTTCCGTGACGAGTGAGGGTAGCCAGGCCGTGCGTGAGCGCATCGCTGTCGTCGTTCCCCGATCACGGTACGAGGCGATCCTACTAGTGAGCTGGTCTTGAGTTCTCGGGTCGCCACGTGAGTCGTGTTCTGTTTCAGATCTTGGCGTTCGGCTGAGGGGGTCGGTCTTCCCGCGCTGTGCTGGGGAGATGGGCGATACGAGGTTGGAGCCGTTGGTGTTAACAGGTGTCGAGCGGCTGATCTTGCAGAACTGGGCCAGGCGCCGCACGACCGCGCAGGGTCTGGCGAAGCGGGCACGGATCGTGTTGGCGTGTGCTGACGGGCTGAACAACACCGCGGCAGCCGCACGGCTGGCCACCGACCGCAAAACGGTGCGTCGGTGGCGCACACGGTTCCTGCGCGACCGGCTCGACGGGCTGTCCGACGAGCCACTGCCCGGTGTCCCGCGCAGCATCACTGACACCCAGGTGGAGGAGGTGGTGGTACGCACCCTGGAAGAGGCCCCGCAGGGGGCGACGCACTGGTCGAAGCGGGAGATGGCCCGGCAGGTGGGGATCTCGCCCATGAGCGTGCTGCGGATCTGGCGGGCGTTCGGCCTCCAGCCGTGGCGGACCGAGGTCTTCAAGATCTCCCCGGACCCGCTGCTGATCGACAAGATCCGCGACGTGGTCGGTCTCTACCTGGCTCCGCCGGCGAACGCGGCAGTGTTCGCGGTGGACGAGAAACCGCAAATCCAGGCACTTGAGCGGACCGCTCCGATGCTGCCTGGAGTGCCCGAGCGACGCAGCTTCGACTACGTCCGGCACGGCACCATCGACTTGTTCGCGGCGCTGAACACCGCGAGCGGAAAAGTGATCGGAAAGCTCTCGGCTCAGCACCGGGCCGTGGACTTCCGCGACTTCCTCGACGAGATCGACCGCCAGACCGAGCCCGGCCTGGCGGTCCACGTCATCTGCGACAACCTCCGCACCCACAAAGCACCTGTCGTGCACAAGTGGCTGCTTGCGCATCCCCGGTTCGAGCTGCACTTCACACCCACGTACTCATCCTGGATCAACCAGGTCGAGCGGTGGTTCGCCGAACTGCAACGGCGCTGCCTCGAACGCGGCGTGTTCTGCTCACCGGACGAGCTGACGGCCACGCTTGAAGACTGGATCAAGACCTGGAACGACCAGGCCCGGCCCTTCAGATGGACCAAGACCACAGACCAGATCATCGACCGCATCTGCCGCTACTGCGACAGGATCTCCGGACCAGCTCACTTGTCCTGAGTCGGGAATTCGCTGCGTAACTTGGTTCCCGTGTCGGCATCATGGGTGGATGGCGAGGATGGGACGGCCGAAGGCCGAGCTGGTGCTGACCGACGATGAGCGTGAGAGCTTGACCCGCTGGGCCAGGCGCCGGACTCGATGACCTTCGTGAAGCGCTGCACGTCGACTGTCCAGCCCCACTCCACGGCCTGACACCCGGCTGCTCGCTCATGTGGCGGTATGGCACTGGCCCGCTTCGGCGTGGGCGGAAGAGCGCAGACGCTTCAGCGCTCTGCCCGCAAGTGTGCGGTGCCCCAGCCCGTTCGGGATCTCGCCGCTGTGATCGCTGCTTCACTGGCACGGCACGGCACGGCACGGCACGGCACGGCACGGCACGGCACAGCACGGCACGGCGCGGCGCGGTGACGCCTTGCGCCCGGTGCATGGCAGCCCCGGAAATCAGGCCGTCACTCGTGGCCCGGCCAGTGTGCTGTTCACCGCCACCGACGCACGCAGGCCCAACCGACGTGACCCGCGATGGAGGACAACACCCTCCGATGTGGGTGTGTCTGATGTGGCGGGGCACGAGCTGGGCCGGGAGACTTGGCGCCTGGTCGGGCGCAGAAGCGGAGGGTGTGGATGGCTGGCTGCGCGGGCCAGGCGGAACCGTCGGAGGCAGGGCGGTTCGCCCGGATCGGTCAGTGGTGGAGTCGGGCGCTGGGGTCGGACGGCTATGAACGTCATACGGCGTTGTTGGTCGGCAAGAGCACGCTGGCCGCGACGATCGCGTGGGTAATCTCCTACAACCTCTTGAACGCACAGTCGCCGGCGTTCGCGCCGTTCTCAGCGGTGCTGATCATGCACGTCACCATCTACCAGACGCTGGTGCAGTCACTGCGTTATGTCGGTGCGGTGGTGGCCGGAGTGGCCGTGCAGATCGCCCTGGGCTTCCTGGTGGGGCCTGAGGTGGTGACGTTCGCGTTGGTGGCTCTGCTCGCCCTGGTGATCGGGCGGTGGCCGGCCTTGGGAGCTCAGGGCGGTCAGGTGCCCACGGCGGCGTTCTTCGCCTTTGCCACATACACCTCCGCCACGGGGTATCCGGAAAAGATCACCCAGCTGGGACAGATCGTCCTCCTGGTCCTCATCGGGTCCGTCGTGGCCCTCGCGGTGAACCTTGTGGTTTTGCCGCCGATGCGCTTCCGAAGCGCCGAATACAGTGTCCGCACCCTCGCGCACGCCTTGTGCGATCTGCTCGGAGACATCCATCCGGTGCTGTCAGCAGGCGAACTGGAGGAGGAGCAGACCGAGCAGTGGCGCGCTCGGGCTGCTCAGACCGGTGAGCTCATCACCCAGGCCCGGGCCGGCATGCGCACGGCGCGGGAGAGCCTCTATTACAATCCGCGCCGCCTCTTCCGCCGCCATCGCGGGCGCACGGGTTTCGAAAACTACGGGGCCGTGCTGGAAGCGCTGGAGCGGACGCTGTACCAGGCTGCCTCTCTCACACGCAGCCTCGACCAGTGGCGCGACACCGAGACCAACTACAACTACCGCATATTCCTCGAGCGCTATGGCACGTTCATGGCGGCCATCGCCGACAGCGCCCGCCTCCTCAGTGCCCTGGACGAGGACCACTTGGCCGACCAGGCCGAAGAACTGTGCCAACTGGCGGACCGGGCCCAGCACTGCCGCCGGCAGGTAAGTGAACAAGCCGAGAGCGACGGCCTGCCACTCGCCGACCCCACCCGCCCGTACGGCGTACTCGTCGTGGAGGCCACCCGGCTGATGGAAGAGTTCCAGCACACCAGCGACGTACTCCAGCGCTACGCCGACAAGTAGTACAGCAGCGATTCCTCACCGCCTGAGTCACACGGGACGGCTCTCATCCGGGCGTCGCGCTCACGCGTTGTCGGCGAGGCTGGTGTGGCCCTGGACGCGTGCACAGTGGGCGCAGCAGAAGAACTTGCCGTCGGTCTGGTGGCCGTGACCCAAAATGCGGCAGCCGCAGTTGTCACATACGGGCGCAAGCTTATGTGCCGCACACTCGAAACTGTCAAAGGTGTGAACGGCGCCTGCTGCATGGACCTCGAAGGCCATTTCATAGTCGTTTCCGCAGACCTCGCAAACAGCCATCACTCTCTCCTTCGTGAACATTTACTTGATCGAATCGACTGTGGGAGTAGTTCCCCCATGGCCGCACGGATTCTGGCGACCGGCGCGCCGAGAGGCCGGATGGCGTAGCGGTCTTTCGACGGCAGCCGGATGGGGGATTTGATGCCGCATCTGCCTAGGCAGGCGCGGGACGACTAGCCATTGCCGACCACCCGCGCTCATGCTGTCGGCGGGGGCTCATGCCATCGCCCAACCCGACCTGACCGGTGACCGCTTGGCCCGGAGATCGAGGGGTGAGCTCGTTCGCCGGACATGCCGGTGGCGGTGGAGGGTAGGCGACTTGTGACGAGGGCTGCGCAACCGGAAGGAGCCAGAGCAGCTACGGCCCTGCGCCCTCGCCTGATTGTCCCCGTCGGCACCAGTTGCCGTTGCCGAGGCCCGGGCTCAAAGTAAAAAAAGAACACCTATGCGAGATCGGAGCTGTCAATGGTCCTTCTCGGCATCATCCTTCTCGTCGTCGGATTCGTTACGGGTCTATCGATCCTGTGGACCATCGGCATCGTGCTCGTGGTCGTCGGCGCGATTCTGTGGCTCCTGGGTTCGACGGGGCACGCCGTCGCGGGGCGAAAGCACTACTGGTAGCGGGATCCCGCTGTCGGCAGCCACCGAGGCGAAATGTGCCGAAAATCAGCTACCTACCGACCGCGACGCTCAGCTACATCCGCCGATCAGGAATCGATCGGCTTTTCACGTCAGAAACTGCAAGCGGAGGACTCGATGTCCACTGGGACACTCATAGCCATCATTGTGGCTGTCGCGATCGTGCTTCTGGTGTGTGCACTGGCGGCATGGGTGATCATGCGACGCCGCCGGCTGCAGGCACGGTTCGGGCCGGAGTACGAACGGACCGTGGAGGCCAAAGGCAGCCGCCGGGCGGCCGAGCGCGATCTGCGCGAGCGCGAGGAGCGCCACGATGCGCTGCACATCAAGCAGCTGTCGCCCGGGGCCCGGGACCGGTACGCCCAAGAATGGGACCAGGTGCAGGAACGGTTCGTGGACCAGCCCGAGGACGCGGTCCATGAGGCCGACCGGCTGGTGACCTCGCTCATGAGCGAGCGCGGTTACCCGACCGAAGGGCATCACCAGCAACTGAGTGATCTGTCGGTGGAGCACGGGCGCACCCTGAAGCACTACCGCGCCGCCCACGAGGTCAATGGCCGCAGCACGCGGCACGAGGCGACGACGGAGGAGCTGCGGGGCGCAATGGTGCATTACCGCGCGCTGTTCACGGAACTGCTGCACAACGGCCAGAACTCGCGGGAGAGCGAGGCCTGATCCTGTTTGAGGCCGACAGGCAAGTGCGGCCCTGACGAAAACGGAGGCGGAAACATGAGGCGCAGAGATACATCCGAACCTGGAGCGGGCGGCCCGTCCACCGAAGACCTGGCAGGCACGCGACAGGACATGGGCAGTGCGGCCCAAGAGCCCCCGGTCGAGGCGCCACCGACCTTCCCGGGGGAGGCCACAGCAGCAGACCGGGGAGCCTCCATGCCCGAAGGCAACGGCCGGGGCGCCTCATCGGAGAGGAACCGGGATACCGAGGCCCAGGAGCCGGACGCTCCACTGCTCGGGCCCGAGCAGGAAGAGTTCCGCAGTCGATGGCAGCGGATCCAGAGCGAGTTCGTCGACGATCCGCGCGAGGCGGTTGGTGCGGCGGACACGCTGGTCGCCGAAGTCATGCAGGCGCTGGCCACGACGTTCTCCGAACACAAGCAAGGACTCGAAGGCCAGTGGCACCGCGGCGAGGAAGTAGCGACGGAGGAACTGCGCGTCGCCCTCCAGCGATACCGCTCATTCTTCAACCGCCTTCTCAACACCTGACGCGCCCCACCGGGCCGCCTCGCAGCGCAAGGGTGTCCGGTCGCCAGAGCCGACGGAGCGGAGCCGAGGCAGTAAAAACCTCGGTCCCGGGATGCGTCGGCACCAGGTCCGCAATGGCTACGGCGGTGGGGATATGCGCCACGCTCCGTGCTGCCCGCTCCCAACTTCGAGCCATGGTCAGCGCTCGCGACAGCGGCAGTCTGTGGCCACCTCCCTTCGCGCCCCGCCAGTCTCCGAACTGGCGGGGCGCGTGCGCTTTACGGAGTCACCGTGTTCATGGCATTGACCAGGTGGCGGATCGTCTCGTCTCTTTGGCTCAATACGCGTCGCAATGTCGCGCATGCGCTGCATTCACCCGCCGCCGCACGGGGTCCTGACCTGCCTTCTGTTCGGCGCTGGGAGAGGAGGTACTCGGCGGTGCGACGGGGGCCTCTTCGTCAGCCTGCTCGGGCAACGAGCGCCCTGCCCGGTCGTCACGGACTTCGCCTGAGCCGAGCAGCAGACGCACGCCATCCCCTGGGATACGTCGGCAGCGGTGGCCCCGTCTCTTGGCAGTGCGCCGCAGAGTGGGCAGTGAACAGGCGGTTCGGCGCCGGTGGGGTCCGCTTCGCTGCTGGAAGAGGCGAGGTGGTGTCGTCGTGTGGGCGAGTTCGTCTCGCCAGCCCACGCGATGCCGAATACCTGGACGGGGCGTACTGCCCTCCCACGGCGCTGGCCCGGGTGCCGGACGGCTCCGGCATCCTCACCGCGGAGCTGTTCGGCCCTGTGGCCACCGTGCAGGTCTTCGATGCCGAGGAGGGACTTCACCTCCCCGGAACGGGCCCGTTCCTTGCTCACGGTGAGGGCGGCGACTTCCTTGGCACGCTTCTCGGACGTGCCGCGCTCCTGGCCTGCTCCTTGATGTGCCCGTAAGGGCCCGGTTCGGGGTGATGTCTCCCGGCTGCCGAACCGGTGTAGCCCTGGGCCCTCCGGTGCGGCAGCCGAGCTGTTCAGGCGGCCGGGCCGGTGGTGGCCGCTTCTGTCTGCAAACCGTGAGAGGTGACCAGGCGGGCGCTGCCGTCGGCCAGCCGGTACGACAGGCCCACCACGGCCGCCCGTCCGGCGGCGACTTGGTCGGCGAGGGCCCGAGAGCGGTCCAGGAGCAGGTCGACGGTGTGCCGAATGTGCTCGGCGATGAGGTCGTCGTCGCTGGTGAGCCCGGCCGCGCGAGCGGCCAGGACGCTGGGCGTGACGCGTTCGATGACGTCGCGCACGTACCCGGAGGCGGCGACGCCGTCGGACAAGGCTGCACGGGTAGCTGCGACGGCGCCGCACGAGTCGTGGCCGAGCACCACGACGAGCGGGCAGTCCAGCACGCTCACCCCGTACTCGATGCTGCCCAGCACCTCGGGCCCCGCGACGTGGCCTGCGGTGCGGACTACGAACAGGTCGCCCAGGCCCTGGTCGAAGATTATCTCTGCGGCCAGGCGTGAGTCGGAGCAGCCGAAGAGCACGGCGAAGGGGCGCTGGCCGGGTGCTGTCTCGGCACGGCGTGCACCCGGCCCACCAGCCCCAGCGCCGGCGCGAGACCTTGTTGGCCGGTTGGGGTACTTGGGGCAGCGGGGTGCGGGCGGATGGAGGCGGTTTTCTTCGTCTGGCGGATCTTGTCGCCCAGGCCATCCAGGAAGGCTGCGTCGACGTTGTTGCGCATCGGGGGGAAGAGGTTGTTCTCCTCGTCATCGACGTGCGCGTTCACCTCGATGCGCAGTTTCACTATCAGCCGGTCGAAGTCCTTGTCCGTGGGCTCGTGATGCTGAGGCCGTTGAGCAGGTGCTCGATGCGGGCGTGGTCGGCGAGCTCCTTGGCTGCCAACAATCACATCCCCGCCATGCCCATGGCGCATCGCCCCTCCTCCGGACAGCCGGGCCCTCCGACTGACGCACCACGAGTCCCCGGACTCCACCCCCCAAGCCGACCTAGCCGGAATTGACCCAACTGCCTGACGTGCGGGCGTGGCACCCACACACTGCGGCTCGAAAAAAGGACCCTCAGGGCGGGTGCGATCCGTTCCGTGCCCAATGTCCCGGCCACCCTCACCGGCCGGCGGCCCTGTGCCCACCCCCACTCCCCGGGGCGCCCGGCGGCACAGGGCCGACAACCACCCCAACGGACGCCTCCTCTCTTCGAAGTAGCAGGCCCGCAGGCCGCACGGTCGGCGCAGTGCGACGTGGGGCCTCGCCAGAAGCCCGCATGCCGGAATGCGCCCACCGTGATCGACTGCGTAACGGCGCTGCGTTGCCTTGCCCTGCTGCCGCCAGCGCCGAACGCGCTCTCACAGAGGAGAGGGAATGCACCACACGGGGGCAGAGAAACCCTCCCGCACCCATCGTTCCCCGGGTTTTCCCAGGGGCTCGCAGCAGCCGGACCGTCTGGGCCGGGCCCGTGCCCGCGGTACCAGGCGCCGCCGCGCAGTCACGTGGCGAGGAGCAGCATCCGTCGACCGGGACGTGCCGGCCGCCGTCGGTTCCGTGCTCGCTGACGTCCTGCGCGACAGAATGGCTTCAGCCTGTGCCCTGGACGGGGTCTTCGGACGTGATGTCGCCGAACGCATCGCCCGGTTCACGCTCGACGGCGGCAAACGCATGAGGTCACAGTTCCTGTGGTGGGCCTTGCGGGCCTGCCGGGGAGGCCAAGACCACGATCAGATCCACCGCGCTTTGCGCATCGCTGCCGCACTCGAACTCATCCAAACCGGCGCACTCGTGCACGACGACCTGATGGACGCCTCCCGACTACGCCGCGGCAGACCCACCCTGCATGCCGACATCACCAACCAGTACGCCGCCGCTCATCGGCCGGGAGCAAGCGAACCTCTGGGTTCCGCTGCAGCCGTCCTTGGTGGTGACCTCGCGCTGGCCTGGGCAGACGACACCATCGCCCACCTCCAACTGCCACCAGAGACCGGCCGCCGGGTCCGGGACATGTGGACCGCCCTGCGAACCGAGATGGCCGCAGGCCAATACCTCGACCTGCACGCTCAGGCCACCGGATCGATGTCCCTGTCCGAGGCGATCCGCATCGCCTACCTCAAGAGCGGTTTGTATTCGGTGGAGCGGCCCCTCGCGCTCGGTGCCGCCCTGGCCGGCGCCGACGAAGCCATCACCCGGGCGCTGCGCGCAGCCGGCCGCAGCGCCGGAATCGCCTTTCAACTCCGCGATGATCTCCACGGCGCCTTTGGTGACCCCGAGCAGACCGGAAAGCCTTCGGGCGACGACATCCGGGAGGGCAAGCTCACCACTCTCGTTGCCGTCGCCCGCGCACGCGCCGTGGCCAACGGCGACGAGGGATCCCTTGCTGTGCTGGAAGGTTGTGTGGGTGCCCGCGACCTGACGCCCGCCGACCTCGCCGCGGTACGGCACGTACTCGTCTTCACCGGTGCCCGAAGTGCGGTCGAGACGAAGATCGTCCGGCTCGTCAGGCAAAGCATGAACCACCTGACCTCAGCCATTTTGGAACCCAGCGCCCGCCGCAGACTTCGCGGCCTGGTGTGCGCAGCGGCCGGCACACCCGCAACCACCGGATCATTCACCTCGCGGCCGACGGAAGAGGCGGGCCCGCCATCACCACCGTCAGGCAGTACCGCCGAAGCCGACCGCTAGTGACTGGCAGAGCGCGATGGCGATGGGGCAGGGGATTGCTTCCTGTCCGCGCCCGACCTCTTTCCGTGCATTCGGCGCAGCACGAGGAGCGCGGCCCGTAGCACGGTGATCTCCTTTGAGGACCGACGCCTGACCGAGGAGAACGCTGTGATCATCAAGAAGCTGCACGAAGCCGGGCTGCGCAGCGAGCACGCCTACTGCGCCGCTCTGGGTTCCATCGGCATCTCTTTCTTGAGCTGGGCCACCTCCGCCAAAATGGAGAAGTCGGCGGACGTGGACCGCGCCGACCGGTGGGGCATCTTCGTCGGCGAATGGGCCCCCACCTTCTTCGGCCTCGGTCTGGCGTTGGCACAGTATGAGAAGGACGGCCTCCTGCACCGGCGCTGACGGCACCGGCCGGAGCCGCTACCACGGGTTTGGGGTACACGCCGGTGCGCGCCTTGGCATCCCGGGCACCGGTCGGCCGACGGGAGCGCCCCTTGGTGCCGGTCTTCCTCCACGGCGGGACCGCCTCCATGTGGCGGCAGTGCCAGTCACGACTGCGACACATCGAAGAACCGCGGTCCGCACGGCCAGGCTGCACTATGCGCTTGCCGAGCGGTCAGACGGCTTCCGTGCCCCAGATGTGGGGCCCGCCCCCGCGCCATTTGATCGCTGGGTCGTTCAGCCGCACTTCCTCGGGGTCCAGACCGGCCCGGCGCAGGAACTCCAGCAGATCCACCACACCGTAGGCGACACCGAGGTCCACGTCAGCGACGCGCACCCAACGGCCGCCGGAGGGACTGGGCGGGTGCACCACGATGAGGGGCAGAGGCTTGGGCATATTCTCAGTCTGCCCAAACGCGGCCGCGGACGCCCTCCACGGACGCCAGCCAGGCGACGCCGTTCACCAGCCAGCAGGCTCGCGCGCGCGACGGCATGAAGTCGGCCGCCGGTTAGCCGACCCGTCCGGGGCGGTGCTTGACCGCGCACAGCCGGACCTCGCCCGGCAGCCGGTCGAGCCCGGCTGAGCGGCGGCCGTGCACCACCGCCTCGTCCGACAGCCGTCGGACGACGGTTTCCGGGTCGGCGCGCGGGGAGAGCGCCAGCACGGCCCGCACCTGCGGTTCGCCACGGCGGCTGGTCGGTCATCAGCACACCCGCCCCGACGCCGTCCAGCGCCTCTGATTCGACCGTGAGGGCAGCCTCCAGCGCCCGGCTGCGCAGCAGAGCGCACTCCTCATCGCCGCCGTCGACGAGGTTCGTGTGCAGCCGGGATTCCTCCGCCGAAACCGGAGCACCCCACAGAGTCGGATGAGAAGAGGCCCTCGGAGAAGAACGATGAGCCACTTCTCGGGCCTGGGCGGGAGGACTTCCGGATCACATGGCAGCGCCCTCAAGGCGAGTTCGTGGATGACCCACAAAAGGCCGTGGGTGCGGCTGATCAATTGGTTGCTGACGTCATGCACGCGCTCACCGTGATCTTTTCGGACCACAAACAGGGGCGCGAAAGGCCGTGGCAGGAGAGAAACCAAGTCGCGACAGAGCAACGGTGCGTCGAAAATCAACTGTACCGTTCGTTCTTCAACCGCTTGCTGAAGACGGGACTACCTTTCCGTGATCCTGGGTGTCCTTCATCGCGGAGGCCCCCGGCCTGGACGCGAGGCCGCGCCGCTCGTAGGAGGGCGTGCTGCTGACGCTGACGGGTGCCAGGGCCGTGTTGTCTCCGCACGCCGGCAGGAGGCTCCGATTGCGGCCGTATATCGCCGGGAGTACGTGACAGGCGCGGGGCTCTCCTTCATGCTGCCCCGGCGGGCGGTTCCGGACCACGTCAGGACCGACTCCGCGTGTGGCGGCAGCAGGAGCTTTCCGCTCGGAGCGGCTGGGCTCCATTCGCTCGACCGTTCGGGGTTCACGGCAATGGCTGGAGGCTAGGTGTACCCCTCGCCGAGTGCCAGCGCGGGAACGAGGACTGCAGCTGCGTCACACTCCTGGCAGGCTCGTGCGCCTGGCCGCATCAGGGCATCCAGAGGCTCCATGGCGCCCAGCTCCATCCCCCCTCCCTCCGCGTCCGGGCACCCCGCGTCGTGGACCAGGGTGCCGCCTCGGCGTACGGGGTCGGGTCGTACGACCCACCCCGACGGCTGGGGTGGGGGAAGCTCGCGAGGCAGCCGGTGGGTCGGGACCGAGGACAGGTCCACACCGTCAATCGGCTGGAGCTGCCCGGCTGTGACCCAGACCCGGTATTCGGCAGCCTCCACGCCGTCCTGCGTTGTCACCCATGACGGCATTCCGATGCGGTACCGCCATGGTGACGACCCCGTCGTCTCCTGCCGCTCGTATAGATGCACCCGCAGGGTCTGCTCGTCGGGCAGGACCAGCAGGTTCGGAGCGGGTGGCGGGCCGTTCACCACTGCCGAACCACTATGGTGCTCCGCTCTCCAATGCCCGGGCCCTGCTGCGCAGTGCGACACGGCCTGCGGTGGAGGCGGAGCGGGTCGACCAGTACGGATGCCAGAAGACCCGGCAGGATAGGTGGAGGAGTCGGCGGCGCAGAACGGTGGTGCCAGCAGTGGGCGGTGCAGCGGCCAGGGTGCGATATGTGCGGTGCCGGGCGCGGGCGGCGTCCAGCAGGTCATCTGGGTAGGCGGCGGACTCCATACCATTAATTCAATCAGATGTTCGAATTGCGTCGCATCCTGCCTGGTGAACGCCAGCCGATGCATCTGTGACTTAGCACTTCATCTGGCGGATGGGCGGTCGAGTTGGCGGGGCTGAGCGCATGAGATGGCGGGCCGCTCTCTCACATGCGCCGGGCCGCCCCGGAAACCGGCTACGATCCGGCTGCGCCGGTGGAGTTTCCGGAGGGGTGGGTGACGGCCCATGCCGCCTCGATCATCCGGAAGGTCTCGTCGAGCGCGGCCTGTGGGTCGGCCGCCTCACGGGCCAGCGAATAGGCGTCGATCACGAATCTGGCGATGGCCCGGCAGGCCGTGGTGGTCCGTGACAGGGCGGGATCGGCGGCCATGGCCGTTGCCAGTGCCTCTGCATGGCGCAGCCTCATGGACTCCTCGTACTCCCGCAGGGCGGGTGATGCGTCGATCATGTGCCAGATCGGGGTGGCGCTGTCCGCCGTGCAATGTCGCACCAGGGCCTGGACCTCGCGGCGCAGTGCAGGGATGAGCGGCTCGTGCGCCCGGTCGGTGACCGCCCGCGTGAGGCGTAGTTCGAAGTCTTCGTCCTGCTCGAACACCAGGGCCTCTTTCGAGGCGAAGTGGGAGAAGACCGTGGTGACGGCCACGTCGGCCTCGGCGGCCACGTCACGGATGCCCACCGCGTCGAAGCCGCGTTCCAGGAAGAGCCGCAGGGCGGTGTCGGCGATCTTCTGGCGCGTCGCGGCTTTCTTGCGCTCACGGCGCCCGTTCGGCACGGTCATGATCTGACACTACCAGATACAAAACCACAACAGATTTGAAACGCTACCCGTTAGTGTTACTGTCTGCCGCATGAGGAAAGTGAGCTTCGCCGAGTTCGGCGGTCCGGACGTGCTGCAACTCGTGGACGCCCAGGAACCCCACGCGGACCCCGGTCAGGTACGTATCGCCGTGCGGGCGGTGGGCGTGAATCCCGTCGACTGGAGGATCCGCGAAGGCCAGATCCTGGGGGCGCATCCGATCGAGTTGCCCTCCGGAGTCGGGCTGGACGCCTCCGGGGTGGTGGACGAGGTCGGCGAGGGCGTAGAGGGGGTCGAGGTCGGCGACCATGTGTTCGGCGAAGGATCAAGCACCTATGCCGAGTTCGCCGTGCTGTCGGCCTGGGCCCGTATGCCCGAGGGGCTGACGTTCGAAGAGGCGGCCGGGTACCCCTCCGTGGTGGAGACGGCGCTGCGCATCGTCCGCGAGGTCGGCGTGCGGTCCGGACAGACACTGCTGGTCAGCGGAGCGTCCGGGGGAGTCGGATCAGCGGTTCTGCAGATCGCCCACGCCCGCGGCATCGTGGTGATCGGCACAGCTGGGGCCGCGAACCAGGGCTATTTGCGCGGCTTGGGTGCCCTCGCCACGACATACGGCGAGGGCTGGGTCGAGCGAGTGCGGCAGCTCGGCCGTGTCGACGCAGCTCTCGACCTGGCCGGCTCGGGTGTGATCCGCGAGCTCGTCGAGCTGACCGGGGATCCACAGAAGGTGATCTCCATCGCCGATCTCGGCGCGCCGGCGCTCGGTGTCCGGTTCTCCGGCGTAGCCGGGAGCGTGCCGGAAGCGCTCGCCGAGGCCGTCGACCTCATCTCGCGGGGAAAGCTCCGTATCCCGATCGAGAAGTCGTACACGCTGGCCGAGGCCGCGGCGGCGCACATCGACAGCCAGGCCGGCCACACTCGCGGGCGCCGGGTCCTGATCATCTGAAAGCCAGCCCTGCCCTGCCCGCCGACTCATGTGCTCAGCCCCGCCAACTCGGCCACGCATCCGCCAGATGAAGGGCTCAGTCACAGCATCGTCTGCGGCCATCCGTACTCGATCTAGTCGAGGCGAGGCCCGGTTCACGCTCTGCGTGACGGCCACGATTCGCGACCGAGGCCCCGGCCGGCCACGAACCGGTCCGGGGCCGGAGGCTGGCGGTCGGGGTGCGATCAGCCGGGATCGGCGGTGCGATGGGGTCATGGCGCAGACCATCGCGAAGCGGACGATCACCTGGGGCCTGGTGAACATCCCCGTGACCGTCCACGCCGCGACTGCCCCGCATTCTGTCCCTCTCCACCAGGTGCACACGCGGTGCGGCGGCGGCCGGATCCGGCTGCGGCGCGTCTGCGAACGGGAGGGGGTGGAGGTCCCTTACGAGGAGGTGGCCCGCGGTTACGATGCCGGCGACGGGCGCGTGGTGGTGCTTTCGGAGGACGACCTCGCCGACCTTCCGCTGCCGGCCTCGCCCCGCGCTATCGAGGTCCTGGCCTTCGTGTCGGCGGACCGCATCGACCCGCTGCTGCTGCACAAGCCCTATTACCTCGGCCTCGGCGACCCCGCCACGGCCAGGCCGTACGCCCTCCTTCGCGATGCCATGGACGACGGCGGCCTGGCCGCCGTCGCCAGGGTCGCTGTGCGCACCCTTCTCTGAACTACGAGTGGTGCCGGGAGGTGTGGTCGCGGGTAAGAGCACTGCGGCAGCGGACGGAGCCTGGGTGGTCTTCGAAGACGAGGCCGGCCACACGATGACGCCGCCGCGCGCCGGGGGTCATGTGCGCCCCATTCCTGAGGTGGCACCACAAGCGAGTTCGTACTGGGCGCCCTGCCCGGTGTCAGGATCCGAAATTTGAAGCACCGAACCGGCATTGGTACGCAAGGAGGCGGAGGGGGAACTGTCGGCCGGATTGCCTCGGACCGGGTGATTTCTCGCCACCTCACCAACATCAAAGGCCAATTGAGCAGTACGTTGGATCGATATCCGCCCGAGATATCCACTGGGCGAGTTGGTCAATGTGGTCAAAGATCGCTTTCAGTGGTGGGGGCGCAGGATGGCGCGCGAGAGAAATGAGCGGCTGGTCGCACTCCTCCTGCAAGCTGACTGGTCACGGGCACAGGCCGCCGCCGCGGCCGCCGAGACGCTGAACGGCGAGGTGCGGGAGAACTCCAGGATCGGACGCTCCCACGTGAGCATGTGGGTGGGAGGCGTCCAACCGTCGGGGATCGCGCCCGCTATCTTGTGCCAGGCGCTGTCCCGTCGATTGAAGCGTGAGATCACGCCACAAGAGATCGGGTTCGCAGCTTCCACCTCGCCAGCGCAGGAGGCGCTGGACTGGCGCGTCGATCCGTTGATAGCGCTGAACGACTTTGGGAGTGGCGTGGACACGGACCGGCGTCGGCTGTTGGCGGGTGGGGTGTACTCCGCGGCGGCCCTGATCCTGCCAGACGAAACGTGGTGGGACGCCATGGCCCAACCGCCGGCCGAGGATCACCCTGCGGGTAAACGCGTCGGCCGCGGAGATGTCGAGACCGTACGGGAGCTGACCCAGGCGTTCTCGCGCATGGATCAGCGGCGCGGCGGCGGCCACAGACCGAGGCGCTCGACTTCCTCCGGGGCCGCTTCGCCAACGACCAGACGCGGCGCGCCATGTTCTCGGCCTCCGCCGAGCTTGCGTACGTGTCCGGCTGGATGGCCTTCGACAACAGCGAGCACACGGTCGCGCTCCAGCGCTTCAACACCGCGGTGAAGCTGGCGGCCCGATCCGGCAACGCCCCCCTGTGCGGGCACATCCTGCGAGCCATGGCACACCAGGCACTAGACATGGGCTTTCGACGCGAAGCCCTCCAGATCGCGCAGGCTTCAGTGCACGGCGAGCGGTACGCGGCCGCCACCCCCCCATTACCTTCTTGGTGGCCCCGCAATGGGGCGCCCGGCCTCCGGAGTTGGCATGACTTTCTCCCCCTGTCGAACGCATCGCCTGGGGGGTGGTGTCACCGGCTCCGGAGGCACTGACAGACCGCTGATTAGGGGCATGACCACCGGCCTCTTCGCAGGTCGGGAGGCTCTTCGTAATGTGGATGTGGCGATCGGTGCCATGGGACGGCCGGGCGGGAACGACCAGAGGACGCACGTGATCGACGTCAGCGAGATCGGTGCCTTCCTCGGCCTGGACGTCGGCAAGGGCGAACACCACGCCACCGCCGTCACCCCGGCCGGGAAGAAGGCCTGCGACAAACGGCTGCCCAACAGCGAACCCAAGCTCCGCGAGGTCTTCGCCAAGCTTCAGGCCAAGCACGGCACCGTGCTCGTGGTCGTCGACCAGCCCGCCTCGATCGGCGCCCTGCCGCTGGCCGTGGCCCGGAACATGAACTGCGAGGTCGCCTATCTGCCGGGCCTGACGATGCGGCGGATCGCCGACCTCTACCCAGGCGAGGCCAAGACCGACGCCCGCGACGCGTTCATCATCGCCGACGCTGCCCGCTCGATGCCGCACACGCTGCGGTCCATCGAGCTCGCCGACGAGACCGTCGCCGAGCTGGAGATGATCGCGGGCTTCGACGACGACCTGGCCGGCGAAGCCACCCGCATCAGCAACAGGCTGCGCGGGCTGCTGACACAGATCCATCCGTCGCTGGAACGGGTACTGGGCCCGCGAGTACAGCACCCAGCCGTGCTCAAGCTGCTCGATCAGTTCGGTTCCCCGGCCCAGATCCGCAAGGCCGGACGGCGGCGGCTGGTTGGCCTCATGCGGCCCAAGGCACCGCGGATAGCCGAGCGGCTGGTCGAGGACATCTTCACCGCGCTGGACGAGCAGACCGTGGTCGTGCCCGGCACGGACGCGGCCGCACTGATCGTCCCCAGCCTCGCCAGTTCGCTCCAGGCGGTGCTTGACCAGCGCAAACTCCTCGCCACCAGGATCGAGAAACTGCTGGAGGCCCACCCTCTTTCCAAGGTCCTGACGTCCATGCCGGGAATCGGCGTCAGGACCGGAGCCAGAATCCTCATCGACGTCGGCGACGGATCCGGCTTCCCGTCCGCCGCCCACCTCGCCGCCTACGCCGGACTCGCACCGGCAACCAGAAGCTCGGGCTCGTCGATCCGAGGCGAACAGCCCTCCCGGCGAGGAAACAAGCAGCTCAAACGAGCCTTCTTCCTCTCCGCGTTCGCCGCCCTGGCCGACCCGGCATCCAGGGCCTACTACGACAAGAAGATCGCCCAGGGAAAACACCACACCCAAGCCCTCCTCTGCCTCGCCAGACGACGAGCCGACGTGCTCTTCGCCATGCTCCGCGACGGCACCCTCTACGACCCCCAACCCGCCCCCACAGGTTGACGAAACCCATAGGGGCACCCCCCCCCGCGAGCGAGCGCTCCTCGGCGTGGTGCACGCGCGAACCCTCGCGGCGAACGGCCGCAACCATGAGGCTGCACAGGCCCTCCTGCGCGCTGAGGACGATCTGTCGAAAGCACACGACGGAATCATGGAGCCGGACCGGACGTTCTTCTTCGGCGAGGCGTCCTTGGCGCACGAGACCGCATGCACCCTGCGGGACCTTGGCGATCATCAGCGGGCGGTCATGGAGTTCCGGCGCTCCGTGCGCACGCGCGGGGCTGCGTTCCGGCGTACGCACGCGGTCACTCTCGGGTACATGGGCGCGACGCAGATCGCCCAGGGCGGTGTCGAGGAGGCGTGCGCGACGTGGACCAGCGTCTTGGATGCGATGGAGGATGGGATCTGATCTACTCCGGCCGGGCCCGGCAGAGGGTCGTCGACATGCGGCACCTGCTGTCGCCCTACCGTAAGCGCGGCATTCCTGCCGTGGGCGTGCTCGATGCCCGCGCGGCCTCGTACCTGGCCCAAGTAGATTGATCACACATGTCGCTGCGATCGAGTCGAAGGGCTGGGGCCATGGCTTTGGAGATCAAGCCGATCGGGGAAGTTGTCGCGGGCAGCACCGAGGTCGCCGATGACTACTGGGGCGGCGTCGAATCAGTGATCCAGCTCGACGAGGACGAGTTCCCCACCGACTCCGTACAGGGCCTTGAGGAGTTTTCCCACCTGGTGGTCGTGTGGCACTTCGATCAGGCGTCACCCGATGATGTCGAGTACTACGCCCGCAGTCCGCGGGGAAACACGCAGTGGCCGGCCACCGGGACGTTCGCTCACCGCAACCACCGGCGCCCCAACCAACTGGCGCAGAGTTTCCCGCGCCTGCTGGAAGTCGACGGCCTCCGACTCCGGGTTACCGACCTGGACGCCGTGGTCGGCACGAAGATCTATGACGTGTCGCCGTTCTTCACCGAGATGGGGCCACGAGGCACGGTCCGCGAGCCCGTCTGGCCCAGCGAGATGCTGGCGGACTACTGGGCAGCCAAGGGCTGAGCCGGCCGCGTGGCAGAACTGGCTGCCTCACAGCGGATCTTCCACCTCTGTCTGTTGCGCCTTGTGGCCGTACATCGGGATCTTGGCGAAGGGATCGTTGGATGACTAGGGGCAATCCGCCCACAGCAGACGAGAAAGAGGGCCAAGAGACTGGAACCCTCCCCCGGACCATGTCAATGTACAACGTCCCCGAAACACCAGGTCAGCGAAGGGGTAGAGCTTAAGCCCGCACACGTCGAACAAAGACCGACAGACAGCTGGGCATGCTCGCATGCGACCCCTTTCGCAGTTCATCGCCTATCCGAGCCCCGACATGAGGAGTTCAACTATCCCGCACTTCGTTCCTGGCGCCTGACTGCCCCCAACCCTTGGCGCCCGCGACCCTGAACCACGCACGAGCGAAAGGGCTACTGCGCCCTCCACGGCACTGTGTCTCTGTATCTGAGCGGCCGGACTGTTCGGCGAGGACCCGGTGCAGTGCTGCTGCCCGTGCTCGAGAGGTCCACGCGCACTTCACGGTCCGCCCCGGAGCCGCAACGCGACACGTGGCCCGAGCCGTTGGAGCTTCCGAACGCGTTGTGACCTCGACCCACTCACCGACCACGGGCCGCTGGTGTTCGGACGGCGCGACTTCCGCTCACCAGCCCTACCGGCTAGCCCCCTGAACTCCGTCCGCGAGCAGCGGCCAGTGAATGTCCCGGTGCAGGCCCGCAACATAGACCACGTTCGCCGGTTAGCCAAACCGGCGAACGTGACGACCATTGAGGGTGTTCGCATTCGCCTGCACTTGGCGGTGGAGCTGTGGCGGATGCAGGTGACGGTGCCGCAAAGACGCAGGGAGGTAATGCGCGGCTCTCGGCGACTGCTGCCCTGAAAGAAGCGCGTGTTTGCTGAAAGGCGGCGATGTCTCGCCGAACCGGCGGGGAACTCTGCGTTGTTGATTCCGCTCTGTCGCCCCGCGCGCTCTCCGCAAGGAACCCCAGCTCATGTGCCGATCCGCAATTTCCCCTGCCCTAGTTCGCCCAGGAGTGCCCTTTGGTGAATTTGTCGAAAGAGCCTCAGAGGGGCGGTTGCTCCGCCCACTGAAGCATGTGCACGTGCGCGGAGTTGAATCCGGTATTCCGCTAGGAGTCGCCTGGGTGGAACTAAATTCAGTTTGGCTGATTGATTCTGTAGAGGTGGATGCGCGGGTGGCGCCTTGACCGCCGGGGGGAGTAATCGGCTGCTGACCCCGGAAGAGGTGGCGTCCTGGCTCAAGGTCAGCGAGATCACCGTCAAAAACAAGTACCGGTCATGGGGGCTCAAGGCTCAGAAGGTAGGCCGCCTTCTGCGATTCCGTGAGCGCGACATCGTCGCCTACCTCGAGGAAAACTACGGGTAACGGCTGATCAGCCATGCCTCGGCAAGGAAAACTGCAAGGAGTGTAATGGCAACCATTTTCCAAAAATGCAGGATCAAGGGTGACCCTTGTGGGCGGTCAAGGTGTGGTCACCCCTGGACCGTCCGCTACCGGGAGCCGGGCGGGAGATCTGGGAGTCAGCGTGAGAAGACTTTTCCTACCAAGAGGGAGGCACGGGACTATGGCATCAAGGCCGAAAACGATAAGAGGGAGGGAAGCTATCTGGATCCCAATGCAGGAAAGATCTTGGTGAGGGATTATTCCCGCGAGTGGCTGTCACGGCGCGCGATTAAAGAGACGACGCGGAGGAATTATAGAAACTTCTTCGAGAATCATTTGATCCCTAGGCTGGGTTCGAAGATGCTATTTAATGTCATATCGTCAGACATCGAGAAAATGTGTCACGCGATGTGTGAATCTGGTCTATCCCGCCGCACGGTCTATCAGTCGAATATGGTGCCCTTGCGTTCGCTCTTTAGGTCAGCGGTTGCGGAGAAGCGTATTTCTGAGTCCCCGGTTGCTCTGGCTTCCCTGCCCAGGGTGAAGACAAAGCGGGTGGACGAGAAGTCACTTCCCAATGGTGAGGCGGTCGGCGAGCTAGCCAGTGCCATGAGGGACGACTGGGCCGTCTCTGTGTGGCTCATGGCGGGTTGCGGTCTGCGGATCGGGGAAGTGCTGGCTCTGCGCGACACGGACCTAGCGGATGGCACGATGCGGCTACGGCGTCAGTTCGTGCGAGTGAAGCGTGACGGCGTGTGGAAAGCGGAACTCTCTCCCCTCAAGGCTCGGGAGGAAGGTGAGTGGCGAGACGTTCCGATTCCGTCATTCGTGGAGCGCGCTCTGCGGCTTCACCTGCACGACCACGGAGTGGGCGAGGATAGATATCTACTCCATGCTCATCACGGCGGCCATGTTCTGGATTCGAATTACCGGACCGAGTTCAGGCGTGCGGTTATCAAAGCTGGATTCGCAGATGAGCCATGGACAGCGCATACACTGCGACACTTCTTCGCCAGCAGCGCCATCGCCGGCGGATTGTCATTGCTTGAGGTCTCTCGCTGGCTGGGGCACGCCAGCATTCAGATCACTGCTGACATCTACGGTCACTTGACTCCAGACGCGGGTGCGAGAATGAGGTCCGTGAGGGACGGGGGGCTTGCCGCAGCCAAGGCCGACCGTGCTGACCCGAAGCCTATGGAGGGGACGAACATGCAGGTCGGAGCTGTTTCGTGAGAATTCTGCACACCTCCGACTGGCATTTGGGACGGTCCTTCCACCGGGTGAGCCTGCTCTCCGCCCAGCGCGCGTTCCTGGATCATCTCGTGGAGACGGTGCGCGACCGGGACATCGATGTGGTGCTGGTGGCCGGCGATGTCTACGACCGTGCGGTGCCGCCGCTGGCCGCCGTCGAGCTCTTCGACGATGCCCTGCACCGGCTCGCCGCCCTCGGGGTCCCGACCGTGATGATCTCCGGCAACCATGACTCCGCCCGCCGGCTGGGTGTCGGCTCCGGGCTGATGGAGCAGGCCGGAATCCATCTGCGGACCGACCCGGCCGGCTGTGGCACCCCCGTGCTGCTCTCCGACGCCCACGGCCCGGTGGCGCTCTACGGACTGCCGTATCTCGAACCCGCCATGGTGCGCGACGCCCTCGGTGCCCGGCGGGCCGACCACGCGGAGGTGCTGGGCGCGGCGATGGACCGGGTGCGGGCCGACCTCGCCGGCCGGCCCGCGGGAACCCGCTCCGTGGTGCTTGCGCATGCCTTTGTCACCGGCGGTGCGGTCAGTGACAGCGAGCGCGATATCACCGTCGGCGGGGTCGCCTCCGTTCCCGCGGCCGTGTTCGACGGGGTGGACTACGTCGCCCTCGGGCACCTGCACGGCTGTCAGACCCTCACCGAGCGGGTCCGCTACTCCGGATCGCCGCTCGCCTACTCCTTCTCCGAGGCCGGTCACCGCAAGTCGTCCTGGGTCGTCGATCTCGACGCGGACGGCGCCGTGCACGCGGAGCGGGTGGACTGCCCGGTGCCGCGGCCGCTGGCCCGTGTCCGGGGACCGTTGGAGGAGTTGCTGGAGGACCCGGAGCAGGTCCGGCACGAGGAGTCCTGGGTCGAGGCGACGCTCACCGACACCGTCCGTCCGCACGAGCCCATGGCCCGGCTCGCCCGGCGCTTCCCGCACATCGTCAGCCTCGTCTTCGATCCCGACGACGGGCCCACCCGCTCGCTGGCGTCGTACGCGCAGCGGTTGCGTGGGCGCAGCGACCAGGAGATCGCCGAGGACTTCGTGGAGCACGTACGGTCCGGCCGGGTGGCCGATGAGCAGGAGCGGACCGAACTGCGTTCGGCGATCGACGAGGTGCGCGTCGACGACATGGCGGCCGAGGTGGCGCGTTGAGGCTGCACCGGCTCTCCGTCACCGCCTTCGGACCCTTCGGCGGCACCCAGACCATCGACTTCGACCTGCTGTCGCGGGACGGTCTGTTCCTGCTGCACGGCCCGACCGGCGCGGGCAAGACCTCGGTCCTGGATGCGGTGTGCTTTGCGCTGTACGGGTCGGTGCCCGGGGCGCGGCAGAGCGGCCAGGCCCTGCGCAGCGATCTGGCCGACCCGCTGACCCTCACCGAGGTCGTCCTCGAACTGACCGTGGCGGAACGGCGGTTGGAGATCACTCGGCTGCCCGAGCAGCCACGGCCCAAGAAGCGGGGCAGCGGCACGACGAAGGAGAAGGCGCAGAGCAGGCTGCGGGAATTCGTGCCGGCGGGGGCGGACGCCGGGGGAGCGGCGGACGGCGACGGGCCGGCGGACGGTTCGGGTGGTCACTGGAAGGCCTTGAGCCGCTCGCACCAGGAGATCGGCGAGGAGATCGGCCAGCTGCTCGGGATGAGCAAGGAGCAGTTCTGCCAGGTGGTGCTGCTGCCGCAGGGCGACTTCGCGCGCTTTCTGCGGGCCGACGCGGAGGCCCGCTCCCGGCTGCTGGGGCGGCTCTTCGACACTCGGCGGTTCGCGGCCCTCGAAGAGCAGTTGAATGCCCGCCGCAAGGCCGCCGCTGACACGGTCATGGCAGGCGACGAACGGCTGCTGGCGCTGGCGCACCGGATGGCGCAGGCGGCCGGTGAGAGCGCCGATCTCGCCGATCCGTCGGTTCCGGCGCCGGACCGGGCCGCACCGGGCGCACCGGCGCGCGGACGCGGTGCCGCGGCGGCCGGCGGGCGGGGCCGGGCGTCGGCGACGGCCACGGCGAGGGCGACCGTGCCGGGGCAGGCCGGGCCTGTGGAGGGCGGCGGACGGGGCGGACCGGCCCGTACCGCGGCCGGGGAAGACCCAGCCGCACCGGGCCCCGGCGAGCCGGGGTTCGCGGAAGCGGTGCTGGTCAGGGCGGCCGTCGCCCGGGTGAGCGCACGGGAACGGCTGGCGGTCGCACATGGTGCGGTGCACGCCGCCGAGGCCGCGGAGCACCAGGCGGCCCGGCGGTGGGAAGAGGCCCGTGAGCGCGACCGGCTCCAGCAGCGGTACGCGGACGCCCGGCGACGGGCCGCCCGGCTCGATGCCCGTGCCGAGGAGCGGGAGCGCACCCGTGCCAGGCTGGAGCGGGCCCGTGCGGCCGCGGAGGTCGCGCCCGCGCTCGCCCTGCGCGATGCCGCCTGGCACGAGCTGGACGCCGCACAGCGCGCCGAGCGGCAGGCCAGAAGCCCGCTGCCGTCTGCTCTCGCCGATGCCGAGGGTGATCAACTCACCTCGGTGGAACGGCAGTTGAGGGAGGATCTGGGCTCCCTCGGGGCGGCCCGGCGGGCCGAGCGGCGTGCCGCTGACATCAGCCGGGAGCGGTCCGGCCTCGACCGTGAGGCGCGCGCCGACGAGCAGACGCTGCTGGACGCCGCCGAGTGGCTCGCCGCATGGGGCGAGGCCCAGCACGCCCACCAGCAGCGCATCGAAACGGCGCAGGAGGCCGCCACCCGGGCCGAACAGCTCGGCGCCCGGATCGAACCGGCCGCCGAACGGTGGGAGGCGGCCCGTCGCCGTGACCGGCTCGATGCCGACGTGCGGTCCGCGCAAGGGGAGCTGCTCGCCGCCAGGGAGCGGTCAGCGGCGGCCCGCGAGCACTGGCTCGATCTCAAGGACCGCAGGCTGCGCGGGATCGCCGCCGAGCTCGCGGACGGACTGCGCGACGGTCAGGCGTGCGCGGTGTGCGGTGCGACCGAGCACCCCGAACCGGCCAGGCCCGGAGCGGGACATGTCGACCGGACGGCCGAGGAGGCCGCACTGGAGGCTCACCGCCGGGCCGAGGAGGCCCGGCAGCAGACAGAGGCGCACTGCCAGTCGGCCAAGGAGGCGCTGGCCGCCGCGGCCGCCACGGCGGGGGACACCCCGGCCGGTGAACTCGCCGCCCAGGTCGAGGAGTTGCGCGCCGACTTCGCCCGCGCCCATGCGCTCGGCGCCGACCTCCATGCCGCCCGCGAGGCGCTCGGACGCGCCGAGCGGGAGTACGAACGGCGCCGGGCCGAGCAACAGCAGGCCGAGCGCCGGGCCGCTGCCCGTACCTCCCACCGTGAGGCGCTGGACCGCGAACGGGCCGCCCTGGAAGAGGAGCTGACCCGGGCGCGGGGCGACTGCCCGAGCGTGGCCGACCGGGCCGCGCGGCTGGAGCGGCAGGTCGCCCTGCTCGGCGCGGCGGCGGAGGCGGCCCGTACGGCCGGCGCCTGCGCCCAGCGGCTCAAGGACGCCGACGCCGGGCTGTCCGACGCCGCCTACCGCGCCGGCTTCGACACCCCGCAGGCCGCGGCGGAGGCCCTGCTGCGGGACGACGAATGGCGGGTGCTGCAGCAGCGGCTCGACGACTGGCAGGCCGAATCCGCCGCTGTGGAGGCGGAGTTGGTTGATCCGGAGACCGCCGCCGCGGCGGCGCTGCCGCCCGCGGACCCGGCCGCCGCACAGACCGCGCACCAGACCGCGGCAGCGCGGCTGCGTACCGCCTCCGCCACCCACGCCGCGGCCCGGGACCGCTGCACCGAACTCGACCGGCTCTCCGCCGACGCCGACGACGACGCCCGCGCGCTGGCCCCGCTGCGCGCCGCCCACGACCGCGTCGCCCGCCTCGCCGCACTCGCCTCCGGTACGTCCACGGAGAACGAGCGGCGGATGCGCCTGGAGTCGTATGTGCTCGCCGCCCGGCTCGAACAGGTCGCGGCCGCCGCCACGGCCCGGCTGCACCGGATGTCCGCCGGCCGCTACACCCTCGTCCACTCCGACGAACGGGCCGGCGGCGCCCGGCGCTCCGGCCTCGGCCTGCATGTGATCGACGCCTGGACCGGGCGCGAACGGGACACCTCCAGCCTGTCCGGCGGCGAGACCTTCTTCGCCTCGCTCGCGCTGGCGCTCGGCCTCGCCGACGTCGTCACCGACGAGGCGGGCGGCACCCGGCTGGACACCCTCTTCATCGACGAGGGGTTCGGCAGCCTGGACGAACAGACCCTGGACGAGGTGCTGGACGTCCTGGACTCACTGCGCGAACGCGACCGCAGCGTGGGCATCGTCAGCCATGTCGCCGATCTCAAGGCACGGATCCCCGCCCAGCTGGAAGTCGTCAAGGACCGTTCGGGATCCACGGTCCGGCACCGCGTACGGGGCTGAGTCCGCCGCGCGGGGCGTCACGAGCCGCCGGTCACCGGCTGACGGGACGGCGGGCCAGCGGCGAGGAGTAGACGACGCTGGTGGTCACCGCGCCCAGTGCGCCGATCCGGCCGGACAGCTCCTCCAGATGCTTCATCGACCCGGCGGCGACCTTGATGACGAAGCAGTCGTCGCCCGTGACGTGGTGCGCCTCCAGAATCTCCGGCGTCGTCTCCAGCAGCTCGTGGAACGGCTTGTAGTTGCCGTTCGGGTAGCGCAGCCGAACGAAGGCCAGCACCGGCAGCCCGATGCGCTCCGGGTCGATCACCGCCGCATAGCCCGAGATCACCCCGGCTTCCTCCAGCCGGCGGACCCGTTCGGTGACCGCGCTGGCGGACATGTTCACGGCGCGGGCCAGCTCGGCGTAGCCCGCGCGGCCGTTGTGCTGCAGGACATCGAGGATGCGCCAGTCGGTGGCGTCGGGGGAATAACCGGTCATCCGCGCTGTCTAGCAGTGGAATCACCGGCAGATCAAGGGTTACGCCGGTGATCATCACTTCTCGGGCCGGGGGGCGGACCGTAAATTGGCGGTCATGCTCCCACAGACGCCGCGGCCCGCCGCCACCAGCCCCGCTACCGTCCCTGCCGGCGGGAGCACGCCGCCCGGAAAACCGGATGACACCGCTACCGGGCGCCCATGACCCTGCTGTGTCATGACCTACGACGACAGCCGTCCCGCCGAAGGCTCCCGCCGCGCCACGGACGCCGATGTTCCGCGCCGCGACCCGCTGCCGCTCCTCGGCCGTACCGCCCTGGTCACCGGGGCGAGCCGACGCCGCGGTATCGGCTACGCCGTCGCCCGGCGGCTGGCCGCATACGGCGCCGGCGTCTATCTGCACCACCATGTCCCGCACGACGCCCGGCAGCCCTGGGGAGCGGACCCGGGCGGCCCGGACGCGGTTGTCGCCGGAGTACGTGAACTCGCCGTCCCGGGAGCGGTGGTGGCCCAGGGCCCCGCGGATCTGGCCCAACCGGACGCCCCCGCCTGGCTCCTCGACACCGCGGCCGAGGCGCTCGGCGGCAGGCTGGACATCCTCGTCGCCAATCACGCCCTCAGCGGCAGTGACGGTCCCCTCGACACCCTCGACGCGGCGATGCTCGACGCGCATTGGGCGGTCAACACCCGCTCGGTGATCCTCCTCGCACAGGCCTATGCGCGCCGGCGCCCACAAGGGCTGCCGGGCGGCCGGATCGTGCTGATGACCTCCGGACAGGACCTGGGCGACGGCATGCCGGACGAGATCGCCTACGGCCTGGCCAAGGGGGCGCTGGCCTCGGCGACCCGCAGCCTCGCCACCACCTTCGCCGACCTCGGGGTGACCGTGAACACCGTCAACCCGGGCCCGGTGGACACCGGTTACGCGGTCGGTGCGCTGCGCGAACAGGTCGCCGGGCGCTTCCCCGGCGGGCAGTGGGGCACGCCCGACGACCCGGCCCGGCTGATCGCCTGGCTCGCGACCGACGAGGCGGGCTGGATCACCGGCGAGGTGATCAACTCCGAGGGCGGCTTCCGGCGCTGACCCCGACCGGGGCCGCGGCCCCGTCGATCTCGTAGGCCCGCAGCCCCTCGCGCTCCCCGACGAACCGGAAGCCCGCCCGTTCCAGCACACGCTGGGACGACACGTTCTCCGGCTCCGTCAGGGCGCACACCGTCCGTACGTCGGGGCGGGCGGCCGCCCAGCCGGCCAGCAGCCGCGTCGCGTCGGTCGCCCATCCGGCGCCGCGGGCGGACGGGGAGAGGTCGTAGCCGAGCTCCACAAAGCCGTCGGAATCCGGCGGGCCGTGAAAGCCGATGCTGCCGAGCGCCGTCCCGTTGGCCGCGTCGGTCAGGACGAAGACGCCCCAGCCGGGCCGGTAGTTGCCGGCCGTGGCGGCGCGTACGGCGATACCGGCGCCGCCCGAGGTGGTCTCGGGCGGTGTGCCGTCGATCCAGTCGAACCCCGCGGACTCGCCGTCCGCGACCCGCGCGGCGGTGGCCGGCAGCAGCGCGCGCAGCGCCACCCGGCCGGCCGTGAGCGCCAGCGGGTAGCCGGCGCCCGCGGTGACCAGCGCCTCGAACAGCGGCCGGTGGTCCACACCCGCGGGCAGACCGCTGACCTGGCCGTCGCCGACCTCCACCACCCGCCACACGCCGTCGGTGCGCAGCGCCAGATCCGTGGTGACGAAGCGCAGGCCCAACGCCCGTACCGCAGGCGCCACCTGGGTGAGGTCGGGGACGGGGCGCAGCTCCGGGGTGTCGGGGTGCGGGCCGGTCAGCACCGGCTCGCCGTCGACCCACCACACCCGCGCCTCACCCACCGCATCGAAGGACTCGAAGGCGCGCAGCACCACGCCCCCGGTCAAGAACTCCTCCTGCAGGGCGACGAAGCGGCCGACGACCGCGGCCAGCCGCTCGGTGTCGTGCGCGTCCGGGACATGGGCGGCCTCGTCCCATTCGTGCTTACGGGACTTGACCCAGTCCTTGACGACGAGCGGACGGGGCCGGCCCGGCGCGCCGAACGCTTCGGCAAGCCCCGCCAGCGCCGCCCGTTCCGGGGCCCGGCCGGGTGCGCAGGGGAGCCAGACGCTGTGCGGGGTGAGCGCGCGGAAGGTGTCGTACCAGCCCGGCAGCTCATGGGCGGAGCGGTATGCGGCGGGGGAGGTCAGCAGACGGCAGCCGCGGGTGGTGAGCACAGCGGACAGCTCGGCATAGCGGCCCGCGGGCAGCATCCAGCCGCGGTACCAGACCGGTCCGGCGTCGCGCGGCACCCGTGCCACCGCGGCTTCGGCGTCCCCGGCGGTCAGTGCCTCGTGGTCGAGCACCGCGGTCGCCGCGCCGGCCGACTGCGCCGCGGTGGCCTCGGCCGCGAAGTGCGGATCGGTGCGCCGGGGACGCAGCGGGTCGCCGGGGAGCAGAAGGAGCGGCCGGTCCGCCGCGAGATCCACTGTCATGTCAGCGGACCCTACGGACGGCGGCGGCCGGCCACAACACCGTGCGAAGTGGCCGGCCGCCGTACACCCGAGCCGAGGTCAGAGCGCCGACAGCTCGCTGAGCAGATCGTCCAGGCCCAGCGAGCCCTGCGACAGCGCCGCCATGTGCCAGGCCTTGAGATCGAAGTCCGCGCCGTGCCGGGCGCGGGCCGCCTCCCGGCCCTGCAGCCACACCCGCTCGCCGAGCTTGTAGCCGATGGCCTGCCCGGCCATGCCCTGGTAGCGGATGATCTCGCTCTCGACGAAGTCGGCGGGGCGGCTGCTGTGCCCCGCGAAGAACTCGTGTGCCAGCTGCGGCGTCCAGCGCTCGCCCGGATGGAAGGGGGAGTCCGCCGGGATCTCCAGCTCCAGATGCATCCCGATGTCGATGATGACCCGGACCGCCCGCATCATCTGCGCGTCCAGATACCCCAGGCGCCGTTCGGCGTTGGTCAGAAAGCCCAGCTCGTCCATGAGCCGTTCGGCGTACAGCGCCCAGCCCTCGGCGTTCGCGCTGACGATGCCCACCGTCGTCTGGTAGCGCGAGAGCGTGTCGGCGACATGCACCCACTGCGCCAGCTGGAGGTGATGACCGGGTACCCCCTCGTGGTACCAGGTGGAGACCAGGTCGTACGCCGGGAAGCGGGTCTGACCCATCGTCGGCAGCCAGGTGCGGCCGGGACGGGAGAAGTCCAGCGACGGCTGGGTGTAGTACGGGGCGGCGGCGCCACCGGGCGGGGCGATCCGCGACTCGACCTGCCGCACCCGCTCCGCCAGCTCGAAGTGGGTGCCGTCGAGCCCCTCGATGGCCTCGTCCATGAGCGACTGGAGCCACTGCCGGGTCTCCTCGACGCCCTCGACCGCCTCGCCGTGCTCATCGCACCAGGCCAGCGCCTCCCACGGTGTCTTCGCGCCGGGCAGGACCTTCTCGGCCTCGGTCTCCATCTCGGCCAGCAGCCGGTGGAACTCGGACCAGCCGTACGCGTACGCCTCGTCCGGGTCGAGGTCGGCGCCGTTGAAGTAGCGGGCGAGCCGGGCGTAGCGCTCCCGGCCCACCACGTCCGGCGCGCCCTCGATGGCCGGGGCGTAGCTGTCCCGGAACCAGTCACGCAGCTCCACCAGGGCGCCGGCCGCCAGCTCGGCGGCCTCGGTCAGCTCGGCACGCAGGGTGTCCGGGCCCGGGTCGGTGAACTCGGCGAACCAGCTGCGGTCCGTGCCGATCCACTCGTCCAACTGGCCGATGACGGTACGGACTTGGGTCGGTCCGGCGGGCAGGTCCCGCTTCAGGCCGGCGTCGAGCGCGGCGCGGTAGCCCTCCAGTGCGGCAGGTACGGCCCGCAGCCGCTGGGCGATCGCCGCCCAGTCCTCGTCGGTCTCGGCCGGAGTGATCGTGAAGGCCTCCCGGACGTGGTGCAGCGGCGAGCTGAGGTTGCTGACCGTGCGCAGGCCCTCGCCCGCCTCATGGACCGCCAGCTCGGCGGTCAGCCGCTCGCGCAGCAGGCGCGCGCAGATCTGTTCGGCGGCAGCGTCCGCGCCCGGCCGGGACTCCGCCTCGGTGAGCTTCTCCAGCGTCGTACGGGCGAGCTGGGCCACCGCTTCCTGGCCCGTCGGTGAGAAGTCGGGGAGCTTTCCGGAGCTCTCGGCGATGCCGAGGAAGGTTCCGGTGATCGGGTCCAGGTCGATGAGGGCGTCGACATAGGCATCGGCGACCTGGCGGGGCAGCGGACCGCCCCCGGAAGTAGTGGTGTTGGACATGCGTCCATCCTCGTACGGATGGCCCGCCGCGTCACCATCATGAGCGCGTACGTTGCTGTCGCTTTGCGGCGCCACGGCCTTTGCGCGACGGCGCCGGCCGGGCGTCGGTACGCCCGGCCGGCGGTGTCGGTGCTCGGCGTGGCGCCGTGGGGTGATGCTCAGCGGCGCCCCGTGCCGTCCTGGATCCGTACGCTCTCCCGGGTCTCCCGTCGCGCGGGCATCCCCGACGGGCGTGCGGTGATCACCAGCGTGCCTTCCTCGATCTGGTAGTCGAGCGGCAGCCCGAGGCCGCGCATCGCCGTCACCATGCCGGTGTTCGAGGCCTGGGTGATCGCATAGACACTGTCGCAGCCGGTCTCCGCCGCCATCGTCACCAGCCGGCGCAGCAGCTCGGCGCCGATGCCGCGCTGCTGCCAGGCGTCCTCGACCAGCAGCGCGACCTCGGTCTCGTCGCCGTCCCACAGCAGATGGCCGAGCGCCACCAGCCTGCCGGAGGCGGTCTCCACCGCGAGGGTGCGGCCGAACCGCGGGCTGAGCAGATGGCCGAGATAGCGGTCCGCGTCACCGATCGGGCCGTGGTAGCGCAGCCCCAGGGTCTTCGAGGAGCAGCGGTCGTGCATCTCGCGGGCGGCGGCCAGATCGGAGGTGTCGGCGCGGCGGACGGTGATCTCGTTGCCCTCCGGCAGCGTCAGCACATCACGCCGCGGCGGCACCCGCTGGCCGAGTCTGGCGTCCAGGTCGACCAGCGCGCGTACCCGGGCGAACTCGGTCGGGGTGAACGGCAATTGCGGCCTTTCGATGGTGAGCGAGCCCCCGGAGGGGTCGCGGAACTTCATCAGGTGCTCCTCCAGCACGCCCTCCGTGGGGACCTGCTCCGCGAGCGGCCGGCCGTGCAGCGAGCGCGCGGGCACCGAATGGATCGTGCAGCGCCCCAGCAACTGCCGTAGCGCCATGGGGAGTTCGGAGGAATCCAGCGCCGTGCGGGTCGCCAGGTCCAGCATCCGGGTCGGCGCATCGACGAGATCGTGCGCATCGGCCCGCTCCAGCCAGCTGTGCGCGCCGCCGGCGCCGGCCACCGTGCGGGACAGCTCTCCGGCCGTCAGCGCATCGGGCGCGCGCAGCAGGAATTCGTCGACCGTGCCCTCGGACAGCGGGTGGGTCTGCAGGCTGAGGATGTCCACCCGCCGCGCGCCCAGCGCCGTGCACAGCACGGCCAGGCTGCCCGGCTCGTCCCGGACCGTGGTCCGCATCCGCCACAGCACCGTCTCCTCGCCGTCGGCCCCAGGGGCCTGCCCGGTCGGGGACGCCGCCGTGGCGCCGATATCGGTCGGCGGCGGTGCGTTTTCGTGGCGTCGTGACCACCAGATGTGGAAGCCGGTCGTGGCCAGCAGGGCGACCGCGGCGGAGCACAGCATCACCGGGCCCGACGGGCCGTGCGCGACGGTGTTGGCCAGGGCGTCGGCCACCGCCACGGCGGTGAACAGGGCGGCCAGCTCGACGACGTCCCGCCGCCAGTGATGGCGGCGGACGGAATTGGCAGAGGATGCTTCAGTCATGCACACAAGCCTGGCGCACAGGTGTTGCCTGATCGCCAACACATTGTGTCCGACGGGTAAAAGACGCAATCGACGCATTGGCCTCTACTGTCCTACCTGTCCCGGTTGCAGCACCTTGCTGAACAAAACGTCGCCGCCCTCCTGACGCAGCCGCACCGTCATCTCCCCGCTTCCCCCGTCGATATCGACCTCGCCGAAGTACTGCGGGCTCTCCGCGGGAGAGGTGTTGGCACGGTCCGGTGCCTTGATGAACGGCTGCTCGGGCCCGAATGTTCCATCCAGTTTCAACGCCTGGAATCCGCCCGCGTTGAGCGGACCCGACACGAACTCCCAGAACGGCTCGAAGTCCTTGAACGCGGCCCGCTCCGGCGCGTAGTGCTGCGCCGCGGTGTAGTGGACGTCCGTCGTCAGCCATACCGTGCCGGTCACCCGGTCGTGCTTGATGTGCCGCAGCAGCTCCGCCAGCTGCAGCTCGCGCCCCAGGGGCGCGCCCGGGTCGCCCTGGGCCACCGCCTCGAAGTTGGTCTTGCCGTCCGGGACGACCAGCCCCAGCGGCATGTCGGAGGCGATCACCTTCCACACCGCATGTGAGCGGGAAAGCTCTCGCTTGAGCCAACGCAGCTGCTCCGCCCCGAGAATGCCCTGCGGATCGTCGGTCTGCCGGCCCGGCGAATTGGCATTGCGGTAGCGGCGCATGTCCAGCACGAACACATCGAGCAGCGGACCGTGGTGCACCACGCGATAGACCCGGCCGCCCCGGTCGGGCCGCAGCGTACGGATCGGGAAGTACTCGCTGAACGCGCGCAGCGACCGCGCGGACAGCACATCCGTCTCCTTCACCGTGTACCGGTCGTCGTCGAGCAGCTGGCCCGGGTACCAGTTGTTGTGCACCTCGTGGTCGTCCCACTGGGTGATCGTCGGCACCTGCGCATTGAAGCGGCGCAGATTGTCGTCCAGCAGGTTGTAGCGGAACGCGCCACGGAACTCCGCGAGCGTCTCGGCGACCTTCGCCTTCTCCTCGGTCGTCACATTGCGCCAGATCCGGCCGTCCGGCAGCGTCACCCGCTCGGGGATCGGGTTGTCGGCGTAGATGTTGTCGCCGCTGCACAGGAAGAAGTCCGGGTTCCGGCGCCGCATGTCCTCGTAGATGCGGTAGCCGCCCCGGTCCGGGTTGATGCCCCAGCCCTGCCCGGCCAGATCGCCCGACCAGTGGAAGCGGACGCCCTCCCGTCGCCCGCCACCGTCCCGGGCGAAGTCTCCCCGGGACGACTCCGTCCGGGGGGAACCCCACCGCGGTGTACCGGTGGGATTGCGGCCCGTGGGCGCCGTGCGGAAGGTGCCGGTGACCGGCTCGCCGGTGCGCCGGGGATCATCCGGGTCCGCGAGCAGCACCCGGTAGTGGATCTGCTCACCGGAGGGCAGGCCGTGCAGCGAGGTCACGCCGGTGAAGTCCGTCCCCGCCCCGATCACCGGGCCGTGCCAGGACCTGGCGTTACGGAACGACTCCGTCGCCGCGGTCTGCACCACCATCCGGGCCGGCCGGTCGGACCGCACCCACACCAGACCCGAGGACGTGGTCACATCCCCGACCTGCGCGCCCCAGTCGGCGCTCGGCCGCCCGCTGCGGGCCTGCGCCGGCGCGGCACAGGAGATTGCGGGCAGTGCCAGCACCGCCGAGCCGGCCGCCGCGCCCTGCAGCAGCGACCGCCGTCCGAAGCCGCCGCCGGATCCCTGCGCCATGTCCAACCTCCATGCCTCGACCGACTTCACTGCCGCCCCGTTCGTATCGCTGTCCGGTGCCCCGCAGTCGAACGGACGATGAACAGCGGCCCGTTCGCGGCCCGCGGTGCGCCCTTCGGCCGGGCGGGTCGGGGCCCTGCGACCCACCGGACCCGGGCCATGGTCGCAAGACCACGGGCCGATCGCCAGGACGTTGCCGGGACGTTTACGGTCCCGGTTCGCGCCGCCGCAGCGGAGGCTCCGGGGAAGGTGACACCGCGAGCCGTCCCACGCTTCCGCCGCGCTCCGTATCGCCGGCCCGTGATCCGGCCGCGGCCGAACGTCTCCGGAAGCAGCGCCTGGGCCTGGTTGAGCCGTTCAGGCCGCCTCCTGGGTCACGGTGTCGAGGATGACCCGCGCCACCAGCGCCGGATCGTCGTGCATCGGCACATGCCCGCAGCCCGGCAGCCGAACCAGCCGCGCGCCCGGAATCGTGTGCTTGGCGCGCACGCCCTGGCGGCGCAGCAGCAGGCGGTCCCGGCTGCCCCAGCCGATGGTCACCGGGAGGTCCGGCACATCGGCGGTGAACCGCACCTCCCGGCCGGCCGCCAGCGTCGGCACGAAACCGGGTCCCTCGCGCAGCGCCCGGGTCTCCGCCACGACGGCTGCGGCCGAACGACGGCCGGGGTGGGCGTAGATGGTGCCGGTCAGCGAGGCGCGGCCGAGCGCGGTGCGGGCCAGGGTCTCCACCACCGGGTGGGGCAGTGCCTGTGCCCCGGCGTACATGCCGCGCAGCACGCCGAAGGCGTACCGCCGCTCGGCCGGGGTCCAAAAGCCCGCGGGCGAGAGGGCGGTGACCGACCGGACGGCCCGCTCGCGGCCCAGCTCCAGGGCGAGCAGCCCGCCCAGCGAGTTCCCCACCACATGCGGACGGTCGACCCCGAGCTCCTCGAACGCCGCGATGAGCAGCGGGACGACCGACGACAGCTCGTAGGAAGAACCGCCGGGCAGCGCGGGGGAGGCGCCGAAGCCCGGCAGATCGAGGGCGATGACCTCATGGGAGGCGGCCAGGATGTCGCAGACCGGGCGCCAGGCCTGGAGATGGTGGCCTATGCCGTGCAGCAGGACGACGGGGTCGCCCGCGCCCTTGCGCTCGTACGCGACCGTGAACGGCGGCCGGTCCGCGGGGGTGACACGGGCGAAGGAGACCGGGGTGGCCATCAGAACTCCTTGAGGGGTGCGGTGGTGCCTGGCATGCGCTGACACGATGCCAGCTGAGGCTACTGAGCGGTATGGGGCGGCCGGGGCGTGTACGGGATGTGCCGCACACCACGCTCCCGCTCCGCCGCACAGTGCGGTTTCCGCTGGACACGGCGGAGGCGGGCCGGTGGGATGGAGGGGTGCTGAGCGATTCCACGACCGATCTCACCGATGTCTTCGAGGAGCACCGCCCCGTGCTGTTCGGGGTGGCCTACCGGATGCTCGGCCGGGTGGCCGATGCCGAGGACGTGGTGCAGGACGCATGGCTGCGCTGGTCGGGAGCGGACCGGGCGGAGGTGCGCGAGCCGCGCGCCTTCCTCGTACGGATCACCACCCGGCTGGCCATCGACCGGCTGCGCCAGGTCCAGTCGCGGCGCGAGTCCTATGTGGGCCCCTGGCTTCCGGAGCCGCTGGTGACCGACCTCGGCGGTACCACCCCGGACACCGCGGACCGCGCGGTGTTCCACGAATCCGTCACCCTCGCGGTGCTCGTCGTCCTGGAGTCGCTCTCCCCTCTGGAGCGCGCCGTGTTCGTGCTGCGCGAGGCCTTCGGCTATCCGTACGCGGAGATCGCCACCGCCCTCGACCGCAGTGAGGCCGCGGTACGCCAACTGGCGGGCCGCGCCCGGCGGCATGTCGAGGAGGGCAGACCCCGCTTCGAGGTCGATCAGGACCGGCAGCGCGAGCTGACCGAGCGGTTTCTGGCCGCGGCGGCCGGCGACGATCTGGCGGGGCTGCTGAACCTGCTGGCGGCGGACGCGCGGCTGGTCGGGGACAGCGGAGGGAAGGCCAAGGCCCCGCTGCGGATCATCGAGTCCGCGGACAAGGTCGCACGCTTCCTCTTCGGCGTCGCCAGCTCCGTGCCGCCCGGCATGGAGTTCACCCTCCTCGAACTCAACGGCGGGATCGCGCTGTTGGCGCACCTCGGGGGTGTGCCGGACTCCGTCATCCAGCTCGGCGTCCAGGACGACAAGATCCAGACGGTCTATGTCGTCCGCAACCCGGAGAAGCTGGCGTCCCTCGCGACCAGCTGAGCGGCGGCCCGCAGACCGGTCCGCGGGCCGGCCAGCACCGGCACACCGACATCGAGCCCCTCGGCCGCCGGTGCCATGGAGGCCTGCGCCAGGACGATCACGTCGGCGTCCCGGATCTCCTGGGCGGCGGAGGCGACCGCCGCCAGATAGCCGTCGCTGTCGCCGGCCTCGAAGCGCTCCCAGGCGCCCGGCACCAGCACGGTACGCACGGTGATCCCGCGGCCGGCCCGGTCGGCCTCCTGCGTGATCAAGGCCTTCGTGGGGACGAGGGTGCTTTCCACTGTGGCGAGTACGGCGATACGCGGGCCGGTGGCGACGGCGGCCGCGGCCATCGGACGGTCCACCCGGAGGACCGGGAGGCCCAGCGCCGCACCGGCAGTCTCGGCGACCGAACCGATCGTCGAGCATGTGCACAGCGCTGCCCGCGCACCGTGGCGGGCCGCCGCCGCCAGCTCGGCGGAGAGGTCGTCCGCCACGGCGTCGGGTCCCTGCGCCCTTGCCCGGTCCAGGAGTTCGGGGCGTACGAGGTGATGCATCGCCAGGCCGGGGGCCTCCTCGTCGCGCAGGGCGTCGAAGACCGGGACGTGAACGGGCGAGGTGTGCAGCAGGGCGAGCATGCTGGTGACGGTAGCGAACCGTGGTGCGGAGCGCGTGGCCGGGGCGGCGGGTGCGGGCGGTCGCCGAGAGCCGAAACGGATGCCGGATTGGTCTTGACCAAGGGTGGAGGCAGCCATATCGTCGGGATACTGCAACAACCTTTAATAAAGAAGCGCTCATAATCGGGCGCGCAGGCGGGCCCGCGAGGTGCGGACGCGCAGGCGGGCACGCGACGGTGCGGGCCCGCGAAGATCGGGTGCGCAGGAGGGCCGCGAAGACAGCGCCTTGCGTGTGGGCCCGAGCCCCATGGGGGCGCAGCCCCGGTAACGGCCAGTGCGGAGGACAGGGTGGGGACCACGCAGCTCGAAACGGTGCCGGAGCCGAAGTACTGGCACCTCAAGACCGTGCTCAGCGATGCGCTGGACTCGGAGTTCGCGGTCGGCGAGATTCTGCCCAACGAGCGTGATCTGGCGGCGCGGTTCGGTGTCGCCCGGGCCACGCTGCGGCAGGCGCTCGAACAGCTGGAGCTGGAAGGCAGACTCCAGCGCCGCCGTGGAGTGGGCACCACGGTCGCACCGCCGCGGGTCGGCGTGGCCGTCGACCCCGTCCGCCACACCTGGCCGGGCGCCGCGGGCGACGACTGGCAGCCGGTCGACGCCGTTGAGAGCGAAACGGTGCCCGCCGCGGTGGCCGGCCTGCTGGCGACGGCCCCCGGCGAGCCGGTGCACATCGTCCGACGCAGCAGGGTCACGCACGGTCAGCCCGTCGCCGCCGAGTTGCTGTACGTCCCGGCGGCCGCGGTCCCGGACTGTGTGCGGGCGGCCTCGCTCGGCGCCCCGGCCCGGGCCCGCGCGGTGCTGCACGAGCTGCAGACGCTGGAGCTGGACGGCCAGGACCGTACCGTCGAACTCGGCTCGGCCCGTGCGGAGGACGCCAAGCAGCTGGACCGGCTGCCCGGCGCGCCCGTCCTGGTGGTCACCACCCGCTATGTCTCCGGGGGCCGCACGACCGCCGTTGCGGTCTCCACCTACCGTGCGGACACCTGCCGTCTGACCTTCGGCGAGAGCGACGCGGTCGCCCTGCTCGCGGGCTGAGCCGCCCGGGGCCGAGGTACGGGCCCACTCCGGACAGCGCTCCGGGGTGGGCCCGTTCGCGTGTGGCCGCAGCCGGGGGGCGGCCCGACATGCGCCGCGGGGTAACGGCATCCCGTACGGCCCTTCGGGTCAGCGGCGGCCCGTCACCGCGTCGCGGCGCGGATGACGGCCCGTCACCGTCCCCTCCACCGCGAAGAGTTCGCCCTCCACATGATCGAGTGCGAGCCGCAGCGCCCCGGTGGCGACCGCCGCCTCGCCCAGCTGTGACAGGGCGACCTGCGGCGGGCGCAGACAGTAGCGCGCCAACTCCCCGCGCAGCGGCTCCAGTACGCCGTCCAGCCTCGCCGCCCAGCCGCCGATCACCACCAGCTCCGGGTCGAGGGCCAGCACCAGGGCCGCGACATCGTGCACCAGCCGGCGGAGGAAGCGGTCGACCGCCTCCCGGGCCTGTGCGTCGCCCCTCCGCGCCGCCGTGAAGACGGCCGCGACCTGCGCCTCGTCCAGGGGGTGCAGCGGCTCGCCGGTCGTCGACAGCAGCTTTTCCGGGGTCGCCTCGCGGCCGAGCAGATGCAGGGCGCCGATCTCCCCGGCGGCCCCGCCGAAGCCGCGGTGCAGGCGTCCGCCGATCAGCGAGCCGGCTCCCGGGCTGAGCCCCGCCAGCACGAAAACGATGTCATCGGAGCCGGTGGCCGCCCCCAGCCAGTGTTCGGCCACCGCGGCGGCATTCGCGTCGTTCTCGACCAGCACCGGGCAGCGGAACGACCGCCGCAGCCGCTCACCCAGCGGCAGTCCGGTCCAGCCCGGCAGCGCCGTGCTCAGCCGTACGGTCCCGTCCGCCTCCACGATGCCGGGGCCGGCCACGCCGACGGCCCGCAGCGAACTGCGGGGCACGCCCGTGCGGCGCAGCAGATCGGCCACCACGGCCCGGACCCGCTCCAGCCGCTCATCGGCCGGTGCGGTCTCCTCCACGGGGCGCTGCGCGGTGTCCAGCACCCGGCCGCTCAGATCGGACAGCAGGGCCGCGATGCGGTGCGGCCCGATCTCGATGCCCAGCAGATGACCGGCCTCCGTACGGAACCGGAACCGGCGGGCCGGCCGCCCCTGGCGGCGCGTCTCGCCCTCCTCGGCGGCCGCCTCGACCACCAGGCCGGTCTCGATGAGCCCCTCGACCACGCCCTCGACCGTCGGCCGGGACAGGCCCGTCACCTGGACGAGATGGGTGAGCGTGGGGGAGTCCGCGGCGCGCAGCGCGTGCAGCACCACAGCGGAGTTGATCCGTCGCAGCAGGGAGGGGTCCCCGCCGGTGAGCCGCCCCAACGTTCGTCTCCCTCACTTTGCGTGTGTGGCGGATCGTAGCCGGTCACCGGGTGGGCGGCGAGCCCCGGAGCGGGCGGCCGGGCGGCGCACCGGTGGCTCGCCGCACCATGGCCCGAGGCCGCCTCGCCGAACCGCACGGACGCCGTCCAGGGCACGGCTCCCGGTGCGCGTCCTGAGCACCCACGCGGGCCGATGGCTGGCCCTGCCCGTACCCGCACCCCAACCGCACCCGCCCACGACGGACGCCGCTGCGCGACAGCGCGTTCCGTACGGGCCCACGGCCGTACGTGACCATGCTCCGTCCGGAAGGTGGCACCGCAGTGAACTCGTCGTCGAACGACCGTCTCGCTCCATGTCGTCCACCGGTGCGGACGGCGCCTTCGCCGCCCATGACGGCGAAGGCGCGGGTGCTCCCGTCAGCTGTCAGAGGCCGGGCCGGCGAACTCCCCGTCCGCGACGGGGAGAACGAGTGCGGACGGGTGGTGGAGCGAGACGTCGGCCGGTATGAGCCGGGTGGCCGTCGCCGGAGGTTCGCCGGTGCCGGTGTTGCGGGCGAAGCGTGGGTGGGCGCCGCCGCTGACCTGCAAACGGATCCGGTGTCCGGCGGGGAAGCAGTAGGCCGTGGAACTCATCGCCACCGTGACGGCGGCCGGTGCGGTTCCGGTGGGTTCCGTGGTGTCGACGGGCTGCAGCCTTCGCAGACCGTCGCAGACGTTGGTGGAGCGGCCCCGGCCGTCGACGTCGCAGAGTCGGGCGAAGATGTCGGCGTGCCCGGTGTCCGTGCTGACCCGTAGTTCCACGCCGACCGGCCCGAAGAGGTGGACCGGCTCGGTCAGCGGTGCGGTGGTGAAGGTCAGCACGTCGTCCCTGGCTTCCAGGGCGGTGTTGTCCTGACACCCGGCCTTGGGGGACAGCAGGGGGCCGCCGACCGAAGGGGTCGGGTCGGCCGGGTCGTAGCGGAAGGACAGCGGCGCCGACGCGTTCTCGGGCATCCGGGTGCGCAGTGTGCCGTCGCCGTCGAGGTACCAGCGGTGGCCCGGCGTCGCGGGGGGCCAGTCGGGGAGGTCCTGCCATGCCTGCCGGCCGCCCACATGGACGCGCGCCCTCGTCTTCCGCAGGCCTGACGGGTCGTCGCACAGGTGGGCCCGCAACCAGGCGAGGCTTTCCGAGAAGACCTCGGGCCAGCCCTGCTGCAGTGCGGAGTGGTGCGTCCAGGGGCCGACGAGCAGGGCGGTGTCGCAGCCGGCGCGCCGCAGCCTGCCGTACTGCTGCAGGGTCTGGTCGAGGAGCACATCGTGCCAGCCGGTGATCAGGCCGGTCGGTACCTGCACACGTGCGGCCACGGTCCCCAAGTCCGCTCCTTGCCAGTGCGCGTCCTCCGGGTCGGGGTGGGCCATCGCCTCCTCCAGGAACGGCACCCGTCCGCCCAGCCCGGGCGCATACGTCTCGCCGAGGGGAAGGGTGCGCGTGATCCTGCGTGCGTGGCGTTGCAGCCGCAGCGCGGCCCACAGAAACCTCGCTGTGCCGCGGTGCTGATACACCCGGCCCATGGAGGTGGCAAGGGCGCCCTCCAGGGCGAACGCGCCTCCTGGGTAGAAGTAGCCGTGCAGGTTGTGCAGGCCGACCTGGACCACCATCGCGCGCAGTTCCGGCGGCGGGTCCGCGGCGAGCGCCCACTGCGCGTAGCCGAGGTAGCTGGCGCCGATCGTGCCCAGCGCGCCGGAGAACCAGGGCTGCTCGCGCAGCCAGGCGACGGCGGCCTGCCCGTCGGCGGCCTCGTGTTCCCACAGCGCGGACTCGCCGCCGGATCCCCCCGTGCCGCGGCAGCTCTGCAGGACGACGTGGAAGCCCTGTTCGGCGAAGAGCACGCCGTACATCGGCGCCCAGGGGAAGTGCCGGCCGTACGGCGAGCGGACCAGGAGCGTGGGGAAGTCGCCGTCGGCCAGGGGGAAGTAGTGGTCGGTCAGCAGTGCGCTGCCGTCGGCGGCCGGCACCACGAGGTCGGGCTCGTAGGCGATGTCGTGGAGCTTGGGAGGCAGGCCCCGGAAGGAGCGCCGCATGACCCGGGCGTGCAGGGGCGGCTTCTTCGCTGACGCGTGGTGTGTCGCCGTCGTCATGGGGCCTCGATTCCTGGGCAGGTCATTTCCAGTACGTTGTACGAGAATAGCGTGTGGTGGGATGGCCGCAAGGAATGAGGAGAGGTTGCCGTGCCCCGTACAGGCTCATCCGGCCGTCCTGCCGGTGTGGATCCCGAGCTGCTCTGGTCGCAGGCCGAACGCCCGCGACGGGGCAGGCCGCCGGCGCACAACCGCGCCGCGATCACTGCCGAGGCCGTTGCCCTCGCCGACGCCGAAGGACTCGCCGCCGTCACGATGCGCGCGGTCGCGTCCCGGATCGGGGCGGGCACGATGTCCCTCTACAGCTACGTCCCCAACAAGGAGACACTGCTGGAGCTCATGATCGACCACGTGAGCGGCGACCACCGGCTGCCGCCCGGCCCCTCCGGCAACTGGCGCGCCGACCTTCGGGAGATCGCCCACGAGCAGCGCGCGATCATGCACCGTCACCCCTGGCTGCCCGGCGCACTGCCCGCACAGCAGACGCTCGGCCCGAACACCCTCGCCGTCTGGGAGCACACCCTCGCCGTGCTCGCCCCCGTCGGCCTGGATGCCCGGGCGATGCTGGAGACCTTCAGCGTGCTCACCGGCTTCGTGGCCAGCCACGTCCTGTACGAACTCGCCCAGGAGCGGACGGTCGAGGCCGCCGGCCGCACCTCTGGCGAACTCCTCGACACGCAGGCGCGCCACCTCCGGTCCGTTGCCGCCGGAGGCGGTTTTCCTCATCTTGCGCAAGCCCTGGAGGCGACGAGCGGCGACCCGGCCCCGCAAGCCGCTTTCGACCGTCTTCTCGACCGCATGATCAACGGCCTCACGGCAGCGACATGACCCCGGCGCCGGCGTTCCCGGCAGCGCGCCGAGGTGCGTCCGCACGGTCCGGGAAGGCCAATTGTCAGACCCGGGCGGTTTACTGACGGCATGACCATTGACGCATATCTGGCCGCCATAGACCGGTTGCGGATCCGGGAGTTCCCCGCCGTTCCGGGCCGGTCCGCCATGGTCGAGAGCGGGCCCGGGTTCCACATAGCCGGCCTGCGGGTCAGTCAGGATTTCTGGGACGCGGACCTCGCCGAGGTGGCCGAGGCCGCGGAGGAGTTCGAGGACGAGCTGACGGCGCTGGTGCAGGCGCTGTCCTTACGGTGGGGCGAGCCCGAAGCCATCGATCTCGCCGACCACTTGGAACGGACGGCGAGGGGGATACCCGTCCGTCCGCCGCTGGACACGCTGTGCGGATATGTCCCGCAGATGCACGGCTGGCGGGTGGAGGGCCGCTGGATCGGGGTGGGCGTGGGGCAGGGCGACCGTGAGCTGCCCTTCCAACTGCTGGTGGCGGTGGGGGAGGGGAGATGAGGCGGATGCGGTGTCAGCGGGGGAAGACGGGAGCGAGCGCAGCGGTGACGAGCAGGTGCGGGGTGCCGGTGCCGTCGGCGGGGACGGTCCACAGGTCCGAGCCGAAGTCGCCCGGCAGGGAGTAGACCAGGGTGTGGTCGTCGCGCCAGACGGCCTGGTCGTCGACGTTGCGCTGTTCGCCGGTCGCGGTCTCGCGCAAGGTGCGCAGATCGAGCACGTACAAACGCCATGGGGCGTCCGGGTCGGCGCCTTTGACGCGCTTCTTGTACGCCAGGCGGCTCCCGTCGGGGGACAGCGACGGGCACTCGACGTTCGGGTGCAGCGCCCGGAGGGTGCGGGTGGTGCGGTCGCCGCGGACGAGGTAGGTCTTTCCGGCCGTCGCGGCGGTGGCGTAGAAGTGGGTGTCGTCGGCGAAGGTGACGCCCCAGATATTGATGTCGGCCGCGTGCACCGGATGACCGTCGACGGTCAGTGCATAGGTCTCCAGGTTGAGGTCCGGATGCCGGCCGCGGGTGTCGACGACGGAGGTGCGGGTGGAGAAGGCGGATCCCGCGTAGGAGTCACCGCTGACGAAGACGGTCCAGGCGACGGTACGGCCGCTGGGGGAGACCCGGGCGCGGGTGGGGGTGCCGGCCAGGTCGTAGTGGCGCAGCGGGTGCAGGTGGTGGTCGAGGACCACGGCCCGGTAGGTGTCGCGGAGCGTGCCGTGGACGGCCTGGAGACAGAGGCCGGTGCCGCCGGCCGCGTGGAAGCGCAGGCAGCGGATGCCGGATGCGGTGCGCGGGCCGGTCGGTCGGCCGGCCGGGACGGCGCTGATCTCGTCGCGGTGCGGGCCCCAGGCCATGGTGCGGAACAGGCTGCGGTGCGGGTCGTCCAGACGTACGGCTCCGGAGGTCACCGCGGGCCCGCCCGCCCGGGTGTGGTCCTTGCGGGCAGCGCGCCCTGCGGCGTGCAGGGTCGCGCCGACAGCGACGCCGCCGAGCACGAGGACGGTGGCGAGCAGGAGGTACAGGCGCGCTCGGCGGCTCAAGGGGGTGTGGTTCACCGTGCTTGCTCCGAGGGGGAGTTCGGGGCCGGCGCAGGGACCGCACGGCGCAGAAGGGATGCGCTGAGGGCCGCGGCGAGCGCCAGGCCGACGGCGGCGGACAGGACGGCGGTGCGGTCACCCCAGGCGGTCCAGGCGGCGCCGAAGGCGAGGGAACAGACGAAGCGAGCGGCGGTCTGGCCGGTCTGCACCACGGCCAGCCCGCTGCCGCGGGCATCCTCGGGCACCGCATCGGCGGTCGCCGCCGCCAGCACTCCGTCGGTCGCCGCATAGAACGTGCCGTGCAGCACCAGCACGGCACAGACAAGCGCCGCACCGCCGGCCGGCGGTGCCAGCAGCAGCCCGTAGGCACACAGCAGCGCCAGATGGCCGGCCAGGAACAGCCGCCGGCGGCCGATCCGGTCGGCGACGGCCCCCAACGGCACCGCCAGCAGCAGAAATGCCGCGGCCGTGCCCAGCGGAAGCAGCGGGAACCACGCCGTCGGCAGATCCAGCCGCCGCTGCAGCGTCAGATACAGGAAGGAGTCGCTGACGGTGGTCAGCCCCAGCAACACCGCACACCCCGTCAGCCGGCGTACCTCCGGCCGCCCCAGCAGAGCGCGCACCGGCGTCCGGGGACCGGCCGGAGCCCGCTCGGCGGCGTCCTTGGCGGCGGCCGGGGCGCGGCGCGGGACGAACAGCAGCAGGACGACCACGCCCAGTACGGCCACACAGAAGCTGACCGTGAAGACCGCGTCATAGCCTTCCGCCGCCGCCCGCAGCAGCACGAACGCCACCAGCGGCCCGCACAGTGCGCCCGCCGTGTCCATGGCCCGGTGCACCCCGAACGCCCGTCCACGGGCGCCCGGTTCGGCGGCGAGGGAGATCATCGCGTCCCGTGGCGCGGTCCGCAGGCCCTTGCCCGTACGGTCCACCGCCAGCACCGCCCCGATCAACGGCAGCGAGTGCACCACCAGCAGCAACGGCTTGCAGAGGGCGGAGAGTCCGTATCCCACCGCGGCCACCGCCTTGTGACCGCCGCCCCCGCCCCGGTCCGACAGCCGGCCACCCACCAGCCGGACCAGCGCACTCACCCCGTTGTAGACCCCGTCCAGCACACCGAACCCCCAAGGGGACAGGCCGAGTTCGGTGACGAGGTACAGCGGGAGCACGGCGGTGACCATCTCCGAGGAGATGTCGGTGATGAGGCTGACGGTGCCCAGGACGAGCACCGTCGAGGGGAGGGTGGACGCGGCGCGCCGGCCCGGACGGCGGTCCGTTCCGGCGCGCCGTTCACCCGGCGACGCAGCGGCCGAGGGGGCGGAGCGGCGGTCCGCGAGATACACCTCAGCCGGCCCAGATGCCGCTGATGTCCTTGGCGTCGGCGGCGTTCCCCGCATGCGAGGTGCCGTACATGTCCTCAAGGGTGCGCAGTACGTCGTAGTGGTTGTAGGCGGTGGCGGAGGTGGCGCCGGCCGTGACCGGCTGGCCGTAGAGCACGGTGGGGATGCGGTTGCCGCTGAGCCGGTTGTCCTCGTCGAAGGTGAGCAGCAGCAGGCTGTTGTGGGTCTTGGCCCAGTCGGCGTAGGCCTTCAGATGGTCCTTCAGCCAGGTGTCTCCGGTGGACACCGAGCAGTCGTGCATATCGCTGCACAGGTTCGGGACGACGAAGGAGACGGTGGGCAGCTTCGAGAAGTCGGTGGGGAAGGCGTCGAAGGTGTGCGCCGAGCCGGTGGAGACATTGCTGAAGCCGAACCACGGGTTGTGCTTCTGCGCGTACTTGCCGCTCTTGCAGGTGGTGGAGCCCTCGGACGGCAGGGACTCGTTGTAGCTCGCCCAGGACTTGCCGGCCGACGTCACCTCGGAGGCGAGGTTGGGGGCATTGCTGAACCCCGGGTCGACGCAGCTGTCGTCGGTGACGCCCTGGGTGTCGCCGGAGAAGAGGGCGTAGTAGTTGGGCTGACTGGGGTGGGTCTCGGCATAGGACGCGGTCAGGCTGGCGCCCCCGGAGACCAGGGAGTTGATGTACGGGGCGCCGGAGCTGCCGATCACCTGGCTGTAGGCGTGGTTCTCGAAGACGACCACGACCACATGGTCGGGGGTGGGCACGGCGGCTGCGGCCGGCTCGGCGCCGAAGCCGGTGCCCGCCCAGAGGCCGAGTCCGGTGGTGGCGAGGGCGAACGCCCCGGCGAGCGCGCCGGCCCTGCGACGGCGCGAGCGGCGGATGCGGTGGGAGGAGGAGGCGGAAGGCGGGGACGACGGAGCAGGCACGGGGGCCTCCGTACGGGAGAGGGGGGTGCGCGGGCGGCGATAGCGTAGAACCGCCACGCTGGCATGTACACGGCTTGTAGATGACGCGCAGCCGAACGGTGGCCGAGCGCCCGGTGCCGCCCACAGGCGCGGCGCGCGGTCCCTCACCCGCGCCGGGCACCCGCCGTCAGCGTCTCACGCGTCGTCGTCGGCCGCGAACGCCGCCGCGCGCAGCCGTCCGTACTCCTCCGCCAGGGTCGCCGGCGTCCAATGGGCGTTCAGCCCGCTCGGGTTGGGCAGCGCCCAGATACGGGTGCCGCCCAGTGTGCGCTCCTGCGGGCCGATCGCGGCGTGCTTGTCGTTGAAGGCGACGCGATAGGCCGTGACACCGGCGACGGCGAGCCAGCGCGGGCGCAGCCGGGCCACCTTCTCGGCCAGCAGCCGGCCGCCCTCGCGGTACTCCTGTGCGGTCAGCTCGTCGGCCTTGGCGGTCGCCCGGGCCACGACGTTGGTGATGCCGAGGCCGAGGGTGAGCAACTCCTCCTGCTCGGCGGGCCGGAACCGGCGCGGGGTGAACCCGGCGGCGTGCAGGACCGGCCAGAAGCGGTTGCCGGGACGGGCGAAGTGGTGGCCGGTGGCCGCCGTCATCAGCCCGGGATTGATACCGCAGAAGAGCACGCGAAGGCCGCTCGCGGCCACGTCCGGGACGAGGCGGTCGCGAGCGGCTTCCAGCTCTTCGGGGGTGAAGCGCACGGGCCCTCGCGTCAGAGGATCGAGCCGGGGGTGTACGCCGCGGCCTCCGGGTGCTGCTTGGCGATCTCCTCGATCCGGGCGACGACGGACGCCACCTGGCCGGCCGCCGCGCCGGTGAAGGAGAGCTTGTCCGCCATCAGGGCGTCCAACTGCGCCTTGTCCAGCGGGATCCGCGCATCCGCGGCCAGCTTGTCCAGCAGCTCGTTGCGCTCCGCGCCCTGCTCGCGCATGGCCAGCGCCGAGGCGACCGCGTTCTCCTTGATCGCCTCGTGCGCCTCCTCGCGGCCCACACCGGCACGTACGGCGCCCATCAGCACCTTCGTGGTGGCGAGGAAGGGCAGGTAGCGGTCCAGCTCGCGGGCGATGACGGCGGGGAAGGCGCCGAACTCGTCGAGCACGGTCAGGAACGTCTCCAGCAGGCCGTCCAGCGCGAAGAACGAGTCGGGCAGCGCGACCCGGCGCACCACGGAGCAGGACACATCGCCCTCGTTCCACTGGTCACCGGAGAGCTCACCGGCCATCGAGGCATAGCCGCGCAGGATCACCATCAGGCCGTTGACCCGCTCGCAGGAGCGGGTGTTCATCTTGTGCGGCATCGCCGAGGAGCCGACCTGGCCGGGCTTGAAGCCCTCGGTGACCAGCTCGTGCCCGGCCATCAGACGGATGGTCTTGGCCAGCGACGAGGGGGCGGCGGCCAGCTGCACCAGCGAGGTCACCACGTCGTAGTCGAGCGAGCGCGGGTAGACCTGGCCGACGGAGGTGAAGGCCTGGCCGAAGCCGAGGTGCGCGGCGATCCGCTGCTCCAGGTCGGCGAGCCTGGCTGCCCCGTGAGGTCCGCCGCCGAGCAGGTCGAGCATGTCCTGAGCGGTGCCGACCGGGCCCTTGATGCCGCGCAGCGGGTAGCGGGAGAGCAGGTCCTCCAGCCGGGCGTACGCCACCAGCAGCTCATCGGCCGCGGTCGCAAAGCGCTTGCCCAGCGTCGTGGTCTGTGCGGCGACATTGTGCGAGCGGCCCGCCATCACCAGCTCGGCGTGCTGGGCGGCCAGCGAGCCCAGGCGCGCCAGCACGGCGACCGTACGGTCCCGCATCAGCTCCAGGGACAGCCGCACCTGCAGCTGCTCGACGTTCTCCGTCAGGTCGCGGGAGGTCATGCCCTTGTGGACTTGCTCATGGCCGGCGAGGGCGTTGAACTCCTCGATGCGGGCCTTGACGTCGTGCCGGGTGACCTTCTCGCGCTCGGCGATGGAGGCCAGGTCGACGGTCTCCAGGACCCGCTCGTAGTCGGCCAGGGCCTGCTCGGGGACCTCCACCCCCAGGTCCTTCTGGGCGCGCAGCACGGCAAGCCACAGCTTCCGCTCCAGCTTGACCTTGTACTCGGGGGACCACAGGACGGCCAGCTCCGTGGAGGCATAGCGGCCGGCCAGGACATTGGGGATGCGAGGCTTCGCAGACACAGCAGTCACGTGGTGAGAGTCTACTGGCGGTTTACGCAGGCCAGCGCCCCGGTCCTGGCTGTACGTTCCTCCAAGCCGCGCCGGCCGGTGCGGCACCGGCGAAGAGCGGACGTTCAGCCCTCGTACGGCAGCAGCTCGGGGCGCTTGGCCGGGCGGCCGTCCCCCGACGAGCGGCCGGTGAGCCGCCGGCCTATCCACGGCACCAGATGCTCGCGCGCGAAGCGCAGATCCGCGGCGCGCCGCGCACCCCAGCCCGGCGGCGCGGCGGCCGGCAGCGGCGCGTCCCAGTCCGACTCGGCGGGCAGTCCGAGCGCCTGCCAGACGGCCTCCGCCACCCGGCGGTGCCCCTCGGCGTTCAGATGCAGCCGGTCATCGGCCCACAGCCGCGGGTCGGACAGCGCCTGCGAGGCGTACAGGTCCACGACCACCGCACCGTGCCGCGCTGCCACCTCGTCGATCCGTGCGAACAGCTGCTCCATGCGCGGCCGGAAGCGCGCCAGCACCGGCCCCTGCCGTCCCGGGCTGCGCATCAGCACCAGCCGGCCGCCGCCCCTGGCCAGCTGCCCGGCGGCCTCCTCGAACCGCGCGCACACCTGGTCCACCTCGCACTTGGGCCGCAGGACGTCATTGAGCCCGCCGACCAGCGTCACCAGGTCGGCGCCCATCGCGGACGCCGGCCCGCACTGCTCGTCGGCGATCTGCCCGATGAGCTTGCCGCGCACCGCGAGGTTGGCGTACCGGAAGCCGGGCGAGCCGGCCGCCAGCCGGGCGGCGAGCAGATCGGCCCAGCCGCGGTACGAGCCGTCCGGCCGGCCGTCCGACATTCCTTCGGTGAAGCTGTCGCCGACCGCGACGTAACTGGTGTAACGAGCATTCATTTCCATGGCCCGGCGATCCTACCGCTCGACATACCGAGCGGTATGCCCCGGCCCCCCGAGATGCGCGTAGCGCCTGCGGTGTACGGCCCGATCTCGTCGAAAGGGCGAGGAGGAGTACGGGTGGACGCGCGATGACTCCTCGCCGGGGTGCCGGTCCCCACGCGGTGACCTTCACCGAGCGGGGCCGCCGGCAGCTCATCGACGCCACCCTCGACCTGATCTCCACTCGCGGTTACCCCGCCACGTCGCTGTCGGCGATCGCCGAGCGGGCCGGGCTGTCCAAAAGGCCGCGGTGCTCCACCACTTCTCCTCGAAGGACAGCCCGACCCGGGCCCCTCGTCAGGCCGCGGGCCGCTGCAGCACCAGCTCCCGGAGCACGTCCTCCATCGTCACCAGCCCGGCCAGCCGCCCGTCGTCGCCGATCACCGCGGCCAGATGCGTACGGGATCCGCGCATCGCCGTCAGCACGTCGTCCAGCGGCGTCGAGGCCTTGACCCGGGCGATCGGGCGCAGCGCGGACACCGGGAACGGCACAGTGCGGGGGGTGGCGTCCAGCGCGTCCTTGACGTGCAGATAGCCGAGGATGCGGCGGGTGTCGTCGACGACGGGGAAGCGGGAGAAGCCGGACTCGGCGGCCAGCTGTTCCAGCTCCTCGGGGGAGATCCCCATCCGCGCGGAGACGACCTTCTCGACCGGCAGCACCACGTCCCTGACCGGGCGGCGGCCCAGCTCCAGGGCGTCCCGCAGCCGCTCCTGCGCCCGCTCGTCGAGCAGTCCGGCCGCCCGCGAATCCTCGACCATCTTCGCCAACTGGTCGTCCGAGAACGTCGCGGCGACCTCGTCCCTGGTCTCCACCCGCAAAAGCTTGAGCAGCACATTGGCGAGTGCGTTGATCGCGAAGATCACCGGGCGCAGCGCCCGGGTCAGCGCGACCAGCGGCGGCCCGAGCATCAGGGCGCTGCGGACCGGCTCGGCCAGTGCGACGTTCTTCGGCACCATCTCGCCGAAGAGCATGTGCAGATAGGTGGCCAGCGACAGCGCGATCACGAACGAGATCGGGTGGATCAGCGTCTCCGAGATCCCCACCGCATGGAACACCGGCTCCAGGAGGTGCGCGATGGCCGGCTCGGCGACCGCGCCCAGCACCAGGGTGCACAGGGTGATGCCCAGCTGGGCGGCCGCCAGCAGGGCCGAGACATGCTGCAGACCCCACAGCACGCTGGTCGCCCGGCGGTCACCGCGCTCGGCGTACGGCTCGATCTGACTGCGGCGCACCGAGATCAGGGCGAACTCGGCGCCCACGAAGAAGGCGTTGACGACCAGCGTCAGCAGACCCACGAAAAGCTGTAGCGCGGTCATCGGCGGGCCTCCTTCTCCTGCTCGCCGGTGCTGCCGAGGCGCGGGGCGTGCAGCAGCACGCGCGCCGCGCGGTGGCCGGTGGCATCGAGCACATCCATCCGCCAGCCCGCCACCTCCAGGGCGTCGCCGGCGACCGGTATCCGGCCGAGTTCGGTGGCGATCAGGCCGGCGAGGGTCTCGTACGGGCCCTCCGGCAGCCGCAGGCCGATCCGTACCAGCTGGTCGGTGCGGGCGGCGCCGTCGGCCTGATAGACGCTGCGGCCCTCGGCGTCGGTGCCGGCCGGCGCCAGATCGGGGGTCTCCATCGGATCGTGCTCGTCGCGGACCTCGCCGACCACTTCCTCGACGATGTCCTCCAGCGTCACCACGCCGGCCGTACCGCCGTATTCGTCGATGACCACGGCCATCGTGCGCTTGCCGGAGAGCCGGTCCAGCAGCCGGTCCACGGTCAGCGTCGTGGGCACGAGCAGCGGCTCGCGCACCAGCTCGGAGACCGGGTGCCGGGGACGGCGCTCGGCCGGGACGGCGAGGACGTCCTTGATGTGCGCCACCCCGACGACGCTGTCCAGGCTGCCGCGGTAGACGGGGAAGCGGGACAGCCCGGTCGCCCGGGTCGCATTGGCCACGTCCTCCGCGGTGGACTGCACCTCCAGCGCGATCACCTGCACCCGCGGCGTCATGACGTTCTCCGCGGTCAGATCGGCGAGATTGAGGGTGCGGACGAACAGCTCGGCGGTGTCGGGCTCCAGCGCGCCTTCCTTGGCGGAGTGCCGTGCCAGCGCCACCAGTTCCTGCGGGCCGCGCGCCGAGGCCAGCTCCTCGGCGGGCTCCAGGCCCATCCGGCGGACCATGCGGTTCGCGGCGTTGTTGAGATGCCGGATCAGCGGCTTGAAGGCGGCGCTGAAGCCGCGCTGGGCGGTGGCCACCTTCTTCGCGATGACCAGCGGGTTGGAGATGGCCCAGTTCTTCGGGACCAGCTCGCCGACGACCATCAGGACGACCGTCGAGATCGCCGTTCCGAGCACCAGGGCGGCCGACTCCGCCACCGAATGGGGCAGGCCCATCGAGTCCAGTGGGCCCGCCAGCAGGGTGGCGATGGCCGGTTTGGACAGCATGCCGATGACCAGGCCGGTGACGGTGATGCCGAGCTGGGCACCGGAGAGCTGGAAGGTGAGGCTGCGGACCGCCTTGAGGGCGCTGTCCGCGCCCCGGTCATGGCGCTCGGCGGCGCGTTCGAGGTCGCTGCGCTCGACGGTCGTCAGGGAGAACTCGGCGGCGACGAAGACACCACAGGCCAGGGTCAGAAGGAGTGCCACGCCCAGGAAGAGCAGGTCGGTCATCGAGTCACCTCCGTCCCATGATCGAACAGGATCGGGAGGTTCGCGCTCTGTCGAAAGGATGATCGACAACTAGGAGGCTCGTCCATGGCTGGACGCTCACACACCTTTCACTCGGGGGAGGGGAGACTCCATCGTAAAGGAGCGGCAAAGGTGGTGGTCGGGGGCGAGCCCGCCCCCCCCCCCCCGGGGGGGGGGGGGGGGCGGGCCTCCAACCCCCCACCAACTTGGCCCGGGTGCCCGCGGCGGTGGCGCCCGCCGCCGCACTGCGGAACGGAGCCGAGCGGCAGCTCGCCGCGCTGCCCAGCGTG